>NZ_CP195161.1:2482026-2792279 GCF_051200835.1 Janibacter sp. GS2
CGATGAGGGGCCCGTCGTCGAAGGGCGCCTTGATGACGACCCGGCGCCGCTCCAGCGTGCCGGTCACCGGCAACGGACCGAGCAGCTCGGCCTCCGGCGCCACCGAGCGCACCGCGTGCTCGATCGGCTCGACCCGCCGGCGATCGGCGACGACCTCCGCCGTCCAGGTCGTCGGTGGCAGGGACAGCTCGGACCGCTCCGCGAGCTCACGGGCGGCGAACCACTGCGGGTCCCACCGCACGAGAGCCTCCACTGCGGGGATCGTCACGTGCGAGGGCGCGCCACAGAGCACCACCGCTCCCCCGTCGGCCCAGGACCTCGCGAGGCCGGCCGCGGCGAACCACCGCCGCACCGCCTCCTCGGCCGCGCGCAGGTCGGGTCGGTCGAGGCTCGCCCAGGCATCGAGCAGGAGGACCGTGGCGTACCCCCCGTCGGCGACGGGCTCGGCACCCGGGGTGGCGACGACGATCGCCGGCTGCGGCCCCACGCTCTCGTGCACCTCGCCGGCACCGGAGGTGATGACGCGGGTCCCGGGGAAGGAGCGGCCGATCTCCTCCGCCGTCCGGCGCGCGCCGATGACCCCGGCGCGCAACCGGTCGCCATCGCAGTGCGGGCAGTCGAAGCCGCGTGGCGATCGTCCGCACCAGCCGCACTCCGGTGAGCGGTGGGGAGAGGGCAGGGCGAGCGGCCCCTGGCACTCGGGGCAGCGGGCCGGCGCCCGACAGGTCGCGCAGGACATCGCCGGCAGGTACCCGCGGCGGGGCACCTGCAGGAGCACCGGGCCCTCCCGCAGGCCCGCCGAGGCGGCGCGGTGGGCGGACGAGGGGATGTGCGCCCGGGCCCCGGGCCCGTCGCGCTCCTCATCGACGCCCTCACCGGCGATGAGCACCCGCGGTGCCTCACGCCGCGACGCGGACCCGCCGACGAGGTGGACCCGTCCGGAGTCGACGAGGGCGGCGACGTCGGTCGACATCGCCAGGCCACCCACGAGCAGCGCCGCGTCCTCGACATCGGCGCGGGTCGTGAGGACCTCTCGGACGTGGGCGTACGGGGACCGCGGCTCGAGATGGAGGTCGTCGCCGTCGTCCCACCACGCGACGAGACCGAGGTCCCGCACCGGCGCGTAGGCCGCCGCGCGGGTCCCGACGACGACGCGCACGTGCCCGCGCAGCACCTTCAGCCACGCCGTGTAGCGCGCCTGCGGGCCCTGGTCTGCGGTGAGGCGCACGTGCTGGTCCGGGCCGAGCACCTCGGTCAGGGCGGCGTCCACCCGGGAGACGTCCCGCTGGTCGGGGACGACGATGACACTCCCCCGCCCCGAGGCCAGCGCGCCGCGAGCCGCCTCCGCGAGGGCCCTGGGCCAGTCCGCCCCGGTCGGCCGCGACGGCGCGGCGAGCCAGGCTGCGCGCGGCGACTCCCCCGCCGCGACCCGGGACCACCACGCGACCCCCGCGCGGTAGCCGGCCCAGACCTCGGGTGGCTCGACCGGCCCCGTGGGCGTGGAGGGCGAGGACGCCTCCCCTGCGTCCGCGTCGGGGGCCGGGGGCCCGCTCGACAGGGCCTTCTCGGCCCGCGCATGCCGCGGCGGGATGGCCAGGCGCAGGACGTCCATGACGGTCCCCGCCTGGTGGCGAGACACGCGCCGGGCGAGCTCGAGCACCTGGGGGGTGAGGACCGGCTCGGGTGAGACGACCGTGCGGATGGGGGCCAGCCGACCGGTGTGCTCGGCGACGTCGGTGCGCTCCAGGATGTACCCGGGCAGGTCACGTCCGGCGAAGCGTGCCTTGACCCGCACCCCGGGCACCGCGGCCGCCTCGAGCTCCTCGGGCACGAGGTACTCGAAGGGCCGGTCGAGATGGACCAGCCCCGAGTCGATGAGTACCTGGGCGACGCGCACGGGGACCAACGTAACCGGGAGGGGTGTCAGCGACCTCCCTCCCGGTCTCGTGGGGGTCGATCAGGCCCTGACCGCTGCCCGCAGGGCCTCGACCTTGGTGGTCTGCTCCCACGGGAAGGGGGTGTCGTACCCGGCGGCCTCGGTCCGCCCGAAGTGGCCGTAGGCGGCCGTCGGCGCGTAGATCGGGCGCAGCAGGTCGAGCTCCTCGACGATCGCCAGCGGGCGCAGGTCGAAGACCGTGTCGACCGCGGCCTGGATCCGCTCGACCGGGACGGTCTCGGTGCCGAAGGTCTCGATGTACAGACCGACCGGCTGCGCCGCGCCGATGGCATAGGCGACCTGGACCTCGCAGCGACCGGCGAGACCGGCGGCCACGACGTTCTTGGCGACCCAGCGCATGGCGTAGGCGGCCGAGCGGTCGACCTTCGACGGGTCCTTGCCGGAGAAGGCGCCGCCCCCGTGGCGGGCCATGCCGCCGTAGGTGTCGACGATGATCTTGCGGCCGGTCAGGCCGGCGTCCCCCATGGGTCCGCCGATGACGAACTTGCCGGTGGGGTTGATCAGGGTGCGGTAGTCGGAGGTGTCGAGCTGCACGCCGGAGTCCTTGAGCGCGGTCATCACCGGCTCGAAGACGTGCCTCCTGATGTCCTCGGGCAGCTGGCGCTCGTGGTCGATCTGCGCGGAGTGCTGGGTGGAGAGGACCACGGTGTCCAGACGCACGGGCCGGTCGCCGTCGTAGTCGATGGTCACCTGGGTCTTGCCGTCCGGCCGCAGGTACTCCAGCTCACCGGACTTGCGTACCTCGGTCAGGCGCTGCGCGAGACGGTGCGCCAGGAAGATCGGCAGCGGCATCAGCTCGGGCGTGTCCTCGCAGGCGTAGCCGAACATCAGGCCCTGGTCGCCGGCGCCCTGCTTGTCCTTCGGGTCGATGCCACCGGTGCGGTTCTCGTAGGCGGTGTCGACCCCCTGGGCGATGTCCGGGCTCTGCGCACCGATCGAGACCGAGACGCCACAGGTGCGGCCGTCGAAGCCCTTGTCCGAGGAGTCGTAGCCGACCCGCTCGGCGATGACCCTGCGCACGAGCTGCGGGATCTCGACGTAGGCCTCCGTCGTGACCTCGCCGGCGATGTGCACCAACCCCGTGGTCACCATCGTCTCGACGGCCACGCGGCTGCCGGGGTCGACCTCGAGCATCGCGTCGAGGATCGAGTCCGAGATCTGGTCACAGATCTTGTCGGGGTGACCTTCGGTCACCGACTCGGAGGTGAAGAGACGTCCGGACACCGTGGAACTCCCTGGATCGAGGACAGGCGGATCGTGACCGCCCGGTAGGGCGCGGTCAGTCTATGCACCGGATCGCGTCAGGCGCGGAGAGCACCCGTGATGACGTCCCAGATGCCCTCGGAGACGACCCGCTTGCTCGCCGGGCCGATCTCGAGGGCGTCGTCACCGCCCCGGGTGAGGACGTGCACGCTCGTGTCGTCGGCGCCGAAGGTCTTGCCGACACCGACCTCGTTGACGACGAGGACGTCGCACCCCTTGCGGGTGAGCTTGTCCCGGGCGTGGTCGAGGACCGAGCCGCTCGCATCACCCGTCTCGGCGGCGAAGCCGACGATGAGCGGCGACGGGGAGTCCCCCCGGGCGGTGACCAGCCCCGCGAGGATGTCCGGGTTGCGCACGAGCTGGATCGTCGGTGCGGCGTCCGGGTCGCCGGGATCGTGCGTCTTCTTGATCTTGGAGCCGGCGTACTCGGCCGGCCGGAAGTCGGCCACGGCGGCGACCATGACGACGACGTCGTGGTCCGCGGCGCGCGCGCTGATCTGCTCCTGCAGCTCGAGGGCGGAGCCCACGCGCACGACCTCGATGCCGGGGGCCACCGGCAGGTCGAGGTTGGCGGCCACGAGCGTGACCCTGCCACCCCGGGCGGCGGCGGCCTCGGCGATCGCCAGACCCTGCTTGCCGGAGGACCGGTTGCCGAGATAGCGCACCGGGTCGAGCGGCTCCCGGGTCCCGCCGGTGCTCACGAGCACCGCTGTCCCGTCGAGGTCGTCCGCAGGTGCGGGGTCGGACGCACGCCCGTCGCGCCACGCGTCCATCGCCGCGGCGTGGATGGTCTCCGGCTCGGGCAGACGGCCCGGACCGGTGTCGGCGCCGGTCAGTCGCCCGGAGTCGGGCTCGACGACGGTGACCCCGCGCTCGCGCAGGGTCACGACATTGGCGCGGGTGGCCGCGTGCTCCCACATCTCGGTGTGCATGGCGGGGGCCAGCACCACGGGACAGCGCGCGGTGAGCAGCACATTGGTCAGCAGGTCACCGGCCAGGCCGTGCGCGGCCTTCGCCAGCAGGTCAGCCGTCGTCGGTGCGACGACGACGAGATCCGCCTCCTGGCCGATCCGCACGTGCGGTACCTCGGTGATGTTGCTCCACACATCGGTCTGGACGGGGCGCCCGGAGAGCGCTTCCCACGTCGGTGCGCCGACGAAGCGCAGCGCGGCCTCGGTGGGGACGACGGTCACCTCGTGACCGTCCTCGCTGAAGAGGCGCAGCAGGAGGGCAGCCTTGTAGGCGGCGATGCCCCCACCCACGCCGAGGACGATGCGCACGAAGGGAGTCCGTCAGGCCTCGTCGGTGACCGGCACCGTGACGGAGGGCACCGGGGCGTCGCCCTCGGGAGCGCTGGCCTCCTTGGTGAGCAGGCCCTGGTCGATCTCGCGAAGGGCGATCGACAGCGGCTTGTCGTGGACCTGTGCGTCGACCAGCGGGCCGATGTACTCCAGCAGCCCCTCCTGGAGCTGCGAGTAGTACGCATTGATCTGACGGGCGCGCTTCGCGCCGTAGATGACCAGGGCGTACTTGCTGTCCGCCTTGGTCAGGAGGTCGTCGATCGGCGGGTTGGTGATGCCGATGGGGTTTGCCTTGGTACCGGACACGTCGAGGTGGTCCTTGTCGTCGGGGTCAGTGCGATCTCATCAATGATACGAGTTCCTCGGCGGCACGACGAATGTCGTCGTTGACGATGACGTGGTCGAACTCCTGCTGCGCCGCCATCTCGACCTTCGCGGTGTCCAACCGCACGGCTCTCTCCTCGGCCGTCTCGGTCCCGCGGCCGACGAGACGATTCACCAGCTCGTCCCACGACGGCGGTGCGAGGAAGACCGAGCGGGCCTGCGGCATCGACGCGCGGACCTGGCGTGCTCCCTGCAGGTCGATCTCCAGCAGCGGTAGCTTCCCCTGCGCGAGTGCCTCGATCACCGGGCCCCGCGGGGTGCCGTAGGAGGCCCGGCCGTGGACGACCGCCCACTCGAGCATCTCGCCCTCGCGCACCTGCCGGGCGAACTCGTCGCCGGAGAGGAAGCGGTAGTGCACCCCGTCGATCTCGCCGGGCCGGGCCGGTCGGGTCGTCGCCGACACCGACAGCCAGACCTCGGGATGGTGCTCGCGGATCCACGCGGCCACCGTGCCCTTGCCGACGGCGGTGGGACCGGCGAGCACGGTCAGTCGTGCCGTCATGCCCGGGCGAAGTGGTCGATGAGGGCCCGCGTCTGGTGCTCACCGAGACCACGCACCCGTCGGGAGCGGGCGATGCCGAGGTCGTCCATGATCTGACCTGCCTTGACCCGCCCGACGCCGGGCATCGACTCGATGAGCTCGGACACCTTGAACTTCGCGATCGCCGCGTCGTGCACCCCGTCGGCGATGACCTCGGCGATGCCCGAGGACCCCTGCTTGAGGCGGTGCTTGACCTCGGCCCGCTGCCGGCGCGCGGCGGTCGCCCGCGAGAGGGCATCGGCGCGTTGCTGCGGGGTCAGTGGGGGGACGGGCACGGGAACACGCAGCCTCTCCGGGATGGCTCGACGAAGGGATCCGCTCACCTTCTCACGCGGCCGTGATGGCCGCGACCTCCGTGGCGACCGCCCGGGCCCGCCCCCGCAGCGCGGTGGGGTCCGGACCGGCGCGCAGCACATCGCGGCTGCTGCTCGCGAGGACCTGGGGCAGCGCTCCGGCGAAGACCGCACGCACGTCCGCGGCGCTCGCGCCCTGGGCGCCGAGGCCGGGAGCGAGGATCGCACCCGCCATCGACGGGAGGTCGACACCGAGGTCGGCCACCGCCGACCCGACGGTCGCACCCACGACGAGGCCGACACTGCCGAGCTCCCCGCGGCCACGGGCTCCCGCGTTGTCCTGCCCCGCGGCATCGGCGATCGCGCCGGCGACGGACCGCCCGTCCGCGAGACGGGCGTGCTGGACGCTCGCCCCCTCGGGGTTGGACGTCAGCCCGAGGACGAAGACCCCGCGGCCCGTCGCCCGGGCGAGGTCGATCGCCGGACGCAGGGAGCCGTACCCGAGGTAGGGGCTGAGCGTGATCGCGTCCGCGGGCGCGGGCGCGTGCGGGCCGAGGAAGGCCTCACCGTAGGCGTCGACCGTGGTGCCGATGTCCCCGCGCTTGACGTCGAGGACCGTCAGGGTGCCGGCGTCGCGCAGGTCGGCCAGGGCCCGCTCGAGGATCGCGACCCCCTTCGCCCCGAAGACCTCGAAGAAGGCGGACTGCGGTTTGACCGCCGCCACCTCTCCCCCGAAGGCCTCGACGCAGGTCATCGTGAACCGTTCCAGGCCGGCGAGGTCATAGGCGAGCCCCCACGACTCCAGGAGCGCGCGGTGCGGGTCGATCCCGGCGCACAGCGGCCCGAACTCGGCCATCGCGGCCCGGAGGCGGACTCCGAAGGGGACGTCTCGAGTGGTCATGCGGTGGACCTCACGGGCTGAACCTCTCGTGGGCGATGCCGACCACATCGGCCAGGCGATCGAAGCCGCGCTCGGCGACGAGCTGCTCGAGCTCCACCCCGACCCGGTGGGGTGCCGTCGGGTCGTTGAAGGCCGCCGTGCCGACCTGCACGGCGGCGGCGCCGGCCGCGACGAGCTCGAGGGCGTCCACGCCGTGGCGCACGCCTCCTGCGCCGACGATCGGGGCCGTCCTGATCCGCCCGGCGCGCATGGCCCCGGCGACCTGCCAGATGGCGCGGACCGCCATCGGTCGGATCGCGGGGCCGGAGAGGCCCCCGGTCGCCGCGACGAGGTGCGGACGCAACCGGTCGGTGTCGATGGCCATACCGAGGGTGGTGTTGATCATCGTCAGACCGTGGGCACCGGCCTTGAGCACGACATCGGCTATGTCCACGATGTCGGTGACATCGGGGCTGAGCTTGGCGAGCATCGGCAGGCCCCGGGGGACCTCCTCCCGCACGAGTGTCATGACCTTGTGGGCGCTCCCGGGGTCGCAGGCGAAGACGAGCCCGCGGTTGGCGACGTTGGGGCAGGAGATGTTGACCTCGATGCCGGCCACGGCGCTCGCGTAGGGGCTGCGGACCACCGCGCGCGCGACCCGGCCGAACTCCGAGGCGGTCGATCCCGCGATGGACACGACGACGCGGGCGCCGATCGAGTGCAGCCAGGCGAGGTCCTTCTCGACGAAGGCGGTGACGCCCGGGCCCTGCAGGCCGATCGAGTTGAGCATCCCCGAGGGGGTCTCGGCCATGCGCGGTGTCCCCCGGCCCGAGACCGGGTCGAGCTTGACCGACTTCGTGACGAAGGCACCGAGCTGTGACACGTCGAAGAAGCGATGCATCTCGCGGCCGTTGGCGGCGCAACCGCTCGCGGTCATCATCGGGTTCGGCAGGCGCACCCCCGCGAGGTCGACGGACATGTCCACGCGGCGGCTCGGGGCACCCATCAGCGCACCGCCGTCGGGGCGCCGACGGCGTCCTCGGGGACCGAGCAGTAGCCGTCCTCGAAGGCCTCCCAGCGCACGCGGTCACCGCGGAAGACCGGGCCGTCGAGGCAGCTGCGCACCATGCTCGTCCGGCCCTCGGCATCGCGGACCGGCATGACGCAGGTCATGCAGATGCCGACGCCACAGGCCATGGCCTCCTCGACGGCGACCTGGGCGACGATGCCGTGCTCGTCGGCGATGGTGCTCAGCGAGCGCAGCATGCCCATCGGGCCGCAGCCGTAGATGACCCCGGCACCGGTGCGGGTCACCAGGTCGGGCACGACGTCCGAGACCCAGCCACGGGTGCCGGCCGAACCGTCGTCGGTCGTCACGGTGACGCCGTCGGCGACCCGACGGGCCTCGAGGACCCCGTGGAGGCGCCCCGCGGTGGCCGCACCGAGCACGAACTCGACCGGGCAGCCGCGCTCCCGCAGCTGCTCTGCCAGCCAGAAGAGCGGAGCGGAGCCGTACCCGCCCCCGACGAGGACGCACGGGACCGGTTGCGACGGGAGAGGAAACCCCCGTCCGAGCGGGCCGACGACCCCCACGCCCTGCCCGGGCTCGAGCCGCGTGAGCACCTGCGTGCCGGGGCCGTGCGCCGCCACGACGATCTCCGTCGTCCCGCCGTAGGTCCCTGCGGGCGAGACCCGGCGGATCGAGAAGCTGCGGCGCAGCAGCATCGAGCTCGTGCCGTCCCCGACCGTGAGGGCGACGAACTGCCCGGGCCGGGCGAGCTCCGCCAGCCCCGGGGTCACGAGCGTCAGGTGCCGATAGTCCCCGGCAGGCACGTTGCCCAGGACCTCTGCCTCGACCTGGACGACGCCTGCTCCCTCACGCGCCGCGATGGTGCGAGCCGTCACCGGTGGACTCCGTAGAGGTCGAGGTCGCGCGCGTGCTCCTGCAAGGGCTTCACCTGCAGCTCACCACCGATGCGCGCCTCGATCGACTGCACTGCGGCGCCGAGCTGCTGGACCGTCGTGACGATCGGCTTGTCCATCGCGGTCGTCGCCGCCCGGATGGTGTACCCGTCGGCCCGCGCGTGCTGGCCGGAGGGGGTGTTGAAGACGACATCGATCTCGCCGGCGAGGATCCGGTCGACGACGCTGTCCTCCCCCTCGGCCTTCTCCGAGTGCTTCGTCACGACCTCGCACTCGATGGCATTGCGGCGCAGCACGTCCGCGGTGCCCTGGGTGGCGAGGATCTGGAACCCGAGGTCGGCCAGGCGCTTGATCGGGAAGATCATCGCGCGCTTGTCGCGGTTGGCGACGGAGACGAAGACCGTCCCGGTCGTCGGCAGGCCGCTGGCGAGCGAGCCGAGCTGGCTCTTGGCGAAGGCCGCGCCGAAGTCGGCGTCGATCCCCATGACCTCACCGGTGGAGCGCATCTCCGGGCCGAGGAGGGAGTCGACGACGTCGCCCTCCTTGGTGCGGAAACGCTTGAAGGGCAGCACGGCCTCCTTGACCGACATCGGGGCGTGCGCAGGCATCGCGCCGCCGTCGAGGTCACGCGGGAGCATCCCCTCGGCCCGCAGGTCCTCGATGCTCGTGCCGAGCATGACCCGGGCCGCGGCCTTGGCCAGCGGCACCCCGGTGGCCTTGGCGACGAAGGGGACGGTGCGTGAGGCCCTCGGGTTCGCCTCGAGGACGTAGAGCACGTCCTGGGCGAGGGCGAACTGGACGTTCATCAGGCCACGCACCCCGATCCCCTTCGCCAGGGCGAAGGTCGCCTCACGGACCCGCTCCAGCTCGCTCGCGCCCAGGGTCGCCGGCGGCAGGGTGCAGCTGGAGTCCCCGGAGTGGATGCCCGCCTCCTCGATGTGCTCCATGATCCCACCGAGGTACATCGACTCGCCGTCGTAGAGGGCGTCCACGTCGATCTCGATCGCGTCGTCGAGGAAGCGGTCGACGAGGATCGGGTGCTCGGGGCTGGCGATCGCCGCGCGGGTGACGTACTCGCTCAGGGTGGTGTCGTCGTAGACGATCTCCATGCCGCGACCGCCGAGGACGTACGAGGGACGCACCAGGACCGGGTAGCCGATCTCGCGGGCGATCTCGACGGCCTCCTCGGCGCTGAAGGCCGTCCCGTGCTTGGGCGCGTTGAGCTGGGCCTCGTGCAGCACGCGGCCGAAGTGGCCACGGTCCTCGGCGAGGTCGATGGCCTCGGGGGAGGTGCCGACGATCGGGACCCCTGCGGCCTTGAGCTCCTTGGCCAGGCCGAGGGGCGTCTGACCGCCGAGCTGGACGATGACGCCGGCGATCGGCCCGGCCTTCGTCTCGGCGTGGATGACCTCGAGGACGTCCTCGAGGGTCAACGGCTCGAAGTACAGCCGACTGCTCGTGTCGTAGTCCGTCGAGACGGTCTCCGGGTTGCAGTTGATCATCACCGTGTCGTACCCGGCGTCGCGCAGCGCGAAGCTCGCGTGCACGCACGAGTAGTCGAACTCGACGCCCTGGCCGATGCGGTTGGGGCCCGACCCGAGGATGATCACGGCCGGACGCTCGCGCGGCTCGACCTCGTTCTCCTCGTCGTAGGAGCTGTAGTGGTACGGGGTGCGGGCGGCGAACTCCGCAGCGCAGGTGTCGACCGTCTTGAAGACCGGGCGCACTCCGAGGGCGTGCCGGACCCCGCGCACGACGGCCGCGTCCATGCGGCGCAGGCGCGCGATCTGGACGTCGGAGAACCCGTGCCGCTTGGCCAGCGCGAGCAGGGCCGGGTCGAGCTCCTCGGCGTCGTGCACCTGCTGGGCGAGGTCGTTGATCAGCGCCATCTGGTCGAGGAACCACGGGTCGATCTTCGTCACCTCGTGCACCTCCTCGACACCGATGCGGGCGCGCATGGCCTGCTGGACCTGGACGATGCGGCCGTCCGTGGGGGTGCGGGCCTCCTCGAGGAGGGCCCGGGCGCGCTCGAGCGTGGGCTCGTCGCCGTCCCAGTGGAAGGCGGCGCCCGTGCGCTCCACGGAGCGGAGCGCCTTCTGCAACGCCTCGGTGAAGTTTCGGCCGATGGCCATGGCCTCACCGACGGACTTCATCGTCGTCGTGAGGGTCGGGTCGGCTGCGGGGAACTTCTCGAAGGCGAAACGCGGCACCTTGACCACGACGTAGTCGAGGCTCGGCTCGAAGCTCGCCGGGGTCTCCTGGGTGATGTCGTTGGGTACCTCGTCGAGGGTGTAGCCGATGGCCATCTTCGCGGCGATCTTCGCGATCGGGAAGCCGGTCGCCTTCGACGCCAGCGCCGAGGAGCGTGACACGCGCGGGTTCATCTCGATGACGATCATCCGACCGTCCTCGGGGTTGATCGCGAACTGGATGTTGCAGCCACCGGTCTCGACGCCGACCTCGCGGATGACCGCGATGCCGACATTGCGCATGTGCTGGTACTCGCGGTCGGTGAGCGTCAGGGCAGGAGCGACCGTGATCGAGTCGCCGGTGTGCACGCCCATCGGGTCGAGGTTCTCGATCGAGCACACGACGACGACGTTGTCGGCGGAGTCGCGCATCACCTCGAGCTCGTACTCCTTCCACCCGAGGATCGACTCCTCGAGGAGCACCTCGGCGGTGGGGCTGTAGCGCAGGCCGGCGCCGGCGATCCGGCGCAGGTCGGCCTCGTCGTGGGCGAAGCCCGAGCCGAGCCCACCCATGGTGAACGAGGGACGCACGACGACCGGGTAGCTCAGGTCCTCGGCGGCGTCGAGGCACTCCTCCATGGAGTGGCAGATGATCGAGCGCGCGGACTCGGCGCCGCACCGCTCGACGACGCCCTTGAAGCGTTCCCGGTCCTCGCCGAGCTGGATCGCCTCGACGCTCGCGCCGATGAGCGGGCAGCCGTACTTCTCGAGGACACCGGCGTCGTGCAGCGAGATCGCGGCGTTGAGCGCGGTCTGTCCACCGAGGGTGGCGAGCACGGCGTCGGGGCGCTCGCGCTCGATGATCTTCTCGACCACCTCGGGGGTGATCGGCTCGATGTAGGTGGCGTCCGCGAACTCGGGGTCGGTCATGATCGTCGCGGGGTTGGAGTTGACGAGGATGACCCGGATCCCCTCCTCCCGCAGCACCCGGCAGGCCTGGGTGCCGGAGTAGTCGAACTCGCAGGCCTGCCCGATGACGATCGGGCCGGAGCCGATGACGAGGACGCTGGTGATGTCGTCGCGCTGGGGCATCAGGCCTGGATCTCGCTTTCGTTGGTGGCGCCGGCCGTGTCGTCCCCGGAGGCCAGCAGGTCGGTGAATCGGTCGAAGAGGTAGGCGGCGTCGTGCGGACCGGCCGCGGCCTCGGGGTGGTACTGGACCGAGAACGCGAGGAGCCGCCCGTCGTCGTCACGCAGTTCCAGGCCCTCGACGACGTCGTCGTTGAGGCAGACGTGGCTGACCGCGGCCCGGCCGAAGGGGGTCGTCGTCGACTCGTCCAGCGGGGCGTCGACGGCGAAGCCGTGGTTGTGGGCGGTCACCTCGACCGTTCCGGTCGAGCGGTCGATCACCGGCTGGTTGATGCCGCGGTGCCCGTACTTCAGCTTGTAGGTGCCGAAGCCGAGGGCGCGGCCGAAGAGCTGGTTGCCGAAGCAGATCCCGAAGTACGGCAGGCCGGCGCGCAGCGCCTCCTGGAGCAGCGTCACCTGGTCGCCGGCGGTCGCCGGGTCGCCGGGGCCGTTGGAGAAGAAGAGTCCGTCGGGGGCCACCGCCTGCACGTCGGCCAGGCTCGAGGTCGCCGGCAGCACGTGCACCTCGATCCCCCGCTCGGCGAGGCGGGTCGGGGTCATCGTCTTGATCCCCAGGTCGAGGGCGGCGACGGTGAAGCGCTTCTCTCCCTTCGCCTCGACGACATAGGGCTCTCTCGTGCTCACCTCTGCGGCGAGCGCGGAGCCGGCCATCGCGGGTGCGGCGCGGACCCGCTCGAGCAGTGCCGCCTCGTCGGTGATGGCGTCACCGGAGAAGATGCCCACCCGCATCGCGCCGCGCTCGCGCAGGTGGCGGGTCAGCGCCCGGGTGTCGATGCCGCCGATGCCGACGACACCGTGCTCGGTGAGGGCGTCGTCGAGGGTACGGGTCGAGCGCCAGTTGCTCGGGCGGATGGCGGGGTCGCGGACGACGTAGCCGCTGACCTGGATGCGGGAGGACTCGTCGTCCTCGTCGTTCCACCCCGTGTTGCCGACGTGCGGGGAGGTCATGACGACGACCTGACCGCGGTAGCTCGGGTCGGTGAGCGTCTCCTGGTAACCGGTCATGCCGGTGGAGAAGACGGCCTCGCCGACGGTCTCGCCGACGGCACCGAAGGCGCTGCCGTCGAAGGTGCGACCGTCCTCGAGGACGAGGAGTGCTGTCTGGGTGGGCTGGGCCGGGTGGGGGCTCATGGGCGGACCTCTCCGTCGACCGCCGTGACGCGGCCGTGCAGGATCGTCGTGCGGACGCGCCCGGTCAGGGTGCGCCCGGCGAAGGGGGTGTTGCGGGACAGGGACAGCGATGCGGCGGGGTCGACGGTGACCTCGGCCGTGGGATCGACGAGGACGAGGTTGGCCGGAGCGCCGGACGCGATCGGCCGCCCGTGGTCGGCCAGGCCGGCGATCCGCGCCGGGGCGACGGACATCCGGTCGACGAGGGCCGCCCAGTCCATCCGGCCGGACTCGACCATCACGTCGTGGACGACCCCGAAGGCGGTCTCGAGACCGAGCACGCCGAAGGCCGCGTCGGGGAAGGCGTGCTCCTTGTCGTGCCGTGCGTGGGGCGCGTGGTCGGTGGCCACGACGTCGATCGTCCCGTCGGCGAGGGCCTCGCGCAGGGCGAGGACGTCCTCCTCGGGGCGCAGCGGCGGGTTGACCTTGTAGACCGGGTCGTAGGAGGTGAGCAGGTCGGTGGTCAGGAGCAGGTGGTGCGGGGTGACCTCGGCGCTCATCCGCGCCCCCCGTCGCTTGGCCCAGCGCACGGCTTCGACGCCCTCGGCGGTCGAGACGTGGGCGACGTGCACCCGGGACCCGGTGTGCAGCGCCAACTCGGCATCGCGGGCGATGATGCTCGACTCGGCGACCGCCGGCCAGCCGGTCAGGCCGAGGCGACCGCTGACCTCCCCCTCGTGGCAGCAGGCAGCGGGCCCGGCGAGCGCCGGGTCCTGGGCGTGCTGGGAGATGACGCCGTCGAAGGCGCGCACGTACTCCAGGGCGCGTCGCATGACCCGGGAGTCGTGGACGCACCGTCCGTCGTCGGAGAAGACCCGGACCCGGGCACGCGAGCGGTGCATCAGGCCGAGCTCGGCGAGCTCGGCGCCCTCGAGGGCCTTGGTCACCGCACCGATGGGCTGGACGTCGACGAGCCCGGCCTGCGCGCCGAGGTCGAGGACGTGCTCCGCCGCCTCGCCGGTGTCGGTGACGGGCGTCGTGTTGGCCATGGCGAGGATCGCGGTGTACCCGCCGCCCGCGGCGGCGGCCGAGCCGGTGCGGACCGTCTCGGCGTCCTCCCGGCCCGGCTCACGCAGGTGCGTGTGCAGGTCGACGAGACCGGGCAGCAGGACGAGCCCGTCCGCATCAATGCGCTCGACGTCGGCGGACGGCGCCCGGGTCGCGTCCTGACCCACCTCGACGATGACCCCGTCCCGGACGAGGACGTCGGCGGCCTCCCCGCCGAGGAGTCGGGCGCCGGTGATCAGCAGGTCGCTCATGCCGCGCTCCCCTCGTCGGAGGCCAGCAGGTGGTACAGGACGCTCATCCGCACCGCGACACCGGCGCTCACCTGCTCCAGGACGAGGCTCCCGGCCGCGTCCGCCGCGTCGGCGGCGATCTCCAGGCCGCGGTTCATCGGGCCCGGGTGGCAGATGACGGCCTCGGGGGTGGCCAAGGTGAGTGCGGCCAGGCGGTCGCGGGTCAGGCCGTAACCGACCGTGTACTCCCGGGCCGTCGGGAAGTACCCGCCGGACATGCGCTCGCGCTGCACGCGCAGCATCATCAACGCGTCGACCCCGGAGTCGATGACCTCGTCCAGGTCGGTGCTCAGGGCGAAGCCGTCCGCAGCGGCCCAGCTCGTGATGCCGCTCGGCATGAGGGTGGGTGGGGCGACGACCGTGACCTCGGCACCGAGGCGGGGCAGGCAGAGGATGTTGGAACGGAAGACCCGCGAGTGGGTGACGTCACCGACGATGGCGATCCGCTTGCCCCGGAGCGAGCCGATGCGCTGCTCGAGCGTGTAGGCGTCGAGCAGGGCCTGGGTCGGGTGCTCGTGGGTGCCGTCGCCCGCGTTGACGACGGAGGTCGCCACCCCGGACTCGTCGAACCACCGGGCGACCTGGTGCGCGGCGCCGGAAGCCTGGTGGCGCATGACGATCGCGTCCACCCCCATGGCCGCGATGGTGCGCACGGTGTCCCGGAGCGACTCCCCCTTCGACGCCGAGGAGCCCTTGCCGGTGATGTTGATCGTGTCGGCGCTCATCCACTTGCCGGCGATCTCGAAGGAGGACCGGGTGCGGGTGGAGTCCTCGAAGAAGAGATTGATCACCGTACGACCGCGCAGGGTCGGGACCTTCTTGACCTCCCGGTGCTGCACCTCGTGCATCTGGGTGGCGGTCGTGAGGACGGAGCGAAGGGCGTCGTCGTCGAGGTCGGCGACGGACAGCAGGTGCCTGGTCATCGCTGCTCACCCCCGGAGATCGTCACGGAGTCCTCGACCCCGTCGTGGCCGGTCAGGCGCACCGTCACCCGCTCGGCGTGCGAGGTGGGCAGGTTCTTGCCGACGTGGTCGGCACGGATCGGCAGCTCGCGGTGTCCTCGGTCGACGAGGACGGCCAGTCGCACCGCGCGCGGGCGGCCGTAGTCGGACAGCGCGTCGAGGGCGGCGCGCACCGTCCGCCCGGAGTAGAGGACGTCGTCGACGAGGACGACGACCCGGTCGTCGACACCGGCCGGCGGGAAGTGCGTCTGCTGCAGGGTCTTCGTGGGGCGCGCCCGCAGGTCGTCCCGGTACATCGTCACGTCGAGCGAGCCGACGGGGACCTCGCGGCCCTCGATCTCGGCGATGAGCGCCGCAAGGCGCTGGGCGAGATCGACGCCACGGCTGGGGATGCCGAGCAGGACGACGTCCTGCGCCCCCTTGTTGCGCTCGACGATCTCGTGGGCGATGCGGCGGAGCGCCCGGGCGATGTCGCCGGCGCTGAGCACCTCACGGGCGGGCGAGGGCTCCGTCTGGGCCTCAGGGGGTGTGTCCGGACACATGAGTGTCTTCAGACCTCCTTCTCTGCCTCACGGGACAGCGGTTAAAGGATGTCGATCGTCATGTCGAGCAGCCTGAGTCTATCGCGTGGACGCGGACCGGCTGCGCCCGGGGCGCGGTCGGCCCTCCGCACGGTCGTCACGCACCCCCGTGATCACCGGACGGAGCCGGGTCACGGCCTGCACGTCGCCGAGCGCGAGGAGCTCCTCGACGATGACCCGCGTCGGCGTGAGGAGCAGCAGTCGTCCCGCGGCCCGGTCGGCGAGGATCCTCTCGGCCGGTTCCCAGCCGGAGTGGGTGGCCTCCGTCGTCGAGTGACGAGGCTGCGCCGGTGCCTCGCTCGGGACCGGCAGGACGAAGAAGGCGACGTCGAAGCGCTTCGGCGAGACCTCCGGGGTGACCCAGTTGTCCCAGGGGAGAAGGTCGCGCGGGTCGGCGACCAGACCGGTCTCCTCCGCGAGCTCCCGCAGCCCGGTCGCGATCCGCGTCAGCGCGCGCGCTGACGGGTCCGCGGCCCCGGCGTCCAGCCGGCCCCAGCACCGCAGGTGCTCGGTGAGCACGTCCTGCGGGAGGGCGAGACCGGCGCCGGCGACCTCGTCCTGCGGGTCGCAGCGACCGCCCGGGAAGACCACGGCCCCGGGCGCGAAGTCCATGGTGCCCTGGCGGTGCTGGATGAACAGCTCGAGGCCGTGGGTGCCGTCGCGAAGGGGGATGACGCTCACCGCGGGTCGCACGGGCGCCGGGGAGGGCGGGTGGTCCATCGCGGCGCGCGTCAGTGCTTGCCGCGGAAGATGCCGCGGACCCCGGCGAGCAGGCCGGTGTCCTCAGCAGGCGCGGCCTGCCCGTCCCCCGTCGCTGCCGCACCCGTCGCCGAGTCGACCGACTCCTCGGCCCGGACCGCGGCCACCACACCCTCGTCGCTCTCGAGCGTGACCTCGTCGACCCGGATCGCTCCCGAGCGCAGCTCCACCTGCTCGCTGAGGTAGCGCAGGACCACTGCGGCCACGGCAGCGAAGGGCACGGCGAGGAAGGCCCCGACAATCCCGAAGACGGTGCTGCCGACGGCGACCGCGAGCAGGATGATGCCGGCGTGCAGCTGCATCGAGCGGCCCTGGAGGAAGGGCTGGAGGACATTGCCCTCGATCTGCTGGACGGCGATGATGAGGATGAGGACGAAGAGCGCGGTCGTCGGGCCCTGCGCCACGAGTGCGACGAGCACGGCGAGGGCTCCCACCGCGAAGGCACCGACGATCGGGATGAAGCCACCGAAGAAGGTCAGGACGGCCAGCGCGAAGGCGAGCGGCACCTGCAGCACGACCAACCCGATGCCGATGAGCACGGCGTCGACCGCGGAGACGAGTGCCTGGGTGCGGATGAAGCCCCCGAGCGTGTTCCACGCCCGCGTCGCGGCTTCGGTCAGGTGTGCTCCGGCCCGCTCACCGGCGACCCGACGCACGAAGGGGAGGAACTGCGGCCCGTCCTTGAGGAAGAAGAAGACGAGCACGAGGACGAGGGCGAGCGTGACCAGGCCGCTCCCGACGGCGGAGGCCCCGGACAGGGCACCGGTGGCGATGTCGCCGCTGCGGTCCTGCAGCCACGTCGTCGCGGTCTTGACCCCGTCGTCGATCGACGTGCTGTCGACGTTGAAGGGGGGCTCGGCGAGGCGGTCCTGGAGGTCGGACAGGCCCTGGGTGGCCGAGTCGGCCAGGTCACCGGACTGGCTGACCAACGACGGGGCGATCGCCCCGAGCACCCCGAAGAAGACGACGAGCGAGCCGATGAGCACCAGGACGGAGGCCAGTGACGGCGGTACCCGGTGCCGGCGCAGCCACGCGGTCGGTGGCCACAGGACCGTCGCGACGATGAGCGCCAGGACGACGGGGAAGACCCCGACCCAGAGCGCGCCGAGCACCCACCACAGCAAGGCTGCTCCGGCGGCGATGAGCAGCATGCGCAGCGACCACCGCGCGAGCCAGCTGATGCCGTGGCCGATCACCGCACCGCGGTCGCGAGTGGTGCGGACGGGTTGTGCGCTCGGTGCGTGCTGCTGTTCCACCGCGGCCTCCTCAGACGAGTGTGGGCTTGACCTCGACGATCCGTGCGAGCAGGCCGTTGATGAATCTCGGGGACTCGTCGGTGCTCAGCTCGGTCGCCAGGACGACGGCCTCGCTGACCGCGACCTCGTCCGGGACGTCCTGCGAGTAAAGCACCTCCCATGCGCCGAGGCGCAGGATGGCGCGATCGACGTCGGGCATCCGGTCGAGGCTCCACCCCTGGCTGTACGTCGTCAGCGCGTCGTTGATGTCGCTCCACCGGCCGACGACGCCCTCGACGGCGGTGATGGTGTACGGGTTGAGCGGCGCCTCGGTCACGGGCGTCTCGGCCCGCTCCCGGGCCAGGTCACCGGCGTTGAGCCCGCGCGACTCCGCCTCGAAGAGCAGGTCGATGGCCCGCTTGCGGGCCTTGGTCCGTGCGCCCACTCAGTTCACGCGACCGAGGTAGGAGCCGTCGCGGGTGTCGACCTTGACGCGGGTGCCCTGCTCGAGGAAGAGGGGCACGGAGATCTCCGCGCCGGTCTCGAGGGTCGCGGACTTCGAGCCACCGGTGGAACGATCGCCCTGCAGGCCCGGCTCGGTGTAGGTGATCTCCAGCTCGACGGACGGGGGCAGCTCGACGTAGAGGACATTGCCCTCGTGACGGGCCACGACCGCGTCGTGGTTCTCCAGGATGTACTTGCTCGCGTCACCCATGACCTCCGGCGTGACCGGGATCTGGTCGTAGGTGGCGGAGTCCATGAAGATGAAGTCGGTGCCGTCGTTGTAGAGGTACTGCATCGTCTGCTTGTCCACGTTCGACGTCTCGACCTTGGTACCGGCGTTGAAGGTCTTGTCGATGCTCTTGCCGCTCGTGACGTTCTTCAGCTTGGTGCGGACGAAGGCCGGGCCCTTGCCGGGCTTGACGTGCTGGAACTCCACGACGGTCCACAGCTGACCCTCGAGGTTGAGGACCATGCCGTTCTTGAGGTCGTTCGTCGTTGCCACGTGCTGCTCGCCTTCGCGTCGATGTCATCTCGTCCGGCCCCGCGCCGTCCGGCGGCGCTGGTGGGCCGCCCAGCATTCTAACCGCCGAAGGCCCCATCGACCCACGCGCGAGCACATCGCGGGCGGAATGAGCCGACGCGTTGACGCACGAGGCAGGATGGCGAGCATGAAGTCCAAGGCCGCCCTCGCCACCGTTGCCACCCTCGCCACCGGCACCGCCGGCCTTGCCGCCCGAGATCTCGTCCAGCGGCGGCACGCCCTCAAGCGCAACTTCCCCGTCGTGGCCAATGCCCGATACCTGCTCGAGAAGATCGGACCCGAGCTGCGGCAGTACATCGTCACGAGCAATGACGAGGAACGCCCCTTCAGCAGGGACCAACGCACCTGGGTCTACGCCTCGTCGAAGATGCAGAACAACTACGTCGGCTTCGGTACCGACAACGACATCGAGCACCTCGAGGGCTACCCGGTCTTCAAGCACCGCACCTTCTCCGACGTCGCGGCGTCGACGTCCATGCACGACTCCGACAACATCGTGCTCCCCTCGGCGAAGGTCCTCGGCGGCCCCCGGGGCCGGCGGCACGCCTTTCGCCCCAACTCGGTGGTCAACATCTCCGCGATGAGCTTCGGGTCACTGTCCGCCCCGGCCATCGAGGCCATCAACCGGGGTGCGAAGCGAGCCGGCATCATGCACAACACCGGTGAGGGTTCACTCTCGCCCTACCACCGGCAGGGGGGCGACCTGATCTTCCAGATCGGCACCGCCTACTTCGGGTGTCGCGACGAGCAGGGACGCTTCGACCTGGACCAGCTCACCGAGGTCGTCGCCTCCGCCCCGATCAAGGCCATCGAGATCAAGCTGAGCCAGGGCGCGAAGCCCGGCCTCGGCGGCATGCTGCCCGCGGCCAAGATCAACGAGGAGATCGCCCGGACCCGCGGCATCCCGCAGGACAAGGACTGCGCCAGCCCCTCGCGGCACACCGAGTTCCACGACATCGACTCGATGCTCGACTTCGTCGAGCGGATCGCCGACGTGACCGGTCTGCCCGTGGGGATCAAGTCCGCCGTCGGGGGCGTGGAGTTCTGGGAGGAGCTCGCGACGGCCATGGGCGATGGCCAGCGCGGGGTCGACTTCATCACCGTCGACGGAGGCGAAGGGGGGACCGGCGCGGCTCCCCTCGTCTTCAGCGATGCGGTCGCCCTCCCCTTCCGTCTGGCCTTCGCCCGGGTCTACGGCGCCTTCGCCCGGGCCGGGCTCACCGACCGGGTCACCTTCATCGGCAGTGGCAAGCTCGGACTCCCGGAGAACGCCCTCGTCGCCTTCGCGCTCGGCGCGGACATGGTCAACGTCGCCCGCGAGGCGATGTTGTCCATCGGCTGCATCCAGGCACAGAAGTGCCACACGGACCGCTGCCCCACCGGAGTCGCCACCCAGAACCCCTGGCTCGTGCGTGGACTGGACCCGCACCTCAAGGCCAACCGGCTGTACAACTACGTGCGCACGCTGCGACGCGACCTGCTCAAGGTCTCCGAGGCCTGCGGGGTGTGGCACCCCGGGTTGCTCACCGTCGACGACGTGGAGCTCCTCGACGGCCACCGCAGCTCCACACCGCTCGGGACGATCTACGGTTACGAGGCCGGGTGGGGCGCGGTCGGCGAGGACCTCGCGGGTGAGCTCGTCGGGATCATGTCCGGATCCGCCCCCCGGGGTGACGCCCGCCGGGGTGACGCCCGCCGCCGCGCCTGAGGGTCGCAGGCCCGTCCCGGCTACTTCACCTCACGGGTGAGGATCCGGTAGCTGCCGACGGCGAGGGGCAGGCCGACCCAGGCGAGGACCGCCGTCGCGAGCTGCCCCCAGTTCTCCCCCGTCATGCTGCCCCCGGTCAGGGGTGCGGTCACCTGGTTGAGGTCGAGCCACGGGGCGATGTCCCGCACCCGGGTGATCATCGAGGTGAGGATCGTCCAGACGGTCGGCAGGGCCAATGAGGACACGATGGCGATCGGCGTGTTGAGGAAGGCCGCACCGAAGGCCACGCCCTGCAGGGTGAAGATCAGGGCGGCGAGCACGAGGCCGGCACCCGAGACCCCCTGCATGGTGAACTCACCACCCGAGACGAGGGTGCTCACCGCGGCGGCGACCGCGCCGGCCGCGAGCAGGACGAGCGTCAGGACGAGGGCCGCCGTGATCTTCGCGGCGACGATCCGGCCCCGGCGGGGCACGAGGGTGAAGGTCGCCAGACCGGTGCGCTGACTCCACTCCTGGGTCGCCGACATGATCCCCATGATCGGCAGCAGCAGCATCAGCGGCATGGAGATCAGCCCGAGGAAGGTCGAGAACATCCGGTCGTCATCACCGTTGCCCCAGATGACGAGGATGCCGGAGACGAGGAAGCCGATCCCGGCCATGGTGATGAGCATCCACATGCCGGCCCGGGTGTCGACCATCTTGCGGACCTCGAGTCCGGCGAGACGGGCGAAGGGGACCCGGTCACCGGAGACGTCCACGGGCGGGGGCGGGCTCGAGGCGCCCGTGCCGGCGCCGTGGTCGGGGGTGGTGGTGTGCGCGGTCGCGGTGGTCATGCGGCAATCCCTTCCCGGGAGTCAGCGGCGGTGAGCGAGAGGAAGAGCTCCTCGAGGCCCCCGGCGGATCCGGAGGCCAGGTCGGTGAGGACGACGCGGGCCTCGAGCGCCACCCGGCCCACCTCCTCGGTGCTCGCCTGGGCGAGCAGGCCGTCGGGTGCGGTCACGACCTCGATCCCGGCAGCGGCCAGGGCCGCGGCGAGGCCCTGGTCATCGAGCGAGCGCACCCGGGTGCCCTGCTGCTGGAGCAGCTCGTCGACGCCGCCCTCGGCGACGATCCGACCGTGCCCGATGATCACGAGCTCGTCCGCGACGATCTGCACCTCGGAGAGGAGGTGCGAGGAGAGCAGGACACTGCCGCCCCGGTCGGCGAAACCGCGCAGCAGGCTGCGCATCCAGTGGATGCCCTGGGGGTCGAGCCCGTTGGCGGGCTCATCGAGGATGAGCACCTGCGGGTCGCCGATGAGTGCCGCCGCGAGGCCGAGTCGCTGGCGCATGCCGAGCGAGTAGTTGCGCACGCGCCGGCCGGCCTCCTTGTCGGTGAGACCGACGGTGGCCAGGCCGTGGGCCACGGCCGTCGGACCGACCCCGATCGTGCGTGCCGCGAGGGTGAGGACCTCCTTGCCCGTGCGACCGGGGTGCTGGGCGGAGGCATCGAGCATGACGCCGACGTGCCGGCCCGGGTTGGGCAGGTCACGGTAGTGACGACCGAGGACGGTGGCCTCCCCGGAGCTCGCGGGCGTCAGGCCGGCCATCATCCGCATCGCGGTGGACTTGCCGGCGCCGTTGGGGCCGAGGAATCCGGTGACCCGTCCCGGACGGGCCGTGAAGGAGATGTCGTCGACGGCGGTGAAGTCGCCGTAGCGCTTCGTGAGGTGGGAGACCGTGATCATGACTCCACCGTGTCTCGGCGCACGGGCCAGCACATCGCCCGCAGGTCTCGACCTCGACTACGACTTTGGTCGGGGGTCGCACCGGTGGACTCCTCCCCCGGGTGGATCCCCGGTGGGGTCCGATGCGCCTACGGTGGGGCAGTGACGAGGCAAGGAGCTCGCGAGGAGCGCGTGCCCGACCGGCTGACCTGGTGGGACACCCTGTGGCGGGTGGGCGTCGCCCTGCTGCTGGGGGGCACCTTCTGGGTGTTCACCGTCGCCACCCTCTTTCCCGAGCCGGACATGGAGCCGGGGCCGGCACGGGGGCTCTGGCTCATCGCGATCGACCCGGCTCTCGGCCTGCTGGCGGCCGGGCTGCTCCCCTTCCGACGTCGTTGGCCCTTGACCATCACGACGATCACCACGCTGCTCACGGGCGCCTCCACGGTCGCGGCCGGTGCTCAGACCATCATCCTCACCTCGCTGGCCACCCGACAGCGCTGGCGCGAGATCCTCCCGGTCACCGTCCTCACCGCGGCGATGGGCCTGGTGGCGAGCCGCTTCCTCTACCCCGAGCCCGAGCCGCTTCCGCTCTGGGTGGAGATCCTGCTCAACCTGCTCGTCGTCAGCGTCATCGTCGCCGTCGGCTACTCGATCGGCTCACGCCGGGCGTTGGTGCGCTCGTGGGTGGATCGCGCGCAGACGGCCGAGGCCGAGCAGCGCGCCCGGGTGGCGCAGGCCCGGGCCGGCGAGCGCACGCGGATCGCCCGCGAGATGCACGACGTCCTGGCCCACCGCATCTCCCTGGTGACCATGCACTCCGGCGTCCTCGCCTACCGGGAGGACCTGCCCGAGGAGGAGCGGCGCGAGGCGATCACCGCGATCGACACCAATGCCCGGGCCGCACTGACCGATCTGC
Source organism: Janibacter sp. GS2 (assembly GCF_051200835.1). Lineage (GTDB taxonomy): Bacteria > Actinomycetota > Actinomycetes > Actinomycetales > Dermatophilaceae > Janibacter. The sequence continues at coordinate 2,505,288 of NZ_CP195161.1, forward strand.
GAGAGGTCCTCGGCGTGCTGCGCGAGGAGCAGGGCAGCGGCCCCCTTCGCCCGCAGAGCACGGTGGCGGACCTGGCGGAGCTCCTCGACGAGGCCCGCTCCGCCGGGACCCGGGTGACCCTCGACGACGCCGGCCTCGACCTGACCTCGCTCCCGGAGACGACCGGCCGCACGGCCTACCGGGTCGTCCAGGAGGGGCTGACCAATGCGCGCAAGCACGCGCCCGGGGCGGCCGTCCTCGTCACCCTCGCCGGTCGACCCGGGGGCCAGCTCGAGGTCGTCGTGGTCAATCCGCGCTCGGTGACGGCTCCGGTCGCCGTCCCCGGATCCGGGCTCGGCCTGCTCGGCCTGACCGAGCGCGTGGAGCTCGCCGGCGGTCGTCTCCAGCACGGGTGGACGCCCGGGGAGCAGCACCGTCTGGCGGTGTGGCTACCGTGGACCGCGTGAGCGATCCGATCTCCGTCGTCCTCGTCGACGACGACGCGATGGTCCGCACCGCCTTGTCGATGATCCTCGGCGGCGCGCCGGAGGTCACGGTGGTCGGACAGGCCGGGGACGGTCGGACGGGCCTGTCGGTCATCGCCGAGCACCGCCCCGATGTCGTGCTCATGGACATCCGGATGCCCCGGTTGGACGGGCTCGCGGCCACGGAGGAGCTCGTCCGCAGCGGCTCCCCGAGCAAGGTCATCGTCCTGACGACCTTCGATGCCGATGACGACGTCATGCGCGCGCTGCAGCACGGCGCCGACGGTTTCCTGCTCAAGGACACCCCTCCGGACCGCCTCGTCGAGGCCGTGCGCCTCGTCGCAGCGGGGTCATCGATCCTCTCCCCCGCCGTCACCACCCGCGTGCTGGAGTCGGTCCGGGTGGCCTCCCGGCTGGGCGCCGGCGACTCCCGCGCCACGGCGCGGACGCGCCTGGCCACCCTCACCGATCGCGAGCTCGAGGTGGCCAGGGCCATCGGGGCGGGCTGGTCCAATGCCGAGATCAGTCGGCAGCTCCACCTCAGCGTCGCGACCGTCAAGGCCCATGTCGGTCGCATCCTCGACAAGCTCGACGCGGACAACCGGGTCCAGGTCGCGATCGTCGTGCACGAGGCCCGACTCGAGGGCTGAGGCGCCTCAGGCGAGGGCCGCGTAGGCCTCGCGCAGCAGCTCCTCCGCCGGTCCCTCGAGACGCACCGGCTCGGCGACGTCGTCGAGGACGACGAGGCGCAGGGTGGACCCCCGGGTCTTCTTGTCCCGGCGAAGCGCGTCGAGCAGCTCGTCGAAGCCGGCACCGCTGTAGCTCGTCGGCAGGCCGAGGAGTCCGAGCACGTAGCGGTGCCGCTCGAGCAGGGCGGCGTCGATCCGACCGGTGCGGTGCGCGATCTCCGCCGCATAGACCATCCCGATGGCGACGGCCTCGCCGTGCCTCATCCGGTAGTGCTCATGGTGCTCGATCGCGTGGGCCAGGGTGTGCCCGTAGTTGAGCACCTCCCGCAGGTGCGACTCGCGCAGATCGGCCGCCACGACCTTCGCCTTGACCGCGATCTTGCGCTCGATGACCTCCCGCAGCGCGGGAGAGGAGGGCTCCTGCACGCCGTTGGCGTCGGCCTCGATGACCTCGAGGATCCGCGGGTCGGCGATGAAGCCACCCTTGACGACCTCGGCGAGACCGGCCGCGAGGTCGGCCGACGGGAGCGAGGCGAGGTGGTCGAGGTCGCAGAGCACCGCAGCGGGCATGTGGAAGGCACCGACGAGGTTCTTGCCCTCAGCGGTGTTCACGCCGGTCTTGCCGCCGACGGCCGCGTCGACCATGCCGAGCACGGTCGTCGGGACGTGGACGACCGCGACGCCGCGCAGCCACGCAGCAGCGACCCAGCCACCGAGGTCGGTGACGCTCCCGCCGCCGACGGCGACGACGGCGTCGCTGCGGGTGAACCCGGCCCGGCCCATCCGGGCCCACAGGCCCGCAGCGACCTCGACGCTCTTCGCCGCCTCCGCGTCGGGTACCGGCGCCACGTGCACCTCGAGACCGCGCTCCTCCAGTGCTGCGATCACGGGTCGGGCCAGGGCGGCCAGGGGGTGGCCGTGCACGACGAGGACGCGGGTGACGGTGTCCGGAAGCACGGAGGCCACGCGGGCGGAGACCCCGTGCCCGACGAGGACCTCGTAGTCGCTCCCGACGGGGATGGTCGTCACGTCGCTCACTCGTCCTCCTCGAGGAGGACGAGTGCTGCGTCGACGACCTCCTCCGCCGTCCGTCCGGCGGTGTCGACGCGCCAGCGCGCGAGCCCTTCGTACGTGGGGCGGCGTTGGTCCATGGCCCGGATCCACGCCTGGCGAGGGTTGACCGCGAGCAGCGGCCGGGCCCGGTCGAATCCGATCCGCTTGGCGGCATCGGCGATGCCGACGTCGAGGAAGAGCACTCGGTGACCGGCCAGCGCACTCTCGATGGCGGGAGTCATCGGGGCACCCCCGCCGAGCGCGAGGACGATGCCGTCCTCGGGCAGGGAGTCGATGACCGCACGGCGCTCGGCGTCCCGGAAGTACTCCTCGCCGGCCTCGACGAAGAGGTCCGCGATGGAGCTCCCTTCGCGCTCCTCGACGAGGGTGTCGGTGTCGACGAGGCGGCGCCCGAGCCGCTCGGCGAGCCCTCGCGCCACGGTGGACTTGCCGACCCCGGGGGGACCGATGACGACGACGAAGGGGGCGGGTCCGGCGGGGTTCACTCTCCCCACGTCCGCATCAGGCCGGGCACCGACTCCAGGTAGCCGCGGTGGTTGCGCGCGGTCTCGGTGACGCTGTCGCCGCCGAACTTCTCGACGCAGGCCTCGGCGAGCACGAGGGCGACCATGGCCTGGGCGACGACCCCGCCGGCGGGGACGGCGCAGACATCGGAGCGCTGGTGGATCGCGGTGGCCGGGTCGGAGCCGGTGACGTCGACGGTGTCGAGGGCGCGTGGGACGGTGCTGATCGGCTTCATCGCCGCGCGCACCCGCAGGACCTCGCCGGTGCTCATGCCGCCCTCGGTGCCACCGGCGCGACCGCTGCGTCGACGGATGACGCCGTCGGCGTCGCGCTCCATCTCGTCGTGCGCCGCGGACCCGCGACGACGGGCCGTGGTGAAGCCGTCGCCGACCTCGACCCCCTTGATCGCCTGGATGCCCATGAGCGCACCGGCCAGCCGGGAGTCCAGCCGCCGGTCCCAGTGCACGTGGCTCCCCAGACCGGGGGGCAGGTCGTAGGCCAGGACCTCGACCACCCCTCCGAGGGTGTCACCGTCCTTCTTCGCCGCCTCGATCTCCGCGACCATCGCGTCGGTTCCCTCCCGGGTCGTCGCGCGCACGGGGTTGGCGTCGAGGGCCGCCACGTCGTCGGGAGTCGGCAGCCGACCGTCGGAGGGTGCCTCACCCTCGCCGATGGCGACGGTGTGCGCGACGAGCCGGATGCCGTAGGCCTGCTCGAGGAATCGCTCGGCGATCTCGCCGAGGGCGACCCGGGCCGCGGTCTCCCGCGCGGAGGCGCGCTCGAGGATCGGACGGGCCTCGTCGAAGCCGTACTTCTGCATGCCGACGAGGTCGGCGTGCCCGGGCCGCGGCCGGGTCAGCGGTCGGTTGCGGGCGAGCTCCTTCTCGGCGCCGACGTCGTCGGACGCGGCGAGCGCGGCCTCCTCCACGGGATCGGCGCTCATGACCGTCTCCCACTTGGGCCACTCGGTGTTGCCGATCATCACGGCCAGCGGCGAGCCGAGGGAGCGCCCGTGGCGGACACCACCGAGGAAGGTCACCTCGTCCTGCTCGAACTTCATCCGCGCACCCCGGCCGTAGCCCAGGCGACGACGCGCGAGCGCTCCGGCGACGTCGGACGTGGTCACCTCCACCCCCGCAGGGAGACCCTCGAGGGTGGCCACAAGTGCCTGTCCGTGCGACTCTCCGGCGGTCAACCAACGCAACATGACAGGCATCGTCCCATCCTGCCCGCCCGGGGCGGTCACTCGTCCGGGGTGTGGCCGCCCTGACCCAGCGCCGACCGCCCGGCAGCCTGCATCGCGCTGACGGGGGCGCTCTCCCCGGTGAAGAGCTCGAACTGACGCGCGGCCTGGTGGACGAGCATCTCGAGCCCGGAGACGACCCGGGCGCCGTGACCGGCCGCGGCGCTCGCCAGCGGCGTCGGCCAGTCGGCGTAGACGACGTCGAGGAGGGTGACTCCCCGCAGGCCGTCCCCGGCGTGCTCGGCAGCAGCGAGGCCGGCCGGGCCTCCCGGCAGCGTGGCGACGACCGCTGTGGCCCCGGTCCGCGCCCACGCGTGGAGCGGGACGACCTCGAGGTCGACGTCGGCGACCTCGCGTAGCGTCTCGGCCCTCTCGGGAGTGCGTGCGGCCACGGTGATCCGGCCGGCGCCGAGACCGACGAGGCCGAGGAGCGCGGAGCGCGCCGTGGCGCCGGACCCGAGGATCGTCGCGTGCTCGATGTCCACGGCGCCCGCGCCCCGAAGGGCCGCCGTGATCCCGTGGACGTCCGTGTTGTCCGCCGCCCACCCGGTACCGGTGCGGACCAGGGTGTTGATCGCCCGCGCGGACCTGGCCGTGTCCGTCACGCTCTCCGCGACCTCGAAGGCCGCGACCTTGAGCGGCATCGTCAGGCTGAGGCCGCGCCACGTCCCGTCCAGCCGCGCGACGAAGGGGGCCAGGCCCCCTTCGTCGATCTCATGGGCGGTGTAGGACCACTCCCCGAGCCCGGCGGCGCCGTACCCGGCCCGGTGCAGGGTCGGGGACAGCGAGTGGATGATCGGTGACCCGAGCACGCCGGCACGTCTGGCCATGGCTCAGTTCTCGCAGCTGCCGGTGTTGCGGCAGAACTCCTGGACGTTCTGGCTGTGCTCCTGCTGGGTGGTCGCGAACTTCGTCTCGCCGCTGTCGGGGTCGACGGTGACGAAGAAGAGCCAGTCACCCTTCTCGGGGCTGCCGGCCGCCGTGATCGCCTCGGCACCGGGGTTGTTGATCGGGCCGGGAGGAAGCCCCTGGTGCTGGTAGGTGTTGTACGGGCTCTCCGACCGGCGCTCCTTGTCGGTGGTCGTGATCGTTCCCCGCTTCTGGAGCAGGTAGTGGATCGTCGAGTCCATCTGCAGCTTCCCGACGGTCGGCCCGGTGGTGTCCTCGAGCCGGTTCTCGATGACCCGCGCGACCTTGGCTCGGTCGGCGGCACCGGCCTCGCCCTCGACGATCGAGGCCACGGTGAGCGTGCGCTCCCAATCCGACCTGGCGACCTTCGCCTCGGTCAGCTCGTCCGTGGTCATGGCGATCATCTCGTTGAGCTGCTCGACCGCGCTCGCCCCGTCCTTGAACTCGTAGGTCTGGGGGAAGAGCCAGCCCTCGATCTGCCCCCCGGCCTCCTCGGGCAGCTTGAGCTCGTCGGACTTCTCGGCCTGCTCGTACTCCGTCACGGGCACGTCGGTGCCCTTGGACAGGCGCGTGTAGATCTCCGAGCGCCACAGACCCTCGGGGATGGTGATGCCCTTGGCCACGCGGTTTGCCGGGTCGGTGAGCCGGTCGAAGGCATCGGAGGCCGGCATCTCCTTGAGCATCGCGTAGGTCCCCGGCTGGATGGAAGCGGCCTCGTCCGGTTGCGCGGCGGCCACCTCGGTGAAGCGACTCGTGGACTTCACGACACCGGCCTCGACGAGCGTCTCGCCGATCTGCGAGCCGGAGGATCCCGAGGAGATCTCCACCTCGACCGTCCCGCGGCCGGGTCCCTCGAAGTCCTTGGCCTCGCCCCCACCGGGGATGAGGCTGCGGAGCGAGCCGAAGGCGAAGACGACCGAGGCCAGGACCAGCGCACCCGCCAGGATCAGGGCGAGGCAGGACGCGCCGCGACGGCGTGAGGTGCGCTGGTGCCGCTCACGCCGTGGGGCACGACTGCGACGGGGCGCCGGTTCGTCGAAGATGTCGTCCTCGAGGTGACTCATGTGTTCGTGCCCTTCCGCGGTGTGCGTCGGCGCGGCCGACCGAGCCGCTCACCGGGGGGCGCACCGGTGGCGCGCTCCGTGTCCAGCGCAGTCTGCAGGATGAGCACCGCGGCCACCTGGTCGACCACGTCCCGATGGTGTCGACCGGCCACACCGCTCTCCCGCAGGCCTCGATGAGCATCCACCGTCGAGAGCCTTTCGTCCATGAGGCGGACCGGCGTGTTCTCGATCTCTGACTCCCCCAGGGCCCGCCGCAGGCCCTGGGCCCACTCCCGGGCCTTGCCGGCGGCCGGCCCCTCGCCCCCGTCGAGGGAGCGAGGGAGGCCGACGACGACCTCGAGGACGGACATCTCACGGACCAGGTCGAGGACCCGGTCGATGTCGGTGTCGTGATCGAGATCACGGGCGACGGTCTCCACCGGCGTCGCGAGAAGCCCTGAGGGATCGCTCGAGGCGACACCCACCCGGACGTCTCCGACGTCGATGCCGAGGCGTACTCCGTGGCGCATGGGTCGGTCAGGCTCCGATCTCGTGCGCGATCGCCGCGAGGGCATCCTCGACGCGACTCGGGTCCTGACCGCCGCCCTGGGCGAGGTCGTCCTTGCCGCCGCCCCCGCCGCCGAGGGTCTGGGCCGCGACCCGCACCAGCGCGCCGGCCTTGACCCCCTTCGCCCGGGCCGACTCGTTGGTGGCCACGACGACGACCGGCTTGCCGGACCCGTCGCCGGTGAGGGCCACGACCACTGGCCGCTCCTCCCCGAGCCGACCGCGGGTGTCGGTGACCATGCGACGCAGGTCGTCCCCGGCACCACCGGCGATGTGCTGACCGATGTAGGTCACGCCGGCGATGTCCGTGGCGGCGTCGGTGAGCGATCCCGCGGAGGCGGCGACCTGCTCGCGACGCACCTTCTCCAGCTCCTTCTCGGCCTCACGCAGCCGGGAGACCAGCTCCGAGACGCGCTCGGGCAGGTCGCCGGCCGGCGACTTGACGATGTCGGAGAGCTCCGCGACGAGCGCCCGCTCGGTCGCGAGGTGCTGCAGGGCATTCATGCCGACGAAGGCCTCCAGGCGGCGCACGCCGGACCCGATCGAGGACTCGCCGGTCAGGGTGAGGGCGCCGATCTGGCTGGAATGGCGCACGTGGGTCCCGCCGCACAACTCGCTCGACCACGGGCCGCCGATCTCGATGACGCGCACCTGCTCGTCGTAGGTCTCGCCGAAGAGGGCCAGCGCCCCCCGCTCACGGGCTTCGGGCAGGGTCATCCAGTCCGCGGAGACGGGCAGGTCGTCGCGCACCGCGAGGTTGGCTGCGTGTTCGATCTCGGCGCGCGCGTCGGACGACAGGGACTGGTTCCACGCGAAGTCGAGCCGCAGGTAGCCGGGCTTGTTGTAGGAGCCGGACTGCAGGGCCGACGGGCCGAGCACCTGGCGCAGGGCGGCGTGCACGACGTGCGTGCCGGAGTGGGCCTGGCAGGCGTCGATGCGCCACTGCGGGTCAACCTCGGCGGAGGCCTCGGTCCCGACCCTGACCGGCCCGTCGGCCACCTCGACGGTGTGCACGACGAGACCCTTGACCGGGCGCTGGACGTCGCGCACGAGCAGTCGGGTGCCGTCGGCGACGATGATGCCGGCATCGGCGACCTGACCACCGGACTCCGCGTAGAAGCTCGTCCGGTCGAGCACGACCTGTCCGGTCTCCCCCGGGTCCAGCTCCTCGACCCGGGCGCCGTCGCGGACGAGACCGACGATGGACCCGCTCGTGGTCAGCTCCTCGTAGGCGCGCCAGTCAGTGGCACCGAGCGAGCGCAGCTCCTTCCACACCTCGGTGTTGGCGTGGCCGCCCTTCTTGGCCCGGGCATCGGCCTTGGCCCGCTGACGCTGCTCGTCCATGAGGCTGACGAAGCCCTCGCGGTCGACCTTCAGGCCCTGCTCGGCCGCCATCTCGAGAGTGAGGTCGATCGGGAAGCCGTAGGTGTCGTGGAGCGAGAAGGCCTCGGTGCCCGCGAGCGTGTCGCCGCCGCGCTGCTTGGTCCGCTCGACCGCGGTGTCGAGGATGGTCGTGCCCTGCGCGAGCGTGCGCCGGAAGGCCTCCTCCTCCCCGTAGGCGATCTGGGCGATCCGGTCGAAGCCGGTCCGCAGCTCCGGGTAGGAGGCGCCCATGCGCTCGACGGAGATCGGCAGGAGGTGCGGCAGCGCCGGCTCGTCGTACCCGAGCAGGCGCATCGCGCGCACGGCGCGACGCAGCATCCGCCGCAGGACGTACCCGCGGCCCTCGTTGCCCGGGGTGACTCCGTCACCGATGAGCATGAGCGAGGAGCGGACGTGGTCGGCGACGACGCGCAGGTGGACGTCGTCGGGGTGGGAGTCGCCCGCGGTCTGGCCCGAGGAGGCACCGTAGTTGCGGCCCGTCATCTCCGCGGCCTTCTCCAGGACCGGGTAGACCTCGTCGATCTCGTACATGTTGTCGACGCCCTGGAGGATGCTCGCGATGCGCTCCAGGCCCATGCCGGTGTCCACGCTCTGCGCCGGCAACGGCCCGGCGACGTCGAAGTCGTCCTTGGCCCGGACCGCGGAGAGCTCGTACTGCATGAAGACGAGGTTCCAGATCTCCATGAAGCGGTCCTCGTCCACCTCCGGTCCACCGTCGACGCCGTACTCCTCGCCACGGTCGTAGAAGATCTCGCTGCACGGGCCGCCCGGACCGGGCACGCCCATGCTCCAGTAGTTGTCGAGCTCGCCGCGGCGCACGATGCGCTCCCGGGGGATGGAGGTGATCTCCAGCCAGAGCCGCTCGGCCTCGTCGTCGTCGGTGTAGACCGTGGCCCACAGCCGTGCGGGGTCGAGGCCGTAGCCACCCTCGTCCTGGGTGGTCGTGAGCAGCTCCCAGGCGAAGGCGATGGCGTCACGCTTGAAGTAGTCGCCGAAGGAGAAGTTGCCGTTCATCTGGAAGAAGGTGCCGTGCCGACTCGTCTTGCCGACCTCGTCGATGTCGCCGGTGCGCAGGCACTTCTGCACGCTCGTGGCGCGGTCCCACGGGGCGCTCTCCTGGCCGGAGAAGTAGGGCTTGAAGGGGACCATGCCGGCGTTGACGAAGAGGAGGGTGGGGTCCTCGTGGATCAAGGGGGCGGAGGGGACGACCGTGTGTCCCTTGGCCTCGAAGAAGGTCAACCAGCGGCGCCGGATCTCGGCAGTTTCCATGGGTGTCTCGTGTCCAATCGGTGGTGCAGTGGGTTCTCGGGCAGGAGCGAAGGGGGCGACCGACGCGTCAGGCGTGGGTCGACCCCGGGATAGCTCGCCGCGCGGTGATCCGGCGCGGCCGTCCGAGAGGCACGGTCATGCCACCCACCTTACTCGGGCCCCGGGGGACCGCTCGATCCATCACCCGGTGTCGAGGAGCGGGGGCGGCAGGAGGGAGGCGAGCCGACGCTCCAGCGCGGAGGGCGCGGAGGGCGCGGAGGGCGCGGAGGGTTCTGGTGCGGAGACGACGACCTCGCACACCGGGGGCACCGGGCTGCGATACCGGTGGCCGGTCGGTGTCCGGGTGATGACGTCGGGCACTGGTCCCACACCCACCGCTGCGGCCCGCCAGCCGGGGCGGGACTTCGTCTGGTTGTGGCGGGCGCACAGCCCCTGACCGTTGGCGGGCGTCGTCTCTCCCCCGGCCGACACGGGGGTGACGTGGTCGTCGTGACGGATCGGGGCGTCGCAGAAGGCGAAGCGGCAGACGCCGTCGCGCACCCGCAGCAGCCGGCGCACGGCCTGCGGGAAGTGCCGGCGGCGCGGGTCGAGCAAGGTGACCCGGCCGGCCCCGTCGGTGAAGACCCGGCGCAGCCACGCCCGTGAGCTGTCGTGGTCGGAGCCTCCCTCCGACAGCAGCTCACGCGCGAGGACTGCGGGGAGGGGTCCGTGTCCGGGAAGGTCGGCTGGGGCGTCCTCGGTGCCGAGCAGCGTGCCCGGACTCATCACGAGCTGGACCTCGACCGGGACGTCGCCGGCCGTCGCTTGGCCGGTGAGGCGCTCGACGAAGAGGTCGGCCATGAGCTGCCCGAGCCCGCGGGCATCACCGCCGGCCTTGGCTGCCTCGGCGCCCCTCTTCAGCGCCGCCCAGGCCGCGACGCCCTGCTCGACGGGGAGCAGCCCGCTCACGGACGCCATGGTGTCCGGGTGGGGGCGGATGCTCACCCGGCGGTCCGCCCTGGCCCGGGCTCGCCGCCGCGCCACGGCCGAGGGGTCGATCGTCTGCGCGTGGCTGCGGGCCGCTCGCTCGATCTGGCGTGGGGTCATGGTCGCCAGGCGGGCGTCGAGCGCTGCGTCGACCTGCAACCGGTCGTCGGGGTCCAGGACCGCGGTCTCCTTGGCCATGAGGGTGGCTCCCCACTCGCTCACGGTGCCCGAGGACAGGTGCTCCAGCGTGAACGGCAGCTCGTGGACGAGCGCGTCGGCGAGGCCGAGGTGGCGCGAGCCATGGCTGGGCGACTCCCTGCGCGCCAGGGCGATCTCATCGGCGAGAGCACGACCGCGCTCGCGCGCAGGGACTCCGGCATCCCGCTCTCGCGCGACCCTGTCCTCCCGCAGCGCGGCAGTGACCCGCGCCTGGGCCGCGGCGGCCGCGGACTTCAGCCGCTCGAGCGCCGCGATCTGGTCGATCGCCTCAGCCTCGGCGACGGTCCCGCCGAGCGCCCGCAGCGACCCGCACCAGCCCGCGATGCCTGTCGCATCGAGGGTGTGGAGAGCTGTCGTGTGGGCCATGTCACAACACTAGGAGGGACCACCGACAACGCTCTCGGGCGCGCAGCCACATCAGCAGAGCGCGGTGTCGATGAATTGGACGCCATCGTCGGCGTCCGGGGCGAGCACCGTTCGCGCACCGGCATCCGCAGCAGCCCGCACTGCGGCATCCACGAGCGTCTGGCGGGTCTCCTGCGAGGCACCGCTGGCGACCTCGAGCACCTCAACGTTCGCCACGCCCGCAGCCTGCAACCACGCCACCAACCGCCCTTCGCCCCGGAGGGCGCGCACCCGAGCCGGGTCCAACCCGGCCTGCGTCAGCCACTGCCCGTCGGTGAGGCCGTCGCTGGGTGTCCCTTCCTCGCAAGCGGCACGTAGGCGGTCCAGCCGAAGGTCGCCGGCCGGCCTCGCAACCGGGCGAGCAGCAGGCGAGGCGCGACCCGCAGTCGGATGCGCCACGGCACAGGCACATCAGCTGAGAACTGGGGACGTCTGAAACCCAGACGTCCCCCAGTTGGGTCCGCTGGGCTGGTTCGGTGAGGACGATGAGATCCTCCTCGCGGTGGCGGGTGGCCCGCGCCATATGGCTGGTGTCCAGCTCCTCCATGAGCCAGAACTGCACGTCCTCGCACCATCCTTCGATGATCGCAGCATCCGGCACTTCAGGTTCAGCGACGAAGGGACCGAGGAAACCCTGTCCGAACCGGATGAGGAAGGTGTGCGGGTCGCGCTGCCACTGGAACGCGACCGCGACCGCGCCACCATCGACCCGCACCTCGATCAGGTGGAATCCTTCCGCGGGTGGGTACCGGGTCAGAAAGGCGCGCAGAGCGTCTGCGTACCGTTCGATCGGGATGTCGTCGCCCACGACGCGATCTTGGTGGGTTCAGCCCTGCCCTCGCAAGCGCTTTCGCAGCCACGTCCACCGCTCCTGCAGCCGCGCCTCGAAGCCCCGGTCGGTCGGCCGGTAGTACGACCGTTCCGCGAGCTCGGCATGCAGGTCATCGGGCAGGTACTGCTGCTCCGCGACGCCCTCCGGCTGGTCGTGGGCGTAGACGTACCCCTCGACCTTCGCTCCCCCGCTGGCCCCCGCGGCACGGTTGGCGGCCTGGGTGTAGCCGCTCCCGCGAAGGTGGGGTGGCACCGCCTGCACCTTGCCCTTCCGCACGTCCGCGATGGCCTCGTTGATGCCCGTGTAGGCGGCATTGGACTTCGGCGCGAGGGCGTTGTGCACCACCGCCTGGGCGAGGATGATCCGTGCCTCGGGCATCCCGATCTGCGCCACCGCGTGCATCGCCGCGACCGCGGTCTGCAGCGCCGTCGGGTCCCCGAGGCCGACGTCCTCGGAGGCGGAGATGACGACGCGCCGGGCGATGAAGCGCGGGTCCTCCCCCGCCTCGAGCTGGCGGGCGAGATAGTGCAGCGCCGCATCGACGTCGGAGCCTCGCATCGACTTGATGAACGCGGAGGCGACGTCGTAGTGCTGGTCGCCGGTCCTGTCGTAACGCACCGCGGCGCGAGCGACCGCCTGCTCGACGTGCGCCAGCGTCAGCGGGACCGCCTCGGGGACACCGGCCCCGAAGGCGACGTCACCGTCGGCGACCCCCGCGGCGGCCTCGAGCGAGGTCAGCGCCCGGCGCGCGTCACCGCCGGCGATCGCGACGAGGTGGTCGCGGGCGCCGGCCTCGAGCTCGTAGCCCCCGGCCAGACCCCGCTCGTCCTGCAGCGCCGCATCGATGACCTCACCGACCTCCTCGCGGGTCAGCGACTCGAGGGTGACGAGGATCGAGCGCGACAGCAGCGGTGCGATGACCGAGAAGGACGGGTTCTCGGTCGTCGCGGCGACGAGGACGACCTCCCGATTTTCGACGCCCGGGAGCAGCGCGTCCTGCTGCGCCTTGGAGAAGCGGTGGATCTCGTCGAGGAAGAGCACCGTCTGGCGGCCATAGAGGGAGCGCGCCCGCGCAGCGCCTTCCAGGACCGCACGCACGTCCTTGACCCCGGCGGTGACCGCGGACAGCTGGACGAAGTCTCGGTCGGCGGCGGTCGCCACGAGGTGCGCGAGGGTCGTCTTGCCCGTCCCCGGTGGACCCCAGATGATCGCCGACATCGGCCCGGTCACGGCACTGACGCTGCCCTCGACGAGCCGTCGCAGCGGTGACCCGGGCCCCAGGACCTCGCGCTGCCCCCGCACGTCGTCGAGCGTCCGCGGGCGCATCCGCACCGCGAGGGGCGCGTTGAGGTCGGCGCCCGTGGACCCCTCGGACGGGTCGTCACTGGACGCGAAGAGATCGATGGACACCACGACCGCACGCTATCTCGCGCCCCTGACACCGCCTGCCCGCCCCGCGGCCCGGGTGGCACCATGGTCCGGTGGTCAGTCACCGGGATCCCAGGAGCGGCCTGCACCGGTGGGGCGTGCGGATGGGTCGCCATCCCCTGACGGTCGTCGTCGTGTGGGTGCTCCTGTCCGCCTGCGCCCTGGCGCTCGCCCTCGGCGGAGTCACCGGCAAGGGACTCTTCGACGACCTGACCAGCGGGGAGATCACCGCGCCGGGCGAGGCGAGCGAGGCACGCGACCTCATGATCGAGGGCGGTGGGGCGGACTTCGCCTCGGACACCCTCGTCGTCGAGGGCTCGCCGGCCACCAACCTTCTCGTCCGCCGTCAGGTCGGCCTGGCGATCGAGCGGATCCACGACATGGACGGTGTCGCCGGCGTCGTCAATCCGCTCGTGGCCGAGGGCGGCGTCACCGACCCCCGCGTCGCGCCCCTCGTCCGGGACGAGGGCGATGACCGCTACGGCTTCGTCACCGTCGTCGAGTACGAGGACGACCTCACCGACGCCGAGCTGGCGACGGCCCAGCGGGAGGTCTCCATCCAGCTCGACGAGGTCGTCACCGGCTCGCAGGCCACGCAGAGCAGCCGCGGCAGCGTGCAGATGCTCGTCGACGAGATCGTCGACCAGGTGAGCACCGACCTCACGGTGGGTGAGGGACTCGCGCTCCCGGCGACCTTCGTCGTCATGGTGCTGATCTTCGGCGGCTTCCTCGCGGCCGGAATCCCCCTCGTCGGTGCCATCGCCTCGATCGCCGGGGCCTTGGCGACGCTCTGGGGCTTCTCCCACGTCATCGACCTCGACGCGACGGTCGTCAACATCGTCACCGTCCTCGGTCTCGGCCTGTGCATCGACTACGGCCTGCTCGTCGTCTCCCGCTTCCGCGAGGAGATCTCCGAGATGCTCGACGGGAGGCCTCTCGGCCGGGACGAGCACTCCCGCAGCCTCGTGGTCGAGGCCACCGGGCGCACGCTCGACCGCGCCGGCCGGACGGTGATCTTCTCCGCGGTGACCGTGGCCATCGCCCTGTCCGGGCTCTTCTTCTTCCCCGCGACCTTCATGCGTGCCTCGGGCGCGGCGGGCGTCTCCGTCGTGATCCTCTGCCTCGCCGTCGCGACGACCCTCGTACCCGCACTGTGCGCCCTCTTCGCCCGCCGCCTCCTGACCCGGGGCACCGAGCGCAGCCCGGACGAAGGGGTCTTCTCCCGACTCGCCACCGCCGTGCAGAAGGGCCCCTGGGTGGTCATCGCCCTCGTCCTCGCGGCCCTGGTCGCCATGGCCCTGCCCGCGACCCGGATGGAGGTCACCTCCTCGGGGACCGAGCTGCTCCCGGTCGGGAGCGACCAGCGCACCTTCTTCGCCGTGCTCGCCGAGGACTACCCGCGGCTCGCCGCCCCCGACGTCCAGGTGGTCACCACCGCCGACGAAGGGGAGGTCCGCGCCTGGGCGACGGGTCCGGCCACCGAGCTGCCGCACGTGGAGTCCGCCGAGGTCACCGAGATCGGCCCGGCCGACGACGGACGGATCGTGCGGACGGTCGACCTGCGCACCGGGGCCGGGCCGCTCGGCGACGGCACCCGGGACCTGGTGAGCCACCTTCGTGCGGACCGTCCCCCCTTCGAGGCCCGGGTCGGTGGTCAGGCGGCCGGTCTGGCGGACTTCACCGACTCGCTCGCCGAGCGCGCCCCCTGGGCGATCGGCACCGTCGTCCTGGCGACCTTCGTCCTGCTCTTCCTCATGACCGGGTCGGTCGTCGTGCCGATCAAGGCGTTGTTGATGAACATCGTCTCGCTCGGTGCCTCCATCGGTGTCCTCGTGTGGGTCTTCCAGGACGGGCACCTGTCGGGTGTGCTCGGCTTCGACTCCGTGGGGGCGGTGGAGGTCTCCATCCCGGTCCTCGTCCTCGCCTTCGGCTTCGGCCTGTCCATGGACTACGAGGTCTTCCTCCTCTCCCGGATCGTCGAGCTGCACGAGCGGGGCCTCGGGACGAATGACGCGGTCCGTCTCGGCCTGCAGCGCTCCGGTCGGATCATCACGAGCGCGGCGCTGCTCATGGTCATCGTCTTCTCCGGGTTCGTCCTCGCCCAGGTCCTCGCGGTCAAGCAGACCGGTGTCGCCCTCGTCGTGGCGATCATCATCGACGCGACGCTGGTCCGGATGCTGCTCGTCCCGGCGACGATGTCCGTCCTCGGTGAGTGGAACTGGTGGGCACCACGGTGGATGAAGAGCCTGCACGCCCGAGTCGGGATCACCGAGTGATCCGCCCGAGCGAGGTCGAGGTCCGGGCCGTGGCTCCGGGCGACCTGCTCGACTGGACCGGTCGGGACCGGGTCGTCGCCGCAGAGTTCTCGCCGGACGTGACGCTGCCCGCGCTGGCCGTCCACGACGGCACGGCCTGGGGCGCCGTCTTCGTCCGGCGGGCGCACACCCGCGGGATCTCGCTCATGGTCCACGGCGACGACGGATCCGGTGAGCTCGTCGCCCCGCGGGTCGTCGCCGTCCTCAGGGGACTCGTCGCGTCACCCCCCTTCCCCGGGTGGCTGGCCACGGCTCGGGCGAAGGGCGTGGCCGCGGTCTCCCTGCCGCGCACCGCGGAGGGTCTCGGGGGGCTGCTGGCGCGGCCGCCGGGCCGCTGGGAGTGGATGTCGACGACGAGCGTCCCGGAGGTCGGGGCGGGGGTCGATGTGCGCGAGCTGGGCGTTGGCGTCCGCGAGGAGGTCCGATCCTTCCTCGATGCCCACAATCCGGGGACCGACGGGCAACCCTTCGTGCGGTCCGGGCAACGCTGGCTCGGGGTCCGCTCGGCGGACGGCCGTCTGCTGGCGGTCGGGTGTTGCGAGCCGGAGCGGTCCGGGACCCCGGTGCTCTCCGGGATCACCGTCCACCCGGTGGCCCGCGGTCGAGGCCTGGGCCGGGCCGTGACGGCCGAGTTGACGCGGGCCGCCATCGCCGAGCACGGGTGGTGCACGCTGGGGATGTACTCGGTCAACGACATCGCACGCCGGATGTACCTGTCCCTGGGCTATGTCATCGGGGCGTGCTGGAGCAGCGGGGAGCTCTCGTGAGCAGACGCAGGGAGTTCGGCAGGCCCTTGGTCTCCTTCGCGGCCGGCCCGCCACGACGGTGGGTGGCGACGCGGGCTGCCGTCGCCGTGGCCCTGCCCCTGATCGGACTGACCCTCGCCGGCCACGCCGAGGTCAGCTTCCTCGCGGGCCTCGGCGTCTTCGCGGTGCTCTACGGGGCGGGCGCGCCGGTCCGGCGGCGTTTCACCACGATCCCCGTCGCGGGGGCGGGACTCCTGGCATCACTCGGCCTCGGCGTCCTCACCGCCGGGCACCCCTTCGTCGCGATCCTGGCCATGGCCCTCGTCGGGACGGTGGCGTCCCTGCTGACCTACACCCTCCAGATCGGCCCGCCCGCCGGCTACTTCTTCGCCCTGGACCTGGGCATCGCGAACATCGCCGTCACCCACGGCGCGGACCCCGCGACCATCCTCGGCGTGGCCGCGGTCGGGGTGCTCTCCGCGATCGTCGTCGGCACCTCGGACGCGTGGCTCGGCGTGCACGGGATCGAGGCGGCTGCCGTCACCGCCGCTGAGGACAGCGTGGACGCGTACCTGCAGGAGGACGATCCGCGGGCCCTGCCCCGGGCCCGGCGCACCGCGTCGGGCGCGCTGAACCGCGCCTGGACGGCGGTCACGGACGGCCGGAGCGAGGAGCACTTCGACGGTCGGCTGCAGCGCGTGCACAGCCGGTACGCCCGGGCGGTCTCCCGGTCGATCGGTGGGGCGGACGAGGAGGTCACCGCGGAGCTCGCGCTGATCGAGGCCGCCCGGACCCGCCAGATCTCGCTCGGGCGACCGCGGGCGAGGTGGTCCCTGCGCCAGGCGCTGCGCTGGCCCAGCGAGGACCTGCTCGTCGCCGCTCGGGTCGCGACCGCCGTCGTCCTGGCCGGTGGGCTCGCCCTGGCCCTGGACAATGCGCACGCCTACTGGGCCGCGGCCTTCGCCACCCTCATCGTCAACACCGGGGGCACGCGCACGGTCCAGATCCAGCGATCCGTGCAGATGACCACGGGCACGGCGGTCGGCCTGCTCGTCTTCGGCCTGCTGCTGCGCTTCGACCTCCAGCACTGGGCTCTCGTCGCGCTGATCATCACCTTGCAGTTCACCGTCCAGCTGCTGGTGACGCGCAACTACGCCGTCGCACAGATCTTTATCACCCCCCTGGCGCTGACGATCTCCTCGAACGTCACCTCGGTGGAGGTGACGACGATCGTCATCGACCGCGGCGTCGACACGCTCATCGGCGTCGGCTCGGCCATCCTCGTCCTGTACGTCTCCGGTCGGGTCGGGCGGCCCGAGCTGCTGCTGCGGGCGCATGCTCGACGCGTCGTGCTCGCGTTGCAGGACGTGCTCGACGATCTCGCCGACCGACGCACCCGGACACCGGAGGGCATGTCCGCCCACCTGGACCACTGTCGTCAGCTCTATGTGGAGCTCATCGCCTCGGACGAGGTCGCGGCACGGGCCGTCCACGATGCCCCGCGGTCCGTCGCGCCGTACCGCGAGATGGAGGAACTCCTCGCCGAGATCGGCTACCTGGTGCTCGGGGCGACCTGGAACCCCCATGTCCGAGGGCAGCGCGATCGGATGGCCGCCGCGCGGGCCGAGCTGGCCCCCCTGACCGACGACCACCCCGTGACACGGAAGCGCTCGGCCCGGGACATCACCCGCGAACTGCGGCGCGTCGAGGCGGCACTCACTGCCGAGTGACGGGAGCGACTAGGCTGGCAGATCGGTTCAGGTAATGCGATCTGCGCATCACTGAGGACAATTGGAGGAGGAGACGAGCATGAACGAGTCGTCGCACGCCACCGACGGTCACAGTCCCCAGCAGCAGGAGGATGCTGCCCATCCGGTCGACCAGCGCACCGAGGACGAGCGCGTCGCCGATCAGCTCCGCGCCCACGGGGTGCGTCTGGGCCCCGGTGGCATCGCGCCGCGCGTCTTCTGGCCGTCGCTGGTGCTCGTCGTCGCCATCTCCCTCTTCTCCATCATCTTCAGCGAGACGGCCGGCACCCTGTGGACCTCGATCCAGTCCGGCATCGTCAGCGGGTTCGGGTGGTTCTACACCCTGTCGATCGCGTCCTTCGTCGTCTTCGCGCTGTTCCTCGCGGTGAGCCGCTTCGGCAACATCACGCTCGGTCGGGAGGGTGAGGAACCCGAGTTCAGCCTGATCTCCTGGTTCGCCATGCTCTTCGCCGCCGGCATGGGCATCGGGTTGGTCTTCTACGGTGTGGCCGAACCGCTGACCTTCTACTCCGACCCCAAGCCCGGGGTCGAGGGCAACGAGATGCAGCTGGCCGACCAGGCCATGGCCCAGACCTTCCTCCACTGGGGGCTGCACCCGTGGGCCGTGTACGTCATCGTCGGTCTGTCCCTCGCCTACGCCATCCACCGCAAGGGCCGCCCCGTCTCCCTGCGCTGGGCACTGGAGCCGATCTTCGGGGACCGCGTCAAGGGCTGGATCGGTGACCTCGTCGACATCCTGGCCATCGTGGGCACCCTGTTCGGTGTGGCCACCTCGCTCGGCCTCGGCGTCACCCAGGTGGCCACCGGGCTGTCGGAGATGGGCGTGATCGACGAGCCGACCAACACCTTCATGGTCATCCTCATTGCCGCCATCACCGGCATCGCGACCATCTCCGTGGTCAGTGGTGTCGGCAAGGGCATCCAGTGGCTGTCCAACATGAACCTGGCCCTGGCCGGGGTCTTCCTCGTGGCGATCCTCGCGCTCGGTCCCACGCTGTTCCTCCTGCGGGACTTCGTGCAGTCCCTGGGGGCCTACAGCGCGAACCTCCTGCCGAACACCTTCGACGCCTTCGCGTACTCCGGGTCTGCGGGGCTCGAGTGGGCCGGTTCGTGGACCATCTTCTACTGGGGATGGTGGATCGCCTGGTCGCCCTTCGTCGGCGTCTTCATCGCCCGGATCTCCCGGGGGCGCACGGTCCGGGAGTTCGTCACCGGCGCGCTCCTCGTGCCCACCTTCGTCGGGTTCGTCTGGTTCACGGTGCTCGGCGGTACCGCCATCCACCGGCAGCAAACCGTCGGGGACCTCGTGCCCGATGACGGCGTCGTCGCCGAGGTCGCCCTGTTCGACACCCTGTCGACGCTTCCTCTGGGCAGCCTGCTGTCCGCAATCGCCATCATCCTCGTGGTCGTCTTCTTCGTCACCTCCTCGGACTCCGGCTCCCTGGTCGTCGACATGCTGGCCTCCGGTGGTCACCCCAACCCGCCCACGTGGAGTCGCGTGCTCTTCGCGGTCCTCGAGGGGGTCGTGGCCGCGGCCATGCTCCTGGCCGGCGGCTCCGAAGGCCTCGCCGGGCTGCAGGCCGGCTCCGTCGCGACCGGTGCCCCCTTCGCCATCGTGATCGTCTTCATCATGATCGCCCTGTACAAGGCCCTGTCTGCCGAGCACCGCAGCATCGTCCGCACCGAGGTGCGGGTCCGGCAGCGGGAGATGGCCGGTGAGCTCACCGACAACTTCGATGACGTCTTCGGAGAGCAGGTCGACGACCGCATCGACTACGCCCTGGCGAGGACGAAGGGCCCCTGGAGCCGGGACAAGTCCACCGTCCAGACGGTCACCCGGGCACGCAAGGGCGATCGGGAGGCCCGCCACCGCGATCGGGCGGACGACTGACGGACGTCCTCAGCGAGCCCCGGTGCCCAAGTCGGGCACGAGTGGCTCGAGGGCGCGCACGAGACCGGGCGCGCCCGATTCCGGGTCGTGGCGGACGGCGCGGATGCCCACCGACCGCGCCGCCTCGACATTGGCCGCCACGTCGTCGACGAAGCCCACCCGCTCGGCGGGCAGGCCGAGGTCGTCGAGGATGTGCTCGAAGAAGGCCGGGTCCGGCTTCATGGCCCCGACCTCGCTGGAGTAGTAGGACCCGTCGACGAGGTCGTCGTAGCCGTGCTCCTCGCGCATGAACCGCACGCGGTGGTCCTGCTGGTTCGTCGCGAGCAGGCAGCGCACACCATGCCTGCGCACGGCGGTGAGGACGGCCACGGCGTCGGGATCGAGGTCGAACTGCTCCCAGACGTCGAGCAGGTCCTCGACGCTCATCGGGACGCACCCGTCGACGGACTCACCCGCCAACAGCTCCTCGAGGACCGACCGCAGGGGCCGCTCCCCACGCAGCGCGGGGAGTTCGGCCTCGAAGACCCGTTCGGCGAAACCGGGCCGGACCACGGTGTCGAGCCGGGCCCGCCAGTCGACGCGCCCGTGCTGGAGCACCCCGTCACAGTCCCAGAGCAGGACGTCGACGGCCTCGCGCCTCACGCCGAGGCGGCCGGGCCCGCCGCGTTCGCGTCGCGGTCCTCGTCACGGCGCGGCGTCGAGTCGATGCCGGCCTCCTTGCGCTGCTCCGGCGTGATCGGTGCCGGTGCGTCGGTGAGCGGGTCGTACCCGCCACCGGACTTCGGGAAGGCGATGACGTCGCGGATCGATCCGGCCCCGAGGAGCAGCATGCAGATGCGGTCCCAGCCGAAGGCGATGCCGCCGTGCGGGGGCGCGCCGTACTTGAAGGCCTCGAGGAGGAAGCCGAACTTCTCCTGCGCGGACTCCTCGTCCAGGCCCATGACCGCGAAGACCCGCTCCTGCACGTCCTTGCGGTGGATACGGATCGACCCCCCGCCGATCTCGTTGCCATTGCAGACGAGGTCGTAGGCATGGGCCAGGGCCGGCCCGGGGTCGGTGTCGAAGGTGTCGAGGAACTCGGCCTTCGGGCTGGTGAAGGCGTGGTGCACGGCGGTCCACTCCCCGGTCCCGACGGCGACGTCGCCGGCGGCGACGGCCTCACCGGCCGGCTCGAAGAGCGGGGCGTCGACGACCCAGACGAAGGACCAGGCGCCCTCGTCGATGAGTCCGCAGCGCTGGGCGATCTCCTGACGTGCGGCGCCGAGCAGGGCCCGCGCGGCCCTCGGCCGGTCGGCGGCGAAGAAGATGCAGTCACCGGGTGCGGCACCGGTGTGCGCGGCCAGTTCGGCCTTCTCCGTCTCGGAGATGTTCTTGGCGACCGGCCCCCCGAGCTCGCCGTCCTCGCCGACGGTGACGTAGGCCAGACCCTTGGCGCCACGCTGCTTGGCCCAGTCCTGCCAGGCGTCGAACTGACGGCGTGGCTGGCTCGCCCCGCCGGGCATGACGACGGCACCGACGTAGTCGGCGGTGAACACGCGGAAGGGGGTGTCGGCGAAGAACTCGGTGCAGTCGACGAGCTCGACGCCGAACCGCAGGTCCGGCTTGTCGCTGCCGTAGCGCTCCATCGCCTCCGCATAGGTGATCCGCTCGAAGGGAGCCTGAAGCTCGACCCCGATGGTGGCCCAGACGGAGGTGGCGATCGCCTCACCGAGCTCGATGACGTCGTCCTGCTCGACGAAGGACATCTCGACGTCGAGCTGGGTGAACTCCGGCTGTCGGTCGGCGCGGAAGTCCTCGTCGCGGTAGCAGCGCGCGATCTGGTAGTACCGCTCCATGCCGGCGACCATGAGGAGCTGCTTGAACAGCTGCGGGCTCTGTGGCAGCGCGTACCACTCCCCCGGCGCCAGCCGCGCCGGGACGAGGAAGTCACGGGCACCCTCAGGGGTGGACCGGGTGAGGGTCGGGGTCTCGATCTCGACGAAGTCACGCTCGGCGAGGACCGACCGGGCAGCGGCATTGACCTTGCTGCGCAGGCGCAGCCCGGCTCCGGCGCTTGCCGTCCCGGGCCGACGCAGGTCCAGGTAGCGGTGCTTCAGGCGCGCCTCCTCCCCCACGGACACGCGCTCATCGATCTGGAAGGGCAGCGGGTCGGCTTGGCTGAGCACCTCGATGGACGAGGCGACGACGTCGACCTCACCGGTCGGCAGGGTGGGGTTGACGTCCTTGGGGTCGCGGGGCGCGACCTCCCCGACGACCTTGACGACGTACTCGTTGCGCAGATCGTGCGCCGCGCCCGTGAGCACCTCGTCCCGGGCCACGACCTGGGCCACACCGGAGGCGTCCCGCAGGTCGAGGAAGGCCACACCACCGTGATCACGTCGGCGGGCCACCCATCCGGTGAGGGTGACGGTCTGGCCGGAGAGCTCGGCACGCAGGGTGCCGGCTTCGTGGGTGCGGAGCACGGGGCGTTCTTCCTTGTCGTTGGGGGGCGGTCGGCGCGGCATGCCCGACCCGGGCCATCTTACGAAGGTGGGCCGGTCGCGGCGAACCCGATACCTCGACGTCCGGGGTGCTGCGGCCAAGGGATGTCCGCCGGGCGGAGGGAGGTCCAGCCGCCGTCGCGCATCCGCTGGCCCGCCAGTGCCGCGATGACCAGGGTCGAGTTGTGCAGGTCCCCGGCAAGGATGGCCTCGACGATCTCGTCGAGCGCGGCGCTGCGCTTGACCAGGTGAGCTTCCTCCCCTTCGCGCTCGTGGCGCTCCGCCTCCGGCACCGGGCTCAGGCCGCGGGCGAGGTAGATCCGCAGCGCCTCGTTCATCCCGCCCGGCGAGCTGAAGTAGTCGAGGAGCACCGCCCAGTGCTCGGCGACGAGATCCGCCTCCTCGGCGAGCTCACGCTGCGCCGCCCTGAGCGGATCCTCACCGGTGACGTCGAGCAGACCCGCCGGGATCTCCCACTCGTGCGAGGAGATCGGGTGCCGGTACTGGCGGATGAGCACCACCTGGTCCTGCGCGTCGAGCGCGAGCACGGCAACCGCGCCCGGGTGGTCGATGATCTCGCGCACGAGTCGCTCGCCCTCGAGGTCGAAGGCCTCGCGTCGCACGTCCCAGATGACGCCGTCGAAGACGACCTCGCTCTCGGTGACCGGCGACGGCACGATCTCGTCGCGCAGGCGTCCCTCCTCGGCCGACACCTCAGGCCGTCGCGTCCGTGGTCACGGGCTCGATGCTCGGCTCGACCTCGACGAGACGGGAGTCGCGCTGCGCCTGGACGGCCGCACCGATGAGCCCGACGAAGAGCGGATGCGCCTTGTCGGGGCGCGACTTGAACTCGGGGTGGGCCTGGGTGGACACGTAGTAGGGGTGGACGTCGCGGGGCAGCTCGACGAACTCGACGAGCCCGAGCTGCGGGTGCGTCCCGCTGACGACGAGGCCGGCCTGCTCGAGCTCGGCCCGGTAGGCGTTGTTCACCTCGTAGCGGTGCCGATGACGTTCGGTGACCGTGGTCGCGTCGTAGGCCTGCGCGGTGACCGAACCCTCGAGGAGGTCTGCCGGGTAGGCGCCCAGTCGCATCGTGCCGCCGAGGTCCCCGGAGCCGTCGACGACGGACTTCTGCTCCTCCATGGTCGCGATGACCGGTGCGGTCGACGCGGGGTCGAACTCGGTGGAGCTCGCCCCCTCGATCCCCGCGACGCTCCGGGCGTACTCGATGACCATGCACTGCAGGCCGAGGCAGATCCCCAGCGTGGGGACCTGGTGCTCGCGGGCCCAGCGCAGCGCCCCGAGCTTGCCCTCGATCCCCCGGACGCCGAAGCCTCCGGGAACGAGGACCGCGTCCACGCCGCCGAGCGCTCTGGCCGCCCCGGCGTCCGTGTCGCAGTCGTCCGAGGGCACCCAACGGATGCGCACCTTGGCGTCGTTGTGGAAACCACCGGCACGCAGCGCCTCGGTCACCGACAGGTAGGCGTCCGGCAGGTCGATGTACTTCCCGACGAGCGCGACCTCGACCTCGTGCCGCGGCTGGTGCACCCGGCGCAGCAGGGTGTCCCAGCTGTCCCAGTCCACATCGGTGAAGTTCAGGCCGAGACGCCGGATGACGAAGGTGTCGAGGTGCTCGCGGTGCAGCACCTTGGGGATGTCGTAGATGCTCGGCGCGTCGACGCACGCGGCGACGCCGTCCTTGTCCACGTCGCAGCTCATCGAGATCTTGCGCTTGATGTCGGCGGGGATGTCACGGTCGGCGCGCAGGACCAGAGCGTCCGGCTGGATGCCGACCTGTCGCAGCGCAGCGACGGAGTGCTGGGTCGGCTTGGTCTTCATCTCACCGCTCGGGGCGATGTACGGCACGAGCGAGACGTGGAGGAAGAAGCAGTTGTCCCGGCCCAGCTCGTGGCGTACCTGCCGCGCGGCCTCGAGGAAGGGCAACGACTCGATGTCACCGACGGTGCCACCGATCTCGGTGATGATGATGTCGGGCGCGGCGGAGTCCTCGACGCCGGGACTACCGGCCGCGGGGGCGCGCATCCGCGAGGTGATCTCGTTGGTGATGTGCGGGATGACCTGGACGGTGTCGCCGAGGTACTCGCCCTTGCGCTCGCGCGCGATGACGCGGCTGTAGACCTGACCGGTGGTCACGTTGGCAGAGCCGTCGTGGTTGGTGTCGAGGAAGCGCTCGTAGTGCCCGATGTCCAGATCGGTCTCGGCCCCGTCCTCGGTGACGAAGACCTCCCCGTGCTGGAAGGGGTTCATCGTCCCCGGGTCGACGTTGAGGTAGGGATCGAGCTTCTGCATCGTCACCTTCAGGCCTCTGGCCCGCAGGAGATGCCCGAGGCTCGATGCCGTCAGACCCTTGCCGAGTGAGGAGACAACTCCTCCGGTCACGAAGATGTGTTTCGTCAGTGCCACCACGGGCTTTCACTTTACGTCACATATCGGGTTCGGCGTACCTCAGGGTCCCTCGGACTGCCGCGGGCCCTGATTCGCGCCCGCGCGGCACTGGTCGAGCAGCTCGCGGGCGTGGGTGAGTCCGACCTGCGTGTCGCCGCCGCCCATCATCCGCGAGATCTCGCCGAGGCGGTCCTCCCCCTCGACGACGCGCACATCGCTCGAGGTCACCTGCTCGTCGTGGCTCTTGCGCACGACGAGGTGCCGGTCGGCGTGTGCGGCGACCTGCGCGAGGTGGGTCACGACGATGACCTGACTCGTGCGGGCCAGGGCCGCGAGACGCGCCCCGACGTCGAGACCGGCCCGCCCGCCGACCCCGGCGTCGACCTCGTCGAAGACGAAGGTGGGCACCTGCGCGCGGCCGGACCCGGCCGTGGCCACCTCGATCGCCAGCATGATCCGGGACAGCTCACCACCGGAGGCGGCCTTGGTCACCGAGCGCGGTGCACTCCCCCGGTTGGCGGCGACCCGGATCTCCACGGCGTCGGCGCCATCGGCGGAGATCCGCCGATCGCCATCAGGTCCCGGCAGCCGGGGGCCTGCGTCGTCGGCGCGCGGCTCCACGGCGACCTCGACGCGCGCCTTGTCCATACCCAGCTGGGCGAGCTCTCCCTCGACGGAGGAGGCGAGCTGTGCTGCGGCAACGGTCCGGGCGGCGGTGAGGCGGCTCACCGCCGCGGACAGTGCCCCGGCGACCTCGTCGACGCGGGCGGTGAGCGCCTCGATGCGCTCGTCGGCGCCCTCGAGGGTCAGCAGCCGCTGTCGTGCGGTGTCCCGGTGCTCCAGGACAGCGTTGATGTCATCGCCGTAGCGCCGGGTGAGGTCGGTCAGGGCCGCACGTCGCTGCTCGACGACCGAGAGCCGGGCAGGGTCAGCTTCGATGTCGGCCGCGTATCCGGAGAGCTCACCGGCGAGGTCCGAGGCGAGGATGCCCACCTCCGACAGCCGGCGGTGGAGATCGTCCAGCCGCGGGTCGTGCTCGGTGAGCCGCCTCAGCTCGTCACCGGCCCGGGCGATGCGTCCGACGGCGTCGTCCCCGGCGAAGTTGTCCGGATCGGACAGCAGCCGGTGGGCGGCGTCCGCTCCGGTGCGCAGGTCCTCCGCGTGGCCGAGCAGCTCGGACTCCCGGGAGAGCTCCACGTCCTCTCCCGGCTGGGGGTCGACGGTGTCGATCTGCTCGAGCTGGTGGGTGAGCAGCTCGAGCTCCTGCAACCGGGTCCGTTCGCCGTCGACGAGGTGGGCGAGCTCGCCCTTCGCCTCCTGCCAGGCGGCGAAGAGCTGCGCGACCTCGCCGGCCGGTCTGGCCACCGACTCGTCACCGAAGGAGTCGAGCAGCGCCCGGTGCTGTGCCGGGCGGCGCAGGCGCCACTGGTCGGCCTGGCCGTGGACGGCGACGAGGTCCTCGGCGAGGTCGTTGAGTGTCGAGATCGGCGCCCGGCGTCCTCCGACGTGGGCACGGGAGCGTCCCGCGGCGGAGACGGTCCGAGCGAGGATGAGCTCCGGTTCGTCACTGACGGCTCCGGCCTCCGCGGCCCGCTCCCGCGCCGGGTGGCCCGGCGCCAGCTCGAGCTCCGCCTCGACGACCGCCTCGTCACGGCCGGCACGCACGAGGCCGGGGTCCGCCCGGCCGCCGAGAACCAGCCCGAGACCGGTGACGACCATCGTCTTGCCTGCGCCGGTCTCGCCGGTGACGACCGTCAGACCGGGGTCCAGCGGCAGGGTGGCGTCCTCGATGACCCCCAGGTCACGGATGTGCAGCTCGCGCAGCATGCGTCAGGCTCCCGGCTCTCCCTGTCGACGGCCACGCCAGCCGTGGACGGACAGGTCGAACTTCGCGACGAGACGGTCGGTGAAGGGCGAGGAGTTCAGCCGAGCGAGGCGCACCGGCTCAGCCGAGCGACTGACCTCGATGCGAGAGCCGGGCGGCAGGTCGACGGCGCGGCGACCGTCGCACCACAGGACCCCGTGGCCCTCGGTGCCGGGCACGAGGTCCACCGCGAGGTCCGAGGTCGGTGCGACGACCAGCGGGCGCGCGAAGAGCGCGTGCGCGCTGATCGGCACGACGAGCATCGCCTCGACCCCGGGCCAGACGACCGGCCCCCCGGCGGAGAAGGCGTACGCGGTGGATCCGGTCGGCGTCGCCATGACGACGCCGTCGCAGCCCCACGTCGAGAGCGGGCGGCCGTCGATCTCGGCCGTGAGCACGAGCATCCTCTCGCGGGAGGCCTTCTCGACGGTGACCTCGTTCAGCGCCCAGCTGCGCGCGATCTCGCGGCCGTCCAGGGTGGCGACGACATCGAGTGCCATCCGCTCCTCGACGCTGTAGGAGCGGCTGACGATGTGCTCCACCGTCGCGTCGACGTCCTCGCGCTCGACCTCGGCGAGGAAGCCGACATGACCGAGGTTGACCCCGAGCACCGGGACCCTCGAGCCGCGCGCCAGCTCGGCGCCTCGCAGGATCGTGCCGTCCCCACCGAGGACGACGATGAGCTCGGCGCCATCAGCCACGTCCTCACCCTCGTGGACGAGAGCGACCGGGCACCGGCCGAGGATGGTGTCGGCGACCTCACCGTCGGGGACGCGGACGCGGACCCCCGCCTCGGTGAGACGCTCGGCCACCCTGGTGGCCACCTCGAGCGCCTCCGGCCGTCCGGGGTGCGTCAAGAGGAGCACATGTCGGTCCTCGCTCATACTTCCTCCTGCACCAGGTCGCGGATCATCACCTGCTGAGCCTGCCACGTCATCCCGACACCAGTGCGTCGGGTCAGGTGGACGAGGTACTCGTGGTTGCCCCCTCCCCCGAGGACGGGGCTCGCGGCCAGTCCGGCCACGAAGAGCCCGGCATCCCGTGCGGCGCCGAGCACCGACCCGATGGCCTCCACCCGCGCCTGCGCAGAGGTGACCACGCCTCGACGCCCCAGCCGTCCTCGGCCCACCTCGAACTGCGGCTTGATGAGCAGGACCGCCTCACCGTCCTCGGTGAGCAGTCCGGCGATCTCCGCCAGGACGAGGCGAAGGGAGATGAAGCTCAGGTCCCCGACGGTCAGGTCGACCGGCCCGCCCAGGTCGGCCGGCCCCAGGCCCCGGATGGTCGTCCCGCTGCGGTCCTGGACCCGGGGATCCGCCGCGATCTCCGGGGCGAGCTGGTCGTGCCCCACGTCGAGGGCGATGACGTGCTCGGCACCGCGCTCCAGGAGGACCTGGGTGAAGCCTCCCGTGCACGCACCGATGTCCAGGCACCGCCGTCCGCGCACGTCGAGGGGGAAGGCGTCGAAGGCACCGACGAGCTTGCCCGCGGCCCGACCGACCCAGTGGTCGGCGTCTGCGACGACGACGATCTCGTCCTCGGCAGCGACCCGGAAGGAGGGCTTGGTCGCGAGGCGGTCGCCCACCGTCACCGAACCGGCTGCGATCAGCTCAGCGGCCCGGGTGCGACTGCGGGCCAGACCACGTCCCACGAGGGCGACGTCGAGCCGAGTGGTCCCGGGCGCCACTCAGGTCCCGAGGTCGGACAATCGCGAGGTCAACGTCGCGTGCACCGCCTCGCCCGTCGCCACGGTGGCGTCGAGGTCAGCGGGGTCGATCGCGGCGAGGTCCCGCAGTGCGGCGTCGACGACGAGGTCGCCGGTCTCGGGGGCAGTGGTCCGCACCCTTTCTGGCTGCATCTCCTCAGGCATCGGGCAGCACGGGCAGGGTCGGGGCCTCGGCAGCGACCGTCTTCTTCGCGGGCGAGGACTTCTTGGCCGTGGACTTCTTCGCGGGCGAACTCTTCTTCGCCGTGGACTTCTTCGCAGGCGAACTCTTCTTCGCCGCGGACTTCTTCGCAGGCGAACTCTTCTTCGCCGCGGACTTCTTCGCGGGCGAACTCTTCGTGGTCGCTGGCTTCTTGGCCGCCGGGCTCTTGCGGGCCCGCAGGGTGGCGCTCAGGGCGTCGAGGTCGGCCTGCTCCTCGTGGGGCCACACCGGCTCCGTCCGGGCCGGCTCGCGCACGGACGGGACCGCGCTGGCCACCAGCAGGGTGTCGGCCAGTTTGACGACGTCGAGCGCCCGGTCGAGCGTCGCCTCGGTCAGCTTCAGGCCCAGGTGGATGGCTCCGCGTAGTGGGTCCACGTCACTCCTCGTATCGACTGCTTCCCACGCTACCTGTTGACCAGGAGGGCGCGAGCCCTCCCGGACGTGATCCGGCGCGCGTCCACCGCGTCCCACAGGGCATCGAGCGCGGCCCGGGTCGCGTCGACCCCGTGCCCCTCGACCTCGAGGGCCTCGCCACACCGGGCCCGTGCCGCGCCCCGGACGAACCAGTCACCCTCCATCACCTGCTGCGGATAGGGCTCGCAGAGCCCTCGCAGGTCGGTGAGGACGTGGGTCGGTCGGCGCTCGGGAGGTGCGGCCGCAGCGTCCGCGGGACCGTGCACACCGGTGAGGACGAGCACGGCCGCCATCCCGGCGGCCAGGGCACCGGCGATGTCCGTCTCCAGGCGGTCCCCCACCGCAACCGTGCGCGCCGCCCGGGCGCCGGCCGCCTGTGCGGCCAGCCGATACATCGGAGGGTGAGGCTTCCCGATGACCTCGGGCTCGACGTCGACCGCGAGCCGTACCGCGGCCACGAGCGCCCCGTTGCCGGGAACGGGTCCCTCCTCGGTGGGCAGGGTGAGGTCGTCGTTGGTCGCAACCCAGCGCGCACCAGAGCGAACCGCCACCGCCGCGGCCCCCAGGTCGGCTGCCGTCACGCCCGGCCCGTAGCCCTGGAGCACCGCGACGACCTCCCCTTCGTCCCCCGGCCGACGAGGCTGCAGGCCCACTGAGCGAAGGGAGGCGGCCACCCCCTCGCCTCCGATGGCGAGGACCGGCGCGCCACGGGACACGGTGGACGCGAGCTCCCGGGCTGCCGCCAGCGAGGAGGTGAGCACGACGTCGTCGCTGGTGACGATGCCGAACGATCGCAGCCGCTCCCCCACCTCGCCCGTCGTACGTGAGGCGTTGTTCGTCGCGTAGACGACGGGCACGGTCAGGGCGTTGAGCGAGTCCACCGCGTGATCCACGGCCACGGGCCCGGTGTAGACGACCCCATCGAGGTCACAGATGACCGCATCGAAGCCATCACCGAGAGCGCTCACTCCCGGGGCTCCTCCTCGTTCATCTCCTCGACGTACACACCGTCCAGCTCCTCGACCCGCTCGACGGCGTCGGTCTCGCCATCCTGATCGGCCACCGCCGCCTGGGCGAACCAGGACCGCGCGTCGTCCTCGCGGCCCACCTCGAGGAGTGCGTCCGCGTAGGCGTACCAGACCCGTGCCGCCCAGGGCTTGTTCTTCACCTTCTCGACCTGCCCCTGCAGGGCCAGGACAGCGGACTGCGGCTGACCCATGTCACGGCGGATACCGCTACCGACGATGAGCAGCTCGATCTGCTCCTCCTGGCCGAGCGACCGCGCCTCGGTGGAGCCGAGGAGCTCAAGGGCCCGTGCCGGGCGCCCGAGGCCACGCTCGCAGTCGACCATCAGCGGCAGGAGGTGCGAGGACCCGCTCAGGCGGCGCACCGTGCGGAACTCGGTCAGGGCCCGGGCGAAGTCACCCATCCGGTAGGCGACGAAGCCCAGGGCCTCGCGAGCCGCAGGTACCCGGCCGGCGCGGCGGACAGCAGTTTCCGCGTGTGCCAGGGCGCCGTCGACGTCCTCGGCCTCGAGAAGGGCGGCCACCATGACCAGGTGCTGGGCCACCCCGTCCGCGTTCTCCTTGCTCAGCGTCCGCAGCTGCTGGCGCACGCCCCGATCCAGCTCGGCGCCCGTGACCTCGGGGGAGATCGCCGGCTCCGGCTTGCGCCCCTCCTTGGGCACGAGGCGTGACCCGCCGCGGTCATCTCCCTCGCGCTGGCCTCCCCCGCGTTCGGGGCGCGTGTCGGGACCACGACGTGGGGCCCCTCGGTCATCGCGGCCCCGCTGGGGCCCGCCTTGTCCACGGTCGCCGTCGCGACGGCCCCGCCCGGGTCCACTTGACCTCTGGTCCACTGGCAACTCCCTCTCTGTGACCTGGCTACCCACGTGTGGCATCAACACTCCCCTGCAGTGCCCACACATGCAAGAAACGCCCCGTCGATCTCGTCATCAGACGACACCGATCAGGGCGTTCCTTGGAATGTTTGTCCGGCTGCGTCCTACTCTCCCACACCGTCTCCAGTGCAGTACCATCGGCGCTGAAAGGCTTAGCTTCCGGGTTCGGAATGGGACCGGGCGTTTCCCTTTCGCTGTGACAGCCGTAACTCTATGGAAATACGTGGAACCACCCTGTGTGGGAGGTGTGACCGTATCTCGGGAACTGCACAGTGGACGCGAACATTACTTTTTTTACGCAACAAGTGTTGTGTGTGTATCAAGTCATCGGCTTATTAGTACCAGTCAGCTCCATGCATTGCTGCACTTCCACGTCTGGCCTATCAACCCAGTAGTCTACTGGGAGCCTCTCGAACCGTAGTTCATGGAAACCTCATCTTGAGACATGCTTCCCGCTTAGATGCTTTCAGCGGTTATCACTCCCGAACGTAGCCAATGAGCGGTGCCCTTGGCAGGACAACTCACACACCAGAGGTTCGTCCAACCCGGTCCTCTCGTACTAGGGTCAGCCTCTCTCAAGTTTCCTACGCGCACAGCGGATAGGGACCGAACTGTCTCACGACGTTCTAAACCCAGCTCGCGTGCCGCTTTAATGGGCGAACAGCCCAACCCTTGGGAGATACTCCACCCCCAGGATGCGACGAGCCGACATCGAGGTGCCAAACCATCCCGTCGATATGGACTCTTGGGGAAGATCAGCCTGTTATCCCCGGGGTACCTTTTATCCGTTGAGCGACGGCGCTTCCACAAGCCACCGTCGGGTCACTAGTTCCGACTTTCGTCCCTGCTTGACATGTCTGTCTCGCAGTCAAGCTCCCTTGTGCACTTGCACTCGCCACCTGATTGCCAACCAGGCTGAGGGAACCTTTGAGCGCCTCCGTTACATTTTAGGAGGCAACCGCCCCAGTTAAACTACCCACCAGGCAATGTCCCTGATCCGGATCACGGACCGAGGTTAGATAACCAGAACGACCAGAGTGGTATTTCAACGATGACTCCACACACACTAGCGTGCATGCTTCATAGTCTCCCACCTATCCTACACAAGCCGTCCCGATCACCAATACCAAGCTATAGTGAAGGTCCCGGGGTCTTTCCGTCCTGCTGCGCGTAACGAGCATCTTTACTCGTAATGCAATTTCGCCGAGTTCGTGGTTGAGACAGTGGAGAAGTCGTTACGCCATTCGTGCAGGTCGGAACTTACCCGACAAGGAATTTCGCTACCTTAGGATGGTTATAGTTACCACCGCCGTTTACTGGGGCTTAAATTCTCAGCTTCGCTCCCACAAGGGGAACTAACCGGTCCTCTTAACCTTCCAGCACCGGGCAGGCGTCAGTCCGTATACATCGTCTTGCGACTTCGCACGGACCTGTGTTTTTAGTAAACAGTCGCTTCTCCCTGGTCTCTGCGGCCCTTTCCCCTAGCTCGTGAAGAGCTTCAGGGTCCAGGCCCCCCTTCTCCCGAAGTTACGGGGGCATTTTGCCGAATTCCTTAACCACGATTCACTCGATCGCCTTAGTATTCTCTACTTAACCACCTGAGTCGGTTTGGGGTACGGGCGGCTAGAACCTCGCTAGAGGATTTTCTCGACAGCATAGGATCACCCTACTTCCCGCAAAAGCGGTCACCATCAGGTCTCAGGATTGATGCCAGGCGGATTTACCTACCTGACTCCCTACACCCTTGGACGTGGACAACCATCGCCACGCGGAGGCTACCTTCCTGTGTCTCCCCATCGCTTGACTACTACCAGATCGGGTCACGCGTTCCGCTCACCAGTGAGATCCGAAGACCTCTGCGGTGAGTTTCAGGCGTTTAGCATCACTAGATTCATCATGGGCGGTTCTTCGCCGGTTCCGGAATATCAACCGGATGTCCATCGACTACGCCTGTCGGCCTCGCCTTAGGTCCCGACTTACCCAGGGCAGATTAGCTTGACCCTGGAACCCTTGGTTATTCGGCGGACGGGTTTCTCGCCCGTCTTTCGCTACTCATGCCTGCATTCTCACTCGTGTGGCATCCACGGCTGGATCACTCCGCCGCTTCGCTCGCCACACGACGCTCCCCTACCCATCAACACGCCTGGACACCACCCCCGAAAGGATGATGCCGAGCAATAATGCTAATGCCACAGCTTCGGTGGTGTGCTTGAGCCCCGCTACATTGTCGGCGCGGAATCACTTGACCAGTGAGCTATTACGCACTCTTTAAAGGGTGGCTGCTTCTAAGCCAACCTCCTGGTTGTCACGGCAACTCCACATCCTTTTCCACTTAGCACACGCTTAGGGACCTTAGCTGGTGATCTGGGCTGTTTCCCTCTCGACCACGGAGCTTATCCCCCGCAGTCTCACTGCCACGCTCTCACTTACCGGCATTCGGAGTTTGGTTAACGTCAGTAACCTGGTGAGGCCCATCAGCTATCCAGTAGCTCTACCTCCGGTAAGAAACACGTGACGCTGCACCTAAATGCATTTCGGGGAGAACCAGCTATCACGGAGTTTGATTGGCCTTTCACCCCTACCCACAGCTCATCCCCTCAGTTTTCAACCTAAGTGGGTTCGGTCCTCCACGACGTCTTACCGTCGCTTCAACCTGGCCATGGGTAGATCACTCCGCTTCGGGTCTAGACCCAGCGACTCATTCGCCCTATTCGGACTCGCTTTCGCTACGGCTTCCCCACACGGGTTAACCTTGCCACTGAGCACTAACTCGCAGGCTCATTCTTCAAAAGGCACGCCGTCACCCCACAAGGAGGCTCCGACGGATTGTAGGCACACGGTTTCAGGATCTATTTCACTCCCCTCCCGGGGTACTTTTCACCTTTCCCTCACGGTACTTGTCCGCTATCGGTCACCAGGGAATATTTAGGCTTAGCGGGTGGTCCCGCCAGATTCACACGGGATTTCTCGAGCCCCGTGCTACTTGGGAACACTCATCTGAAGTCCATGCCATTTCGTCTACGGGGGTCGCACCCTCTGTGCCGAGCCATTCAAGACTCTTCGACTATGACGCAGATTTTTTACTCCAGCCCGGAATGTCAGTCCCGGGACAAAGGTCCCACAACACCGATCATGCAACGCCTGACAGCTATCACACACAACCGGTTTGGCCTCATCCGATTTCGCTCGCCACTACTCACGGAATCACAATTGTTTTCTCTTCCTGTGGGTACTGAGATGTTTCACTTCCCCACGTTCCCTCTACCCGGCCTATATATTCAGCCGGGAGTGACTGGACTTGCCTCCAGCCGGGTTTCCCCATTCGGAAATCCTCGGATCACAGTCTGGTTATCGACTCCCCGAGGCTTATCGCAGATTCCTACGTCCTTCTTCGGTTCCTGGTGCCAAGGCATCCACCGTGCGCCCTTAAAAACTTGAGCCACAAAGATGCTCGCGTCCACTGTGTAGTTCTCAACATACGGGCAGCACCCCACCCTCACGCCAGCGCCTACCAACACCCCCCACAACACGGGAGACACCAGCGGTTCACCAACCAGGCAGGGCCCACAACCAACACCCACCACGCATCACGGCGCGGCCGGCTCTCGTTGGCCATCAGGAACAAGCAAACGCCTGAACCCTCAGGACCCAACAACGTGTCAAACACCCCCACACACCCACCAGCAGCTTTCCACCACAACCCCCCAACAAAGGAAGGAGCAGGTACTCACACGCTCATGACCACGCGAGAATGTCAAATAATCGATGTTCCACCCAGAGCACCCAGCTGCCGAACATTCGCCGACAAAACCAGGCCACGACCAACCACCATCACAGCAGCCGGCCGATATTTAAAGCTCCTTAGAAAGGAGGTGATCCAGCCGCACCTTCCGGTACGGCTACCTTGTTACGACTTAGTCCCAATCGCCAGTCCCACCTTCGACGGCTCCCCCCACAAGGGTTGGGCCACCGGCTTCGGGTGTTACCGACTTTCGTGACTTGACGGGCGGTGTGTACAAGGCCCGGGAACGTATTCACCGCAGCGTTGCTGATCTGCGATTACTAGCGACTCCGACTTCATGGGGTCGAGTTGCAGACCCCAATCCGAACTGAGACCGGTTTTTTGGGATTCGCTCCACCTTGCGGTTTCGCAGCCCATTGTACCGGCCATTGTAGCATGCGTGAAGCCCAAGACATAAGGGGCATGATGATTTGACGTCATCCCCACCTTCCTCCGAGTTGACCCCGGCAGTCTTCCATGAGTCCCCACCATTACGTGCTGGCAACATAGAACGAGGGTTGCGCTCGTTGCGGGACTTAACCCAACATCTCACGACACGAGCTGACGACAACCATGCACCACCTGTATACCGACCAAAAAGGGGCACCCATCTCTGAGTGTTTCCGGTATATGTCAAGCCTTGGTAAGGTTCTTCGCGTTGCATCGAATTAATCCGCATGCTCCGCCGCTTGTGCGGGCCCCCGTCAATTCCTTTGAGTTTTAGCCTTGCGGCCGTACTCCCCAGGCGGGGCGCTTAATGCGTTAGCTGCGGCACGGACCTCGTGGAATGAGGCCCACACCTAGCGCCCAACGTTTACGGCATGGACTACCAGGGTATCTAATCCTGTTCGCTCCCCATGCTTTCGCTTCTCAGCGTCAGTAATGGCCCAGAGACCTGCCTTCGCCATCGGTGTTCCTCCTGATATCTGCGCATTTCACCGCTACACCAGGAATTCCAGTCTCCCCTACCATACTCTAGTCTGCCCGTACCCACTGCAAGTCCGGGGTTGAGCCCCGGATTTTCACAGCAGACGCGACAAACCGCCTACAAGCTCTTTACGCCCAATAATTCCGGACAACGCTCGCACCCTACGTATTACCGCGGCTGCTGGCACGTAGTTAGCCGGTGCTTCTTCTGCAGGTACCGTCACTTTCGCTTCTTCCCTGCTGAAAGAGGTTTACAACCCGAAGGCCGTCATCCCTCACGCGGCGTCGCTGCATCAGGCTTTCGCCCATTGTGCAATATTCCCCACTGCTGCCTCCCGTAGGAGTCTGGGCCGTGTCTCAGTCCCAGTGTGGCCGGTCGCCCTCTCAGGCCGGCTACCCGTCGTCGCCTTGGTGAGCCATTACCTCACCAACAAGCTGATAGGCCGCGAGCCCATCCCAAACCGAAAAACTTTCCAGACGGTAACCAGGCGGTTCCATCTCGTATCCAGTATTAGACACCGTTTCCAGTGCTTATTCCGGAGTCTGGGGCAGGTTGCTCACGTGTTACTCACCCGTTCGCCACTGATCCACTCCAGCAAGCTGGAGCTTCACCGTTCGACTTGCATGTGTTAAGCACGCCGCCAGCGTTCGTCCTGAGCCAGGATCAAACTCTCCGTTGATGATAAAAACCCCCAACACACACACCACACGAAGCAGTGCACGCATCAGAAGCCAATCAATAACCCAACAAAGGGTGTAAGAATCCCGGCTGAGCAAGAACAACCAGCGTTAAAAAATCGCTGTTTGAATCTCAATCAACCAAAGAAATAATGCGCCCTCCAACCAACCACACCCAGCCCACTAAAGGACCAGACACAATCAGCCAAAAGACACGAGGTATTGGCATCGATCATTGACACGCTGTTGAGTTCTCAAGATTCACACGCACACCCCACACCACCCACCAACCAGGCGAACCGCACAAGGGGCAACTTCTCAAACTTACTACTGTGATCGCTACAGCGTCAAACTCGCTGATCCGTGCTCCTGCTGGAGCGAATCGTGCGGACTGTCG
Organism: Janibacter sp. GS2; assembly: GCF_051200835.1. Taxonomy (GTDB): domain Bacteria; phylum Actinomycetota; class Actinomycetes; order Actinomycetales; family Dermatophilaceae; genus Janibacter. The sequence goes on from NZ_CP195161.1 coordinate 2,541,779, forward strand.
TCTGCGGCGATCTCCCACTCTAGCAGCGGCGCTGCCGTGCTTCCAAGTCCGTTGTCCCGGTGCACGCGATGGTGCGGGGCACTCGCTCGGAGTGGGTGTCTGCTCGGCGGGACCGGCCTACTTGGTGCAACCCGGCAAGGGCTGCCACGTGGTGTCCGTTCCTCCCTCTCGGGCTGACGTGATGAACACTAGAACACCGATCGTCGTGGCACCAAATCGGGTCTCCCGCACGGCTCTTCGCGCGTCAGCTCGCTCGCGCAGCGGCGAGGTTCTTGCGGCCGCGGCGCAGGACGGCGACCCGTCCGTGGAAGTAGTCGGCCGGTGACAGCACCCGAGCCTCGTCGGCGATCTTCTCGCCGTTGACGGAGACCGAACCATCGCCGATCGCCCGTCGTGCGGCCTTCTTCGAGTCGACGAGTCCGGTGGCCACCAGGGCGTCGAGCACCCCGGTGCCGGCGGGCACATCAGCGCCCGGGAGCTCGCTCGTGGCATCGATGAGGGTCCGCTCGTCGAGGGACCCGAGGTCCCCCTTCCCGAAGAGCGCCTGCGACGCGGCCTCCACGGAGACCGTGGCCTCCTCGCCGTGCACCAGTCTCGTCATGTCCGTCGCGAGCACCTTCTGCGCCGCGCGACGGAAGGGCTCGTCCGCGACGACACGCTCGAGCTCACCGATCTCCTGCGCGCTCCGGTCGGTGAAGACCTTGAGCAGCTTGATGACCGAGGCGTCCTCGACGTTGAGCCAGTACTGGTAGAAGGCGTACGGACTCGTCATGGCCGGATCGAGCCAGACCGCATTCCCCTCCGACTTGCCGAACTTGTTCCCGGCGGCATCGGTGATCAACGGCGTCGTGAGCAGGTGGACCGACTCCCCCTCGGCCCGGTGGATGAGGTCCGAGCCCGCGGTGAGGTTGCCCCACTGGTCCTGTCCACCCGTCTGGAGCGTGCAGCCGTACTCCCGGAAGAGCTGGAGGAAGTCGAGCCCCTGGAGGATCTGGTAGCTGAACTCCGTGTAGGAGATGCCCTCGTCGCTGTTGAGCCTGGCCGCGACGGCGTCCTTGCGCACCATCTGGTTGACACGGAAGTGCTTCCCCACGTCACGCAGGAAGTCGAGGGCCGACATCGGTGACGTCCAGTCGAGGTTGTTCACGGTGAACGCCGCGTTGTCTCCCTCGAAGTCGAGGAAGGGGCGGACCTGCCCCTGGATCCTGCCGACCCACTCCGCGGTCTGCTCCTTGGTCTTGAGCACGCGCTCGGCGGTGGGCCGGGGATCGCCGATGAGGCCGGTCGACCCCCCGACGAGGCAGATGACGCGGTGCCCCGCGCGCTGCAGGTGGCGCAGGACGATCAGCTGGACGAGGTTGCCGAAGTGGAGCGAGGGAGCCGTCGGGTCGAAGCCGCAGTACAGCGTGACCGGACCGTCGTCGAGGGCCTTGCGCAAGGCGGTCTCGTCAGTGGTCTGGGCAATCAGCCCGCGCCACTGCAGCTCGTCGAGGATGTCGGTCACGGTCGTCTCGGTCCTTCCGGGAGGGTCGTGGGCGCACCTGCTGGGCGTCCCACCACAGCCTGCCATGAGGGCGCGGCGGACCCGTCAGGGCGCACCGATCCGCCATGTGGAACGTGGGGTGACAGGAGCACCCTTCGTCGGGTTAAGGTATGCCTCACCTCACCAAGGAAGGGAGCTCGCTGTGATCGTGTGTCATTGCGCCGTCGTCGGCGACAAGCAGATCGCCGCCGCCGCGGCGGCCGGCGCGACCACGCTCTCCCAGGTGTGCGCGAGCACGGGGGCCGGCCGTGACTGTGGGAGCTGTGTCTTCTCCGTGCGACGCCTTCTCTGCAAGACTGCGGGAGCCGAGGTCGCCAGCGACCTGTCCCACATTCCTGCGGAGGTCGAACGTGCAGCCAGCTGACCCGAAGGTCATCACCCTCCTCAACGAGGCCCTCACCATCGAGTTGACCGTCGTCAACGGCTACTTCCTCAATGCGCGGATGCTCGACAACTGGGGTCTGCCGCGTCTGGGCAAGGTCTTCTACGACCTGTCCATCGGCGAGATGAAGGACGCCGACGAGCTCATCGAACGCATCCTCATGTTCGACGGCCACCCCAACGTCCAGAAGCTGAACAACATCCAGGTCGGCGAGAACGCCGTCGAGATGCTCGAGCTGGCCCTGGCCAGCGAGCTGCACGCGATCGCCGCCTTCAACGATGCGGCCACGGAGTGCCACGAGTTCGGCGATCACGCGACCGCCAACGTCTTCGAGGGCATGGCCAGGGACGAGGAGTCGCACGCGGACTGGTTCGAGGCCCAGCTCGACGCCTGCACGCGCGTCGGGATGGAGAACTACCTCGCGCAGCAGATCGACGTCACCGTCAACCCCGTCTGAGCCTCACCGTCGGCCCGGCCGGTAGGGCGAGACACTCGGATCGCCGTCGAGCCAGTAGCGCCACGGATGCGCCGCGCCGTCCCCTCCCGGACCGGAGACCCCGACCCGGGGTCCGGTGCGCACGAGCGCGTCCGGGACCGGCTCGGACGGTGCGTGGAGGGCGAAGGGGGTTCCTCCCCCGACCACCGACGCACCGTTGTCGTCCCCGGTCAGGCCCAGTGCCTTGGTCAGGCGGCCCGGGCCCCGCGCGAGGTCTCGCTCACGCACGTCCGGCCGGCGGGCCGTCACGAGGTCGTGCCCGGCCACCACCTCGCCGGCGCGCAGGAGGACCGCGGCGCACTCCCCCGTCGCCCCGCAGACGACATTGGCGCACCAGTGGATGCCGTAGGAGCGGTAGACGTAGAGGTGACCGGGCGGGCCGAACATCACCTCGGTGCGCGGGGTCATCCCCCGGTAGCCGTGGGAGCCCGGGTCGAGGCTCCCGTGGTAGGCCTCGACCTCGGTCAGGCGCAGGGTGACGCCGTCGACGACGAGGTGTGCCCCGAGAAAGGTCCGGGCCACCTCGAGCGGCTCCTCACCCAGATCCCGGGCGGTGAGCCGTCGACCTCGACGCGGTGCGATCAGCGGACCTCGATCCGGGTGGCCGCCCAGGCGCCGTGCTCGTCGAGAGCCGCCCGGATGCTGCCGATCTGGTCCCGGACCCGGTCGGGGGCGGTGCCGCCCTTCGCATCGCGGGAGGCAAGGGACCCCTCGACCGAGAGCACCTCGCGCACACCGGGCGTGAGGTGCTCGCTGATCCGGGCGAGGTCCTTGTCGGTGAGGTCCCAGAGCTCGATCTCGCGGTCCTCGCACTCACGGACGCACGCGCCGGCCACCTCGTGGGCGATGCGGAAGGGCACGCCTTCGCGCACCAGCCACTCGGCGATGTCCGTGGCGAGCGAGAAGCCCTGCGGGGCGAGGGCGGCCATCCGGTCACCGTGGTAGGTCAGCGTCGCGACCATGCCGGAGAAGGCCGGCAGCAGCACCTCGAGCGTGTCGACCGCGTCGAAGACCGGCTCCTTGTCCTCCTGGAGGTCGCGGTTGTACGCGAGCGGCAGGGCCTTGAGCGTCGTCATCAGACCGGTCAGGTCACCCACGAGACGACCGGCCTTGCCGCGCGCGAGCTCGGCCACGTCGGGGTTCTTCTTCTGCGGCATGATGCTTGACCCGGTGGAGAAGGCGTCGTCGAGCGTGACGAAGGAGAACTCCTTGGTCGCCCAGAGGATGACCTCCTCGGCCAGGCGCGAGATGTCCACGGCGGTCATCGCCGAGACGAAGCAGAACTCCGCCACGAAGTCCCGCGAGGCCGTGCCGTCGATGGAGTTGTCCACCGCGCCGGTGAAGCCGAGATCGGCGGCGACCGCCTCCGGGTCGAGTCCGAGCGACGACCCGGCGAGCGCACCCGATCCGTACGGGCTCAGGTCGGTCCGGCGGTCCCAGTCGACGAAGCGCTCGACATCGCGCAGCAGCGCCCAGGCGTGGGCGAGGAGGTGGTGACCGAGCAGGACCGGCTGGGCGTGCTGCAGGTGGGTGCGTCCGGGCATCGGCACGTCGATGTGCGCCTCGGCCTGCTCCACGAGGGCCCCGACGACCTCGAGGATCAGTCCGGAGACGATCCGGGCGTGGTCGCGCAGGTACATCCGAAAGAGGGTGGCGACCTGGTCGTTGCGGGAGCGGCCGGCTCGCAGTCGCCCACCGACGTCGGGGCCGGCGCGCTCGATCAGCCCGCGCTCCAGTGCGGTGTGCACGTCCTCGTCGTCCTCGGCCGGCGCGAAGGCTCCCGACTCGACGTCCTCGGCGAGCGTCGCGAGGGCCGCGAGCATCGCCGTGAGGTCGGCCTCCTCGAGCAGTCCGGCGGAGTGCAGCACGCGGGCGTGGGCCCGCGAGCCGGCGATGTCGTAGTGCGCGAGGCGCCAGTCGAAGTGCGTCGATTTGCTCAGCGCGGCCAGGGCATCGCTCGGCCCACCGGCAAAGCGACCGCCCCAGAGGCTCACCCGCTCGGTCGACGGGTCCGGGCCGTCCGCGCGGTCGGGGCTCGCTGGGGTCACGGTGTCTCCTGGGTGTCGGTGGACTGGGACGGGCCCAGCAGGCGTGTGGTGAGGGCCTCGCCCTCGTCCGGGCCGCCCGTGATGACCATGATCGTGTCATCCCCGGCGATGGTGCCGAGCACCTCGGGCAGGCGGGCGTGGTCGATGGCCGAGGCGAGGTAGTTCGCCGCGCCGGGCGGGGTGCGCACGACGACGAGCTGGGCGCTGGAGCGTGCGGTGACGAGCAGCTCCTCGCACAACCGGCGGAGTCGGTCGTCGAGCTCCTCCCGGCCCACGGCCGCCCGGGGGGTGCGATCGCCCCCTTCGCTCGGGAGGGCGTAGACGAGGTCGCGTCCCACGCGCACCTTCTCGGCGCGCAGCTCGAGCAGGTCCCGGGAGAGGGTGGCCTGGGTGACCTCGATGCCGTCGGCGGCGAGGAGCGCGAGCAGCTCGGTCTGGCTGCGCACCACGTGCTCCCGCAGGAGCTCGCAGATGTGCGCCTGGCGGCCCGACCTCGTCGGGGCGATCATGACGAGGCGCGCAGCAGGAAGGTCAGCAGTGCCTTCTGCGCGTGGAGGCGGTTCTCCGCCTCGTCCCACACGACCGACTGCGGCCCGTCGATGACCTCGGCCTCGATCTCCACACCGCGATAGGCCGGCAGGCAGTGCAGGACGCTCGCATCGGCAGCGGCGTGGGTGAGCAGCTCGCGGGTGACGGCGAAGGGAGCGAAGGGCGAGGTCGCGCCGGTGCGCCCTCCCTGCTCCTCTTCCATCCCCATCGACACCCAGGTGTCGGTGGCAACGACGTCCGCGCCGGCCGCGGCCGTGGCGGGGTCATCCGTGACCAGGACCGACCCACCCTGCTCGGCGGCGATCCGCTCGGCCCGGGCGAGCACATCGGCGGTGGGCCGGTGGGACGCCGGGGTGCCGATCCGCACGTGCATGCCGGCGAGGGTGCAGGCCAGCAGGTACGAGTGGGCCATGTTGTTGGCGCCGTCACCGAGGTAGGCGAGGGTGCGCCCTGCGGTGGCGCCCTTGTGCTCCCGGATCGTCAGCAAGTCCGCGAGCAGCTGACAGGGGTGGTAGTCGTCGGTGAGCGCGTTGACGACCGGGACGTCGACGTGTGCGGCCATCTCCTCGATCCGGGCCTGGCCGTGGGTGCGCCAGACGATCGCGCTCACCTGGCGGCCGATGACGCGGGCGACGTCCGGGATCGACTCGCGGCTGCCGATCTGCGCGAGGTTGCCGTCGACGCTCATCGGGTACCCGCCGAGTTCGGCGACACCGGTGGCGAAGGACAGCTGCGTGCGCAGTGTCGGCTTGTCGAAGATGATCGCCACGGCCTGCGGACCGGCGAGCGGCTGCTCCGCGTGACGCTCGGCCTTCAGGACCGCGGCGAGGTCGAGGACCTGCGACTGCTCCGCGGCCGTGAGGTCGTCGTCGGCCAGGAGGTGGCGGGCGGTCATGCGGTCTCCTTGTCGGCCTCGTCGAGGATCGCCGGGAGGGCGTCGACGAAGGTCGCGAGCTGGTCGGTGGTGATGATCAGGGGCGGCGCGAGGCGCAGCGCATCGGGCGCGACGGGGTTGACGATGAATCCGTGGCGACGCGCGATGGCGGTGCTCGCCGGCGCGATCGGTCGGGCCAGGCGGATCGCCCGCAGCAGGCCGGCTCCGCGGACGCCCGTCACCAGCGGGTGGTCGAGTGACTCGACCCGGTCGACGAGGAAGTCCCCTGCCTCCACCGCGTGCTCGATGAGGCCCTCGGACTCGATCGTCGACAGGACCGCGAGGGCCGCACTGCACGCGAGGGGGTTGCCCCCGAAGGTCGAGCCGTGCTGACCGGCGGTGAGCAGTCCGGTCACCTCGGGGCCGAAGGTCACGAGGGCCCCGATGGGCACGCCACCTCCCAGGCCCTTGGCCACCGTGATCGCGTCGGGGACGATGCCCTCGAGCTGGTGGGCGAACCACGCGCCGGTGCGTCCGATGCCCGTCTGGATCTCGTCGAGGACGAGCAGGGCGCCGGCCTCGCGGGTGATCTCCCGTGCCTCGGCCAGGTAGCCGGGGGGTGTCGGGACCACCCCGGCCTCCCCCTGGATCGGCTCGAGCAGCACCATCGCCGTGTCCGGCCCCACCGCAGCGCGAAGGGCGGCGGCGTCACCGGGAGCGACATGGGTGACGCCGGGCAGCAAGGGCTCGAAGGGGGCCCGGTAGGCCTCCTTGTGGGTCAGGCTCACGGCACCGGTGGTGCGACCGTGGAAGGCCCCTCCGACGGCGACGATCTCGCGACGACCGGTGCGGCGGGAGAGCTTGATGGCGGTCTCGACGGCCTCGGAGCCGCTGTTGCAGAAGAAGACCCCGGAGCCGGTCGGCGCCGCGCAGATGCGCAGCAGCGCCTCGGCCGCCTCGATCTGCGCGGGTGTGGTGAAGAAGTTGCTCACGTGGACGGCGGCGCCGGCCTGCCTCGAGATCGCGGCGACGAGCTCGGGGTGGCCGTGGCCGAGGGCATTGACGGCGATCCCCCCGAGGAGGTCGAGGTAGCGGTTGCCGTCGACGTCGTGGACGTACGCACCGTCCCCGTGGGAGAGGACGAGGCCCGGCAGGCCGAAGACCCCGATGTGGCTGGACCGGTAGCGCTCGAGCAGCGCCTGCTGCTCCGCGGAGACGGGGTTCACGACCGCTCACGTCCTTCGTCGGTGTCGTCCGGGAGGATCATCGTGCCGAAGCCCTCCGAGGTGAAGATCTCGAGGAGCATCGAGTGCGCCTGGCGCCCGTCGACGACGTGCGCCTGGGGGACGCCCTGTGTCACGGCGCGGATGCACGCCTCGAGCTTGGGGATCATCCCCGTGTCGACGGAGCCGAGGAGGTCGCGGGCACCGGAGACGCTGAGGTGCGACAGGAGGGAGTCACGGTCGGGCCAGTCGGCGTAGATGCCCTCGACATCGGTGAGGACGACGAGCTTCTGCGCCCGCAGGGCGACGGCCAACGCGGACGCGGCGGTGTCCGCGTTGACGTTGAGCACCTGCCCCTCCTGGTCGAGGTCGGGCGCGATCGTCGAGACCACCGGGATGCGACCGGCGTCGAGGATGTCGAGGACCGCGGCGGGCTCGACCGACTCGACGTCACCGACGAGGCCGATGTCGACGCTCTCGCCGTCGATCTCGACGCCGCGTCGGCGGCCACCGAAGAGCCCTGCGTCCTCGCCGGACATGCCGACGGCGACGGGGCCGTGCTGGTTGAGCAGGCCGACGAGCTCACGGCCGACCTGACCGGTGAGGACCATCCGTACGACGTCCATGACCTCGGGGGTGGTCACGCGCAGCCCGCCCTTGAACTCGCTCACCAGCCCGAGCCGGTCGAGCATCGCCTGGATCTGGGGGCCTCCCCCGTGGACGACGACGGGACGCAGCCCCGCGTAGCGCAGGAAGACGATGTCCTGGGCGAAGGCCGCCTTGAGGGCGTCGTCGGTCATGGCATTGCCGCCGTACTTGATGACGACGAGTGCCCCGCGGAAGCGCTCGAGCCACGGCAGCGCCTCGACGAGCGTCGTCGCCTTCGATCGGGCGACGCGCAGGGCCGCGGCGTCGATCGCGCCGCGCAGGGTGGTGTCGGTGGTCATGGTGGGCTCTCTGGGTCGGCCTCAGGTGGAGTAGGCGGAGTTCTCGTGGACGTAGTCGTGGGTGAGGTCGTTGGTCCAGACCGTCACGGTGTCGGAGCCGGCGTGCAGGTCCACCTCGACGCGGACCTCGCGGGGTCCGAGGTCGACGAGGGAGCGGTCCTCGCCGACGCCACCGCCGCGGCACACGGTGACGCCGTTGATCGCGACGTCGAGCTCGTGCGGCTCGAAGGCAGCCCGCGTCGTGCCCACGGCGGCGAGCACGCGCCCCCAGTTGGGGTCCTGACCGAAGATGGCGCACTTGAACAGGGTGTTGCGGGCGATGGTCCGTGCGACCTCGAGCCCGTCGTCCTCGCTCGCGGCCCCGCGCACGACGATCTCGATGTCGTGGTGAGCGCCCTCGGCGTCCCCGATGAGCTGCCGGGCGAGGTCGTCGCAGACCGCCCGGATCGCCTCGGTGAGCTCTTCACGCTCCGCTGCGACCCCGGAGGCGCCCGAGGCCAGGACCACGACCGTGTCGTTGGTCGACATGCACCCGTCGGAGTCGATCCGCTCGAAGGTGGTCCGCGTCGCCTCGCGCAGCGCGGCGTCGAGGTCCTTCGGGCTCGTCACGGCGTCCGTGGTGACCACCACGAGCATCGTGGCGAGGGAGGGGGCGAGCATGCCCGCTCCCTTCGCCATGCCACCGACGCTCCACCCGCCACGCGTCGCCGTGGACGTCTTGGCGACGGTGTCCGTCGTCATGATGGCCTCGGCCGCGGCCCCGCCCCCGTCGGTGGACAGCCCGCCCGCCGCAGCGGTCACGCCCGCGCTGAGCGTGTCCATCGGCAACAGCTCGCCGATGAGCCCGGTGCTGCAGACGACGACGTCCCCGGCGGCGACTCCGAGCGCCCCGGCCGTGTGCTCGGCCGTGGCGTGGGTGTCCTGGAAGCCCTGGGTGCCGGTGCAGGCATTGGCGCCGCCGGAGTTGAGGACGACGGCGTCGGCCCGTCCGTCCGCGAGGACCTGGCGCGACCAGGTCACCGGCGCGGCCTCGACACGGTTGGTCGTGAAGACCGCAGCCGCGTGGTGGTCGGGGCCGTCGTTGATGACGATCGCGACGTCGGGTCGGCCGCTCGGCTTGAGACCGGCGGTCACCCCCGAGGCTCGGAATCCGGCGGGGGTCGTGGTGCTCACGGCGCCACTCCTGTCATGGGCAGTCCGCTCGTCTCGGGGAACCCGAGGGCGAGATTCATCGACTGGACCGCGGCTCCGGCGGTCCCCTTGGTCAGGTTGTCCTCGGCCGCGATGGCGATGACGCGACCGCTGTGCTCGTCGAGGGTGACCTGGATGTGGACGAGGTTGGATCCGAGGACGCTCCCGGTGTGCGGCCACTGCCCCTCGGGCAGCAGGTGGACGCACGGCTCGTCGGCGTAGGCACGCTCCCACGCGGCGCGCACGGTGGCGGCGTCCACCCCGGCCACGGCCCGGGAGGTCGTCGTCGCGAGGATGCCGCGCGGCATGGGGGCGAGGGTCGGCGTGAAGGAGACCGTCGACGCGCGACCCGCGGCCCGGGTGAGGTTGCGTCGGATCTCGGGGGTGTGGCGGTGGCCGCCGCCGACACCGTAGGGGCTCATCGCGCCCATGACCTCGGCGCCGATGAGGTGCGGCTTGCTCGACCGTCCGGCGCCGGAGGTGCCGGACGCCGCCACGACGACGACGTCCTCGGGCTCGGTCACGCCGGCCGCGAGTCCCGGGGCGAGAGCGAGGCTGACGGCGGTCGGGTAGCACCCGGGCACGGCGATGCGGCGGGCGCCGACGAGGTCGTCGCGGTGCTTGCCCCCGTCCGCCCTGACGAGCTCCGGCAGCCCGTAGGGCCACGTCCCGGCGAAGGGGGTGTCGTAGTAGTCCGTCCAGTCCTGCTCGTCGTCCAGGCGGAAGTCCGCGCCACAGTCGATGACCGTCACGTCATCGGGGAGCTGCTCCGCGATCGTGGCCGAGTGGCCGTGCGGCAGCGCGACGAAGACGACGTCGTGGCCGGCGAGGGTCTGCACGCTCGTCGGCTCCAGGACCCGGTCGGCCACGGGCTGCAGGTGCGGCGCGAGCTCCCCGAGGCGGACGCCCGCATTGCCCGACGCGGTCAGGGCGCCGACCTCGACGTCAGGGTGGGCCAGGAGGAGGCGGACGATCTCGGCCCCGGCGTATCCGCTGGCCCCGGCCACGGCTGCTGTGATCATGATGAATGACTATACGTACTTGTGTGATGTCATGCAATCAGCCGAGCGGGTCGTCATCACCGTAGGGCAGCAGGCCCACGGTCCGGCTGGTGGGCCGCAGGGTCGCGGTCGCGGCGTCGAGCGCGGCGACCGTGTCCTCCCCCGCTCGGACCATGCGCCCGGACCACGCGTCGAGACGACCGTCCGCCAGGGCGAGGAAGAGCTCGGTGACCTCGGCCGGGTCGGTCCACTCGGTCCGGTCGTCGTGCCGGGGCATCGACTTCGTCATGTCCGTGCGCACGATCCCGGGCGCGAGGTCGAAGGCGAAGACGCCCCTCCCCCGCCCCGACAGGTGGGCCGAGCCGGTGATGCGTCCCAGCGCCGTCTTCGAGACGTTGTACGCGGAGGCGACCTCGCTCGGCTTCGTCCCGGACCCGGAGTTGAGGTTGATGATCCGCCCCGCACCCCGGTCGAGGAGGTGCGGGAGCACGGCGCGGGTCACGAGGTAGGGCCCGCGCACGTTGACCTCGACGGTGCTCCACCAGTCGTCGGGGTCGGACTCCTCGAGCCGGACCTCGGCGTCGATGACGCCGGCGTTGTTGACGAGGAGGTCGATGTGCTCCCGGCGGGCCAGGACGTCGTCGATCCATGCCCGCACGTCGGAGGCCCGGGTGACGTCGGCGACCGCGCTCGAGCCGCGCTCGACCACCCAACCGTGCTCGTCGAGGGCGTCGGCGAGGAAGCGCCCGATGCCGCGGGAGGCACCGGTGACGACCGCGACCCGGGGGCCGGTCATCGCTGCTGGGCCCCGGTGGCCGACCCCGCGGCGGCTACCGCCCGGTCGCGCAGCGTGCTCACCTCGTCGGTCGTGAGCGTGCGGTCCGCGCGGAAGGTCAGCCGGTAGGCCAGGGACTTGCGCCCCTCGCCCGCCTGGTCGCCCCGGTAGACGTCGAAGAGGGTCAGCTCCTCGAGCGTGTCCCCCGCGCCCGAGCGCAGCGCCGCGGCGACGCGTGCCGCGGGCACCGACTCGTCGACGACCAGCGCGACGTCGGTGGTGGCGACCGGGTAGGTGGACAGCTGTGCCGGGGTGACCGGCTCACCGGAGCTGGCGAGGAGCGCATCGAGATCGAGCTCCGCAGCCACGGTGCGCTCGGGCAGGTCGAGGGTGGCGCAGACCTTGGGGTGCAGCTCACCCGCGTACCCGAGAACGCTCCCGTCGGGGAGGGTCAGCTCGACGCAGCGACCGGGGTGGAAGGGCGCCCGCTCGCTCGCGGTCACCGCCGAGTCGACCCCGACGGCGGAGCTGACGACCCGGGCCCACCCGACGACGTCACCGGCCCCGACGGGCCGCGCCGGGCCCCACGGGCCAGCCGGGAGCGCCTGGCCGGTCGCCGCGATGGCGACGTGGCGGGGCTGGTGGGGAACCCCCTTCGTGATCCGGTCCAGCTGCTCGGGCGGGGGCAGCACCCCACCCCGAGGCACGGGGAGGGGGGTCACGCCACCCGCGGTGACGAGCCCCATCTCGTAGAGGCCGATGTCACGGTGCCCACGGGAGACGTTGCGGCGCAGGGTGTCCAGGAGCGTGTCGAGGATCGAGGTGCGCATCAGCGGCGCCTCCTCCTGCAGCGGGTTGGCCAACCGCACGGTCTCCCGGCGGGCGTCGTCGGGGGCATAACCCAGCTCGTCGTGACGGTCCTCCCGGGTGAAGGGGTAGGACAGCACCTCGACGAGACCGGTCCCGGCGAGAGCCCGGGCGATGACCCGCCGGGAGCGCTGCTCACGACTGAGGCCGCGTCCGGCGGACGCGCGGGGCACGACCGAGGGAATGGCGTCGTAGCCGCGGACCCGGGCGACCTCCTCGACGAGGTCCGGCCCGTCGACGAGGTCCGGACGCCAGCTCGGTGGGTCCACCGTGAGCATCGCGCCCGCGTCACGGACGGTGCAGCCGATGGCGGTGAGGGTTCGGACGACCTCCTCGCGCGGGTACTCGAGCCCGATGTAGCGGGTGGGGAGCTGCGGGTCGAGGGTGATCGGCGCGACGGCCACCGGGGTACCCACGTCGGTGACGGTCGCGTCCGCGGTGCCCCCGCCGTGCTCGACGAGCAGGTCGATGGCGAGCTGGGCCGCGGCCGCGGTGACCGCAGGATCGACACCCCGCTCGAAGCGCTTGGAGGCCTCGGTCGAGAGGCGGTGGCGACGCGCGGAACGCGCCACGGTCACCGGGTCGAAGTGGGCGGCCTCGATGAGGACATCGGTCGTGCCGTCGGTGACCTCGCTCGTCTCGCCCCCCATGACACCGGCGATGGCGAGCGGCGTCGTGCCGCCGTCGGTGATGAGCAGGTCCTCCTCGGCGAGGGTGCGCTCGACGTCGTCGAGGGTGGTCAACTTCTCGCCGGCGCGCGCCCGGCGGACCTCGATGGCCGGGGAGAGGGTGTCCAGGTCGAAGGCGTGCAGCGGCTGGCCGAGCAGCATCATCACGTAGTTGGTCACATCGACCGCCAGCGAGATCGGACGCATCCCGACGTCGGTGAGGCGACGACGCATCCACTCCGGTGACGAGGCGGTGGCGTCGATGCCCCGGACGACGCGGGCGACGTACCGGTCGCACCCGGGCACGCCGTCGACCGGCGCGTCGTCGACGAGGCGCACCTCGTGGCCGGGGCCGGCGCCCGCGGAGACCACCGTCGCATCGGCAGGGTCGTCGAAGGGGGTCCCCGCGGACAGCGCGTACTCGCGGGCGATGCCGCGCATCGAGAGGCAGTAGCCGCGGTCGGGCGTGACGTTGACCTCGACCGTCTCGGCGTCGAGCCCGAGGACGGGGACGAGGTCCTCGCCCGGGGTGAGTGCCGCGAGCACCTGCGGACGGTCGGCGAGGAGCTCGGTGAGCACGATGATGCCGTCGTGCTCCTCTCCCAGGCCCAGCTCGAGGGAGGAGCAGATCATCCCGGTACTGACGTGTCCGTAGGTCTTGCGCGCGGAGATCTCGAAGCCGCCGGGCAGCACGCCCCCCGGAAGGATCACCGCGACGAGGTCACCCACGTCGAAGTTGTGCGCCCCGCAGACGATGCCCACACCGTCGGCGCCGGACCCGTGGGCGGTGTTCAACGAGGAACCCACGTCGACCAGGCACCAGTTGATCGTCTTGCCGTTCTTCTGCTCCTCGGGCGTGCGCTCCAGGACCCGGCCGACGACGAGGGGTCCAGTGACCTCGCCGCCGATGATCTCCTCCTCCTCGAGACCGACCCGCACGAGGGTGGCGGCGACGTCCGTCCCCGTCGCCCCGGGGTCGACCTCGGTCAGCTCACGCAGCCATTCGATGGGCGCCCGCATCAGATCTCCATCCCGAACGCGGCCGAGAAGCGCACGTCTCCCTCGATGATGTCGCGCATGTCGGCGACGCCGTGGCGCAGCATGAGCGAGCGCTCGATGCCCAGACCGAAGGCGAAGCCGGTGTACTCGTCCGGGTCGATGCCACCGGCCGCGAGGACGCGGCGGTTGACCATGCCCGACCCGCCGAGCTCGATCCACCCGGTGCCGCCGCAGGTGCGGCAGCCGGTGTCCTCGCCGAGGCACACCCAGCACCGGCAGTCGATCTCGGCGCTCGGCTCGGTGAAGGGAAAGAAGTTCGGCCGCAGCCGGGTGACGACTCCGTCGCCGAAGAGCGCCTGGACGAAGGTGTCGAGCGCACCGCGCAGATGGGCCATCGTGATGTCCGTGTCGACGACGAGGCCCTCGAACTGGTGGAAGACCGGGGTGTGGGTCGCATCGAGGTCGTCCGTGCGGAAGACCTTGCCCGGGCAGAGCACGTAGATCGGCGGCTCGCGGTCGAGCATCGTGCGGATCTGCACCGGCGAGGTGTGCGTGCGCAGCAGCACACCGGCGTCGGCGGGCTCGACGAAGAAGGTGTCCTGCTCGCCGCGCGCCGGGTGGTCCGGGCCGATGTTCAGCGCGTCGAAGGTCAGCCACTCGGACTCCAGCTCCGGGCCCTCGGCGATCTCCCACCCCATGCCGACGAAGATGTCCTCGACGCGCTCGGTGACGAGGCTGATCGGGTGGCGGGCACCGAGGCGCTGGTGCGGTCCGAGGACGGTCAGGTCCAGGGTCTCCTCGACGAGGATCCGCTCGTCCCGCTCGGCCTCGAGCTCGGCCTGACGGGCCGCGAAGGCCTGACCGACGCGGCCACGGGCCTGACCGACGCGCTTGCCGGCCTCGGCCTTGGCGCTCGGCGGCAGCGCACCGATCTCGCGATTCGCCAGCGCGAGGGGGCTCTTGTCCCCCTGGTGGGCGCTGCGGATCTGCTTCAGCTCCTCGAGGGTCGCGGCTGCCGCCAGGGCGGCGAGCGCCGCGTCGACGGCCTCCTCGATCACCTGCGGATCGAGCGCAGCGACCTCGACCGGGTCATAGTTCGTGTTGGGTCCTGACACGAGGCCCGAGTCTACGGTGGCGGCCCCCCGGGGCCGACACGGGTTTCGGGGACGGGGCGGGACTCCCGGCTCATCCCCCGCGCGCGCCCTCGGACAGGTCGTGCACGCTGAGCCGCTCGCGGGGGTCGAGCGGGCCCAGGAACAGCCGGCGCACGTGGTGCGGACGGACGTGTCTGCGGTACCCGGCCGCCCCGGACTCGTAGAGCTGGTGGAGGCGCTCGTCGACGACGACCGACCCCTCGGCCAAGGGTGGAAGACAGTGGTCGCGCCCGTTGTCCGCGGTCCAGCCACCGTCCGTCGCCAGGTCCGGCGCGGACACCCGGGTGAGGGTCGATCCGTTCGCCCGGCCCCAGCTGCGCGAGAACCAGGCGTGGCCCCCTTCGTCGAAGCTGACCCCCTGGGTCCGGGGTGGAACGGAGAGCCTCTCCCCCGTGTCGACCGGTCGGCCGTCGAGGAGGTCGTAGCGCCACATGCTGCCGGGCTCGCTCACGTGGAAGGACGAGACCCAGAGGCTCCCGCGGAAGGAGGTCACGGTGGAACTCGCCCGGACCCCCACCGTCGCGAGGGGCTCGGCGACGCCCCGTCGCAGGGCCTGCGTGTCGTGGACCTGGACCCGCCCACGTCCGCTGACATAGGTGCGACCACCGGTGAGTGTCACGCCGCCGTAGTGGTCGAGTCCGCGCAAGGTCACCCGCGCGGTCGTGCCGCCGCCCGCGTCCGCGAAGACGATCACCCCCACCCGCGCATCGGCGCAGTCGTAGAAGGTGAAGACGAGCTCGTCGTGCTCCTCGTCGTACCCCAGGCCCTGGGGCACCTCGGTGTGGCCGGGGACGAAGGGGATGAGCGGCCCCTCGGTCACCGTCGGGGTGGGGTCCATGGTGGAGCAACCTACGGGGATCGACACCCGGGGAACAGGCGCCCCCTTTCTTGACCCATTCAAGTTTTGGTGGGATTCTTGTCAGTGATGAGCACCATGATCGATCCCGACGTCGCCGCGGATCTCCTGCGCGAGCACTCCATGCGCGTCACGGCCCCCCGGGTGGCCGTGCTGCGGGAGTTGTCCGCGCACCCGCACGCGGACGTCGAGACCATCACCCGGTGCGCCCGCGAGCGACTCGGGTCGGTGAGCACCCAGGCGGTCTACGACATCCTCGCGGCCCTCGCCGGGATCGGTCTCGTGCGCAAGTTCGAGCCGGCCGGCCACCCCGCGCGGTTCGAGCTCGACGTCGGCGACAACCATCACCACCTCGTGTGCCGAATCTGCGGCACGATGGTGGACGTGGAGTGCGCCCCCGGCAAGGCCCCGTGCCTCGACGCCGCCGATGACCACGGCTTCGCCATCGACGAGGCCGAGGTCATCTACTGGGGCAGCTGTCCCGCCTGCACCGCAGCGACGGTCGCGATCCCCTGACCAGTACTGCACCCCACCCCACAGAGAAAGAGGAGCAGCAGATGTCCACCACCCCCTCCACGCCCGAACCGCGAGCCGACGCCCGAGGGACGGTCGACGTCTCCGGACCGTCCACCCAGCTCAACGGTTCACCCACGATGAGCGACCGCAACAGTCTCTCCCTCGGGAGCAACGGCCCGCTGCTGCTGCACGACACGCACCTCATCGACATGCTCGCCCACTTCAACCGGGAGAACATCCCCGAGCGCAAGCCGCACGCCAAGGGCGCCGGCGCCTTCGGCCGCTTCGAGGTGAGCGCGGACGTCTCGCGGTACACCAAGGCCGCGGTCTTCCAGCCCGGCACCACCACCCGGATGCTGGCCCGCTTCTCCACCGTCGCCGGCGAGCTCGGCTCTCCCGACACCTGGCGCGACGTGCGTGGCTTCGCGCTGCGCTTCTACACCTCCGAGGGCAACTTCGACCTCGTCGGCAACAACACCCCCATCTTCTTCCTGCGTGACCCGCTGAAGTTCCCGAACTTCATCCGCAGCCAGAAGCGCCTGCCCGACAACGGCCTGCGCGACAACACGATGCAGTGGGACTTCTGGACCAACAACCCGGAGTCCGCCCACCAGGTCACCTACCTCATGGGCGACCGCGGCCTGCCGCGCTCGTGGCGGAACATGAACGGCTACGGCAGCCACACCTACATGTGGGTCAATGCCTCCGGCGAGAAGTTCTGGGTGAAGTACCACTTCCACACCCGGCAGGGGGTCGAGGGCATCACCAACGAGGCCGCCGACCGCATCGCCGGCGAGGACGCGGAGTTCCACCGCCGCGACCTCTTCGAGGCGATCGAGCGCGGTGACGCCCCGCAGTGGACGCTGTCGGTCCAGGTCATGCCCTACGAGGACGCGCAGACCTACCGGTTCAACCCCTTCGACCTGACGAAGACGTGGTCGCACCAGGACTACCCGCTCATCGAGGTCGGCACGATGACCCTCGACGAGAACCCGGTGAACTTCTTCGCCCAGATCGACCAGGCGGCCTTCGCCCCGAGCAACACCGTGCCGGGCATCGGCTTCTCGCCCGACAAGATGCTGCTGAGCCGGGTCTTCGCCTATGCGGATGCCCACCGCGCCCGCATCGGCCCGAACTTCCAGCAGCTCCCGGTCAACCGTTCCGCGGTCGAGCAGGAGAACCACTACAGCTTCGACGGCCCGATGCGCTACGAGCACTCGGGTGCGGCGCCGACCTACCACCCCAACAGCTTCGGTCGCCCCCACGCCGACGAGGAGGGGCCGGTCGAGGACGGCTGGGAGGCCGACGGCACCATGGTGCGCTCGGCCTACGCACTGCACGCCGAGGACGACGACTTCGGCCAGCCGGGCACCCTCGTGCGCGAGGTCTTCAGCGACGCGCAGCGTGACCGACTCGTCGACACCGTCATCGGTTCGCTCGGCGGCGTCGAGGACCCGGTGCTGTCGCGGGTCTTCGAGTACTGGAGCAACGTCGACCCGCAGATCGGCCAACGCATCCGCGACGGCAAGGCCGCCGCGGACGACGGGGGCGCCACCGACCCCGGTGAGATCCTCCGCGAGGACGACACGCACGCCGGCTGAGCCACGGCATGACGAAGGGGGGCGGGACCGTGTGGTCCCGCCCCCTTCGTGCGGTCAGTCGTTGCGCTGGCTCCGGGCCGACGCGTAGAGGCAGATCGTCGTCGCCATCGCGAGGTTGAGCGACTCCGCGTGGCCGTGGATCGGGACGCGCACGACCTCGTCGCAGGCCTCTCGCGTGCTCGCCCCAAGGCCCCACGCCTCGTTGCCCATGACCCAGACGTGCGAGCCGGTGAGGTCGGTGTCGTCGATGGTGTGCCGCCCCGCGCCGTCGGCGGCCAGGCGGCGCACACCGGCGGCCCCGAGGGCGGCGAGGGCCTGCCCGACCGGAAGACCCGTGACGACGGGCAGGTGGAAGATCGAGCCCGCGGTCGAGCGGACGACCTTCGGCGACATGACGTCGACCGATCCGTCGCTGACGAGCACGGCGTCGGCACCCGCCGCATCCGCCCCCCGGATGACGGTGCCGAGGTTGCCGGGGTCGCGGACGTGGGCCAGCAGCACGAGCAGCCGCGGCTCGGACGCCAGGACCTCCTCGAGGGACGCGGGCGACCAGTCGACGACGGCGGCGGCCCCCTGGGGGGTGTCCGCGTCGCACATCGCCGCGAGGACCTCCTCGGTGGCCTCGTGCACGACGACACCCGCCTGACGGGCCGGTTCGACGACGTCCGCGTGGCGGTGCGCCGCCTCTGCGGTGACGTACAGGTCCCGGATCTTCTCGGGCGCGAAGTGCACCGCCTCGCGCACGCCCTGCGGGCCCTCCACGAGGATCCGTCTGGTGCGTCGACGCACAGAACGCCGGGAGAGCCCACGTACCTGCTTGACCCGCTCAGCGGCGGGGTTGGTCAGGACGGGGCGCTCCCGGCGTTCGACGTGGTCGTTCAGGCCTGGACCTGGGCGCCCGTGGTTGCCGGCACGTTGGCCTTGGCGACCTCGACGAGCGCGGCGAAGGCCGCCTCGTCGTTGACGGCGAGCTCGGCGAGCATGCGCCGGTCGACCTCGACCTCGGCGACGCGCAGACCCTGGATGAACCGGTTGTAGGTCATCCCGTGCGCGCGGGCGCCGGCGTTGATGCGCTGGATCCACAGGCGACGGAAGTCGCCCTTCCTGGCGCGACGGTCACGGTAGCTGTACTCCAGCGAGTGAGTGACCTGCTCCTTGGCCTTGCGGTAGAGGCGGGACCGCTGGCCCCGGTAGCCGCTCGCGCGCTCGAGAACAACCCGGCGCTTCTTGTGGGCGTTGACCGCCCGCTTCACGCGTGCCACGTGAGTACTCCTTCAAGTCGGTGGGACAAGAGGCTCAGGTCAGCGACCGAGCAGCTTCTTGATCTTCTTCTCGTCGGCCTTGGAGACCTGGACGTCGTTCGCGAGGCGCCGCGCGTGCTGCGGGGACTTCTCGTGGAACTTGTGGACGTGGTTCGCCCGCTCGCGCATGATCTTGCCCGAGCCGGTGACCCGGAAGCGCTTCTTCGCGCCGCTGTGCGTCTTGTTCTTCGGCATGGCGCCGATCTCCTTGTCGTTGCTGTGCTGGTCTGTACCGGCTCAGGACTCGGCCGGCGCCTCGGTGGCCTCCTCCGCCGGAGTGGCCTCCTCCGCCGGAGTGACCTCCTCGGAGGCCGTCTTCTGCTCGTCCTTCTTGCGTCGCGCCTCGGCGCGCGCCTCGGACTTCTTGCGCGTCGGCCCCAGCACCATGACCATGTTGCGGCCATCCTGCTTCGGAGCCGACTCGACGGTGCCGAGCTCGACCACATCCTCCGCCAGGCGCTGCAGCAGTCGGAAGCCCAGCTCGGGACGGGACTGCTCGCGACCGCGGAACATGATCGTCACCTTGACCTTGTCGCCGGCGCTGAGGAAGCGCTCGACGTGGCCCTTCTTGGTGCCGTAGTCGTGGCTGTCGATCTTCGGCCGGAGCTTGATCTCCTTGATGACCGTGTTGACCTGGTTCTTGCGCGCTTCGCGCGCCTTCATGGCTGCTTCGTACTTGTACTTGCCGAAGTCCATGAGCTTGGCCACGGGGGGCTTGGCCGTCGGAGCGACCTCGACGAGGTCGAGGTCCGCCTCGGCAGCGAGACGGAGGGCATCCTCCACGCGCACGATGCCGACCTGCTCCCCGTTGGGGCCGACCAACCGCACCTCGGGGACGCGGATACGGTCATTGATGCGAGGCTCGCTGATGTGTTGCTCCTAAGCTCGGTGTGTCTACTCCCGCCACCGACGAGGAAAGGCTCCCCGACGATCGCGAGGAGCCTCAACCAGAGCACGATGCAGGATCGGGGACCACGGGCGATGCCATCGCCTGCGGTCCGAACCGCATCGAGACCTGTGACCCGGCAACCAGATGGTCGGCGCGGGTGGAAGCGAGGCTCCTCTTGCGTCACCGTCACGAGGACGGTGACCGGTCGAGACCCACTCTAGCAGCGCCCTCGCCTCTGCCCGAAATCACCGCGCCGCGTGTCGGGCGAACCGGCCCGGTCATGGGAGGGCGCCTAGACGATGGCGAAGCTCAGCCCGTCGATGCGGGCCCGCAGCTCGCCGTCGGTGGCCAGCTCCTCGGCGATCCCGGTGACCAGCTGTTGCACCTGCTCCTCGGACAGCTCCGGCACGAGGGTCAGCCCGACCTGGAGGATGCCCTGCCCGTCGGGAGCCCCCGCCGAGAGCGCGTGCGCCCGCACCTCCTCGTGGCCGGCGCACACCCGCTCCACCGCGGCCGCGACGAAGGGGTCCGACTCCGCGGGGATCCACTCGCGCTGCTGGGCGAGCGACCACACCATCGAGGCGCGCACCTCGAAGGCCTGCTCGCTCGCGCAGTCCAGGACGATGAGATCGGCCTGCTCGCTCACCGCGGCCTGGGCGGCGCGCGAGGCCCCGACCGGTACCGGTCGCAGCGAGGGGTCGAAGTCCGCCAGCGACTGCATCGAGGAGAAGACCGGCAGCGCCGTGCGGCCGTCCGGGTGCTCGAGGAGCACGACGGCCATGTCGGCCTCCGTGTCGACGACGTGGCCGTCCACTCCGTCCGCGGTCTCGGTCGCGAGGGCCGCGACGGGGACGAGGAGTCGCGCATCGGCCAGGCGACGCATGACGTCCCGCTCTCCCCCGGTGGTCAGCGCGCGCACCAACGCCGGGTCGGCCGTGCCGTCATCCCCGGCGAAACCTCCCTGGGGCAGCTCGCGACCCTGCCAGGGAACTCCTGCGGAGTCGCTCGGGGTACTCACGGGCGTCCCGCAGCATCGAGGGCCTCGGTGAGCGTGACCGTGCCCTTGTAGAGCGCGGAGCCGATGATCGCGCCCTCGACACCGTCGGGGACCAACGTGCGCAGCGCCACGATGTCCTCGCGTGTCGTCACTCCCCCGGAGGCGACGACCTTCGCGGACGTGGCGGCGCACACGTCCTCGAGGAGCTGCAGGTTCGGACCGGCGAGCATCCCGTCCTTGGCGACGTCGGTGACGACATAGCGGGCGCAGCCCTCGGAGTCGAGTCGGGTCAGCGTCTCCCAGAGATCGCCGCCCTCCTTCGTCCAGCCGCGGGCGGCGAGGGTGCTGCCACGCACGTCGAGCCCGACGGCGATCCGGTCGCCGTACTCGGCGATCGCGGCTGCGGTCCACTCGGGGTTCTCCAGTGCGGCCGTGCCGAGGTTGACCCGGGCGCAGCCGGAGGCGAGGGCCGCGACGAGGGACTCCTGGTCGCGGATGCCGCCGCTCAGCTCGACCTTGGCGTCGAGCTGCCCGACGATCCCGGCGAGCAGCTCACGGTTGCTGCCCTCCCCGAAGGCCGCGTCGAGGTCGACGAGGTGGATCCACTCGGCCCCCTGCTCCTGCCAGGCCTGCGCGGCCTGCAGCGGGTCACCGAAGTCCCACCCGGAGCCGGCGACGCCCTGCTGCAGCTGGACGGCCCGCCCTTCGCGGACATCGACGGCGGGCAGCAGCTCCAGCCGAGCGGTCGTGGTCGTGGTCACAGTGACATCACCCAGTTCTTCAGAAGGTGCAGTCCCGAGTCCCCGGACTTCTCGGGGTGGAACTGCGTGGCGGACAGCGGGCCGTTCTCGACGGCGGCGACGAAGGGGGAGCCGTGCTCGCTCCACGTGACCCGAGGGGCGACCGCGAGGGGAGCACGGGGCGCGGCCGGCAGGTCCCAGGTGGCCACGGCGTAGGAGTGGACGAAGTAGAAGCGCTCCTGCTCGACCCCCGCGAGGAGGCGGGACCCCTCGGCGGCGTGCACCGTGGACCAGCCCATGTGGGGCACGACGGGCGCCCGGAGTCGACTCACGGTTCCGGGCCACTGGTGCAGGCCCTCCTGGGCGGGCGCGGAGCTGCTCGGCTCGGTGGAGCCGTCGAACATCACCTGCAACCCGACGCAGATCCCGAGCACGGGACGACCACCCGCGAGGCGCGTGTCGATGAGAGACGGACCGTGGGCGGCACGCAGACCGGCCATGCAGGCGTGGAAGTTGCCCACACCCGGCACGAGGAGCCCGTCCGCGGCGAGCACCAGATCACGATCAGCGGTCAGCTCGACCTGCGCCCCCACGTGGGTCAGGGCGCGCACGACGGAGTGCACGTTGCCGGAGCCGTAGTCGAGGACGGCGACACGGGGCCGGCTCACTCTCCCTGCGCTCCTCGCTCGTTCCTCGCTCGTGTGCTCGGTCCCTGCACCGCTCACATCCCCGGGTCGCGATGCGACGGGCCCTGCGCTCCTCGCTCGTTCCTCGCTCGTGTGCTCGGTCCCTGCAACGCTCACTGGTGCACATCCTTGATGACGGACTCGAAGGTGGTGATCGACCGGGCAGCCGGCTCGATGACCGGCCCGAGGTCGGTGTCGGTTCCGGCGAGGACCCGGGCCCCGGGCATCCCCAGGACCGTGGCGACCTCGACCAGCCACTCGTCGTGGGTCAGGTCGGTCCGCCGCCACAGGTCGCGCACCTCGCGCACGGGGACCTCGCGCGTGGGTGCACCGCTGCCGAGGGCACGGTGCAGGTCCTCCGGCGTGAGCCGTGGCAGCTGCGGCCCGGCGACGATCGAGCGGTCGGCGGACCGCAGCGCCCACCGCGTCGAGCCGCGCCCGGCGGCCCTGGCGGTGACGACTGCGGCGTCGTCGATCCGGAAGAGCCCGATGGCCGGGGCCATGCGGGCACCGACGTGCCGGGAGGCGAGGACCGTCAACGCGTCGTCGTAGGGCTCGGCCACCTCGGTACCGCCGACGGCGGGCACGACGGTCGACCACGAGGCGTGCGCGAGGACGTGGCACGGCACGACTCCGCGCCGCACCCACTCGACGGCGTTCGCGACGCTCGTCGAGAGGAAGACCGCTCCCCTGCCGGACTGGCTCATCGCATACCGATCTACAGCGCGCCCTTGGCGCTGGGGATGCCGCTGACGCGCGGGTCACGGGCGACGGCGGCACGCAGTGCCCGGGCGAGGGCCTTGAACTGTGCCTCGACCACGTGGTGGGGGTCCCGCCCGCCCAGGACGCGCACGTGCAGGGCGATGCCGGCGTTGTACGCGAAGGACTCCAGGACGTGCCGGGTCAGCGAACCGACGAAGTTGCCGCCGATGACCACGTACTCCTGGCCCTCGGGCTCTCCGGTGTGCACGACGTACGGGCGGCCCGCGACGTCGACGACGGCGTGCACGAGCGCCTCGTCCAGGGGGACGGTGGCGTCACCGAACCGGCTGATCCCGCTCTTGTCCCCCAGTGCCTCGCGCACGGCCTGACCGAGGACGATCGCCACGTCCTCGACCGTGTGGTGCGCGTCGACGTCGACGTCACCGTCGGCACGCACGGTGAGGTCGATGAGGCTGTGCTTGGCCAGCGACAGCAGCATGTGGTCGTAGAAGCGGACCCCGGTCGACACGTCACCGGCGCCGGTGCCGTCGAGGTCGACGCTCACCTCGACGCGGGACTCGGACGTGCCACGGCTCACCGTCGCGGTGCGGGACTGGCTGCTCACGGGTTCTCCTTGGTCAGCAGGTGGGTGGGGGCGAGCTCGGCCATCGCCGCCAGGAATCGGGTCGTCTCCTGCGGGGTGCCGGCCGTGACGCGCAGGTGGTGGCGGATGCCGACGTCGCGCACGAGCACCCCGTGGTCCAGCAGAGCCTGCCACGTCGCCGGGGCATCGGCGAGACCGCCGAAGAGGACGAAGTTGGCGTCGCTGGGGACGGGCCGCAGACCGAGGGCACCGAGCTCGGTGACGAGGCGGTCGCGCTGGGCCTTGATGGCCTCGACGGTCTCGAGCAGTCGGTCGGCGTGCTCGAGGGCGACCCGCGCGATCGTCTGCGTCGGCGTCGACAGGTGGTAGGGCAGGCGCACGAGACGCAGGGCGTCGATGATCTCGGGGCTCGCCGCGAGGTACCCCACCCGACCACCGGCGAGCGCGAAGGCCTTGCTCATCGTCCGGGTGACCACGAGGCGCGGGTGGCTCTCGAGGAGGGACAGCGCGGTCGGCGTCCCCTCGCGGGCGAACTCCGCGTAGGCCTCGTCGACGACGACGATCGCTCGCGGGGCCGCCTGGAGCATCGCCTCGATGACGTCGAAGGGCAGGGCGGAGCCGGTCGGGTTGTTCGGTGAGCAGAGGAAGACCAGGTGCGGGTCGACCTCCTTCGCCTGCTCGACGGCGGACTCGACGGTGAGGTCGAAGGTGTCCGCGTCGCGCTGCCCGTCCACCCACGGGGTCCCGAGCGTCTCCGTGATGATCGGGTGCATCGAGTACGCGGGGGTGAAGCCCAGCGCGCGCCGATCCGGCCCGCCGAAGGCCTGGACGAGGTGCGAGAGGACCTCGTTGCTGCCGTTGCCCGCCCAGATCTGCTCGGGACGAAGGGCGACGCCGCTGCGGTCCCCGAGGTAGCCCACGAGGGCCGTGCGCAGGGCCGTGAACTCCCGGTCCGGGTAGCGGTTCAACCCGCCGAGACCGTCCTCCAGGGCGGTCACGACCGCCCGCACCACCTCGTCGGGGACGGGGTAGGAGGACTCGTTGGTGTTCAGCTGGACGTCGACGTCGAGCTGCGGGGCCCCGTAGGGGGAGCGTCCACGCAGCTCGGGGCGCAGCAGCTGCTCGATCCCGCTCATGCGCGGGCCCCTCGCTCGGTCCGGGCCGTGACGGCCTCACCGTGCGCGGGCAGGTCCTCGGCCTGCGCCAACGCGACGACGTGCGGCCCGACCTCGTCGAGGGCCTCCTGCGAGTACTCCACGACGTGGATCCCGCGGAGGAAGGACTGCACCGACAGCCCGCTGCTGTGGCTGGCACTGCCACCGGTGGGCAGGACGTGGTTGGAGCCGGCGGCATAGTCTCCGAGGCTCACCGGCGAGTGGGGT
This sequence comes from Janibacter sp. GS2, assembly GCF_051200835.1. GTDB lineage: Bacteria > Actinomycetota > Actinomycetes > Actinomycetales > Dermatophilaceae > Janibacter. The sequence goes on from NZ_CP195161.1 coordinate 2,566,770, forward strand.
CCGACGAAGATCGCGCCGGCGCTGCGCACCCGCGCCGCGACGGCCGCCGCGTCGGCGGTGATGACCTCCAGGTGCTCGGCCGCGTAGGCATCGACCACCCGCAGGCCGGCATCGAGGTCGTCGACGAGGACGATCGCGGACTGCCGCCCGGTGAGGGCCTCGATGACCCGCTCACTGTGCTTGGTCTCCGCGGCGCGACGCTCCACCACGACCGCGACGGCGTCGGCGAGCTCGGGCGAGTCGGTCACGAGGACCGAGCCCGCCAGGGGGTCGTGCTCGGCTTGGCTGATGAGATCGGCGGCCACGTACTCCGGGTCCGCCCCGGCGTCGGCGAGGACGGCGATCTCCGTCGGGCCCGCCTCGGCATCGATGCCGATGAGCCCCTTGAGCAACCGTTTGGCCGCCGCGACGTAGATGTTGCCCGGCCCGGTGACCAGACTCACGGGGGTGCACTCGCCCCCGTGGCCGACCCCGTCGTCGACGAAACCGTGCGCGAAGCCGGCCACGGCCTGGGCCCCTCCCATCGACCAGACCTCGTCGACCCCGAGGAGCGCGCACGCGGCGAGGATCGTCGGGTGGGGATAGCCGGCGAAGACGCCGACGTTCTCCTTCTGCGGCGGGCTCGCGACGGCGAGCGAACCGACCTCGGCCAGCTGCGCCGGCACGACGTTCATCACGACGGACGAGGGGTAGACGGCGCGCCCACCGGGGACGTAGAGACCGACGCGCTCGACCGGGACCCAGCGCTCGGTGACGGTGCCACCGGGCACGACCGCGGTCGTGGTGTCGGTGCGCCGCTGGGCGGCGTGCACGGTGCGGGCGCGCTCGATGGACACCTCGAGCGCCCGCCGCACGTCCGGGTCGAGGGCAGCGACGGCTGCCTCGAGCACCTCTGCGGGCACGCGAAGGGAGGCCGGGCGGACCCCGTCGAAGCGCTCGGCCAGCTCGTAGAGGGCCGTGGCGCCGCGGTCACGGACGTCGTCGCAGATCGGTTGGACCGCCGCGAGGGCGGCCTCGACGTCGTACTCGGCGCGGGGCAGGACCGTGCGCAGGTCACGGGCGCCGAGGGGTCGGGCGCGAAGGTCGATCGTGGCGAGCATGGGTCCAGTCTAGATTCGTCCTCGCGAGGCTCTGACCGGCGTCTCACGCGCGGGCTCACTCGCCGTAGAAGACCCGATCGACGACGTGGCGGGCGCGGCGGGCGGTCCGGCGGTAGGACTCGGCGAGGTCGAGACCGGACTGCGGCTCCATCCCCACGATCCGTCCGACCCCGTCCGCCTCACGCAGGTTCGAGGGGACCGAGTCCACCGGACGTCCGCGAAAGAGCATCCCCGCATTGCGCAGCAGCGAGCCCATGGACCACGCCTCCCGGAGGACGAGCGCGTCCTCGGAGCTGAGCAGGCCCGCCTCGACGGCGGCCGCCATCGCCGGCAGCGTGCGGGTCGTGCGCAACCCCTCGTGGGCGTGACCGTGCTGGAGCTGCAGCAGCTGGATGCTCCACTCGACGTCGGACAGCCCGCCCATGCCGAGCTTGAAGTGTGCCCGTCGGTCGGCCCCGCGGGGCAGCCGCTCGGCCTCCATCCGTGCCTTGAGCCGACGCACCTCCCGCACCTGCTTCATCGTCAGGCCGGCCTCCGGCCACCGGATCGGGTCGATGAGCTCGATGAAGCGCTCGCCGAGGGCCTCGTCCCCGGCGACGGCCCGCGCCCGCAGGAGTGCCTGCGCCTCCCAGGTCTGCGACCACCGCTCGTAGTAGGCCCGGTATGAGGCGAGAGAGCGGATCATCGGTCCGCTCTTGCCCTCGGGGCGCAGGTCGGCGTCGAGCCCGAGCGGCGGGTCGGAGCCGGCTCCGCCGAGGAGCCGGCGCAGCTCGACGACCACGGCCAGCGCACTCTCCTGGGCGGCCTGCTCGTCGACGCCCTCGTGCGGGTCGTGGATGTAGAGGACGTCGGCGTCGGAGGAGTACCCGACCTCCGAGCCCCCGAGCCGGCCCATCCCGACGATGAGCACATCGGTGTCCAGGGGGCGACCTCGGTCCGCCTCGACGTGGGCGATGGTCACCTCGAGGGCGGCCTGGATCGTGGCCTCGCTCACCGCGGTGAGGGCCTCCCCCACGTGGTCGAGGTCCGCCCTCCCCTGCAGGTCCGCGACGGCCACGCGGAAGATCTCGGCGCGCCGGATCGCCCGGACCGCGGAGACGGCGGCCTCGGAGCGCTCCCGCCGTCCGGCCGCCGAGCGCATCCGACGCAACAGCTCCTCGCGTGTCCGTGGCCGCAGCCCCTCCGAGTCACCGAGCATCTGGACCGCTTCGGGGCTGGCGAGGAGGAGCGCTCCGGCGAAGCGGCTGGCGCCGAGGGTGTGGGCGAGGATCTGGGCGGCCTCGCCCTCGTCCCTGAGCAGACGCAGGTACCAGTGGGTGCTCCCGAGCTCCTCGCTGACCTTGCGGAAGGCGAGCAGCCCGGCGTCGGGGTCGGCCATCTCGGCGAACCACTCGAGCATCACCGGCAACAGCTGTCGCTGGATCGCGGCCGTGCGGTTGACTCCTTCGGTGAGCACCTGCAGGTGGCGCAGCGCACCGGCAGGGTCCCGGTAGCCCAGGGCGCTGAGGCGTGTGCGCGCCGCGTCGGGAGTGAGTCGGGCCTCGTCGGGGCTGAGGCGGGCGACCGCGGAGAGAAGCGGCCGGTAGAACAGGCGCTGGTGCAGGCGGCGGACCTCGCGGGCGTGGGTGGTGCGCCGCTCGACGACCTGCTTCTCCGGCTGGTCCCACAACCGCACCGACCGACCGAGCCGGCGCAGATCGTCCTCCGACGTGGGCATGAGGTGGGTACGGCGCAGCCGGTGCAGCTGGATGCGGTGCTCGAGGGTGCGCAGGACCCGGTAGGCGGAGTCGAGGACGGCTGCGTCCGCACGACCGATGTAGCCGCCGGAGGACAACGCCGCCAGGGCATCGAGGGTCGTGCCCGAGTGCAGGGTCTCGTCGGTGCGACCGTGGACCAGCTGGAGCAGCTGGACGGAGAACTCGACGTCGCGCAGTCCACCCGGCCCGAGCTTCAGCTGGCGCTTGGCCTCCGTCGACGGGAGGTGCTCCTCGACCCGGCGGCGCATCGCCTGCACGTCGTCGACGAAGTCCTCCCGGGAGGCCGCCTCCCAGACCAGCGGCTGCACGGCGGCGAGGTACTCGGCACCGAGCGTGGCGTCACCGGCGAGGTGACGGGCCTTGAGCAGCGCCTGGAACTCCCAGGTCTTCGCCCACCGCTCGTAGTAGGTGCGGTGACTGGCGACGGTGCGCACGAGGGGCCCCTGCTTGCCCTCGGGCCGCAACGCGGCGTCCACCGGCCAGAGGCTCCCGTGGGCGGTGGCATCGCTGCAGGCGTGCATCAGCCGGGTGGCGATCTTGCCGGCCACCTCGAGGGCCTCGGTCTCGTCGGCCCCCTCGACCGGCTCGGCCACGAAGATCACGTCCACGTCGGAGATGTAGTTCAGCTCGCGACCGCCGGCCTTGCCCATGCCGATGACGGCGAAGCGAACCCGGGGAGCGTCCCCACCGGACTCGCCGTACTCGTCCATCGCGATGCGCACGGCGATCTCGAGGGCCGACCCGGCGAGGTCGGCCAGCGCGGTCGCGATGATCGGGAAGTCTGCGACCGGGTCCTCCGCCGTGACGTCCCGGGCGGCGATGCCCAGCAGCTGGCGCCGGTAGCCCACGCGCATGGCGTCCTGCGCCTCGAGGTCGCCACGCTCCGCGACCTCCGCGATGAGCGCCTCGGTGCGCTCCTCCGGGGTCATCTCGCGGGCGGAGACGGCATCGTGCCACTGCTCGGGGTGGGCGACGAGGTGGTCGATGAGGGCGGTCGAGATGCCCAGGGCACCGATGACCCGGTGCCGCACGAACTCCTCGGTGCGCAGTGCGCCCACGAGCTCCTCACGCCCGTCACCGGCAGCCTCGAGCAGACGCACGAGCCCCAGGAGCGCGGCGTCCGGGTCCGCTGCCCGGGAGAGTGCCCCGAGCAGCGGTGCGGGCTCCTCGAGCAGCGGCTCGAGGACCGGGTCGTCGAGCAGCTGCTGGGCTCGGCGGGTGTCCGTGAAGCCCCGCCTGGCCAGGGCCGGACCGGACCGGGTCATGGCGCTCACGCGGTCCTCATAGCCGGGGCAGGAGACGTTCCAGCTCGAAGGGCGTCACCTGGTTGCGGTAGTCGGCCCACTCCTGGCGCTTGTTGCGCAGGAAGAAGTCGAAGACGTGCTCACCGAGCGTCTCGGCGACGAGCTCGCTGTCCTCCATCGCCTCGATCGCCTCCGCCAGGCTCGAGGGGAGGGGCTTGATGCCCATCGCGCGCCGCTCCCGGTCGGTGAGTCCCCAGACGTCGTCCTCGGTCTCCGCCGGCAGCTCGTACCCCTCCTCGATGCCCTTCAGGCCGGCCGCGAGCATGACCGCGAAGGCGAGATAGGGGTTGCAGGACGCGTCGAGGCTGCGCAGCTCGACCCGGCTGGAGTTGCCCTTGTTCGGCTTGTACATCGGCACCCGGACCATCGCCGAGCGGTTGTTGTGGCCCCAGGTGAGGTGGGCCGGGGCCTCACCACCGCCCCAGAGTCGCTTGTAGCTGTTGACCCACTGGTTGGTCACCGCCGCGTACTCGCGGCCGTGGTAGAGAAGCCCGGCGATGAACTGCCGTCCCACCTTGCTCAGCTGGTACGGCGCTCCCGGCTCGTAGAAGGCATTGGTGTCTCCCTCGAAGAGCGACATGTGGGTGTGCATGCCGCTGCCGGGGTACTCGGCGAAGACCTTCGGCATGAAGGTGGCGTAGACACCCTGCTCGAGAGCGACCTCCTTGATCACCGTCCGGAAGGTCATGAGGTTGTCCGCCGTCGACAGTGCGTCGGCATAGCGCAGGTCGATCTCGTTCTGCCCGGGGGCGCCCTCGTGGTGGCTGAACTCCACGGAGATCCCCACCGACTCGAGCATGGTGATGGCCGCGCGCCGGAAGTCGTGGGTCTCCCCCTTCGGCACGTGGTCGAAGTAGCCGCCGTCGTCGACCGGCACCGGGCGCTCCCCCGGGGGCGTTCCCTGCTGGAGCAGGAAGAACTCGACCTCGGGGTGGGTGTAGAAGCTGAAGCCCATGTCGGCGGCCTTGTCCAGGGCGCGCCGCAGGACATACCGCGCGTCGGCGAGCGCCGGTGAGCCGTCGGGCAGCTGGATGTCGCAGAACATCCGCGCGGTTCCCGGGTGCTCACCGCGCCACGGCAGCACCTGGAAGGTCGCCGGGTCGGGGCGGGCGAGCATGTCGGCCTCGTAGACCCGGGTGAAGCCCTCGATGGCCGAGCCGTCGAAGCCGATGCCCTCGCTGAAGGCGCCCTCGAGCTCGGCCGGGGCGATGGCCACCGACTTCAGGGTGCCGAGGACATCGGTGAACCACAGCCGGACGAACCGGATGTCGCGTTCCTCGATGGTACGAAGGACGAACTCCTGCTGACGATCCATGCGCCCATCCTGCCCCACGAGGGGCCCGGGCCTCACCCGGAACGAACAGCAGACCCCGCCGGGTGGACCGACGGGGTCTGCTGCAGGGTGGCGAGGCGCGTTACTCGCCCTGGGTTCCGGCCCTCACCTCGAGGGTCATCTCCTGCTTGCCGCGCTTCTCCTTGACGACCTTGATCTTCGTCCCGGAACCGGCCACCTTCGTGGAGTTCCACGGGTTGTCCGCGCTCCAGTAGCGGTTCGGGTCGGAGTCGTCGAAGGTGGCGATCCCACGGTGCTTGGGAACCGTCGCACGGGCCCCGTTGTTGTGGAAGGTCACCTTGTCGGTCTTCTGCTTCCCGAAGGTCGCGTCGAAGGGCTGTCGACGGTTGCCCAGCTTCGTGCCGTCGTTGAAGGTCACCGGCTCCGGTCGGGCGTCGACGGGCAGCACCTGGCCGTAACCGGGGTGCTGGCTCGTGTTGTTGTCCGTGTAGCCGTTGTTGATGTACCAGACGAGCAGACCGTCCTGGTAGGGGAAACGCTCCACCCAGTTCGGCTTGCTCGAGGCCCAGCCGAAGTTGTACGGCCCGGTCTTGAGGTTCTCGTCGTAGCCGGAGTAGACCCGGTTCTCGGCGAGGTAGTAGTTCTGCACCGTGTCCGAGGTCGAGCCACTCATCCGGGTGAACCCGTCGGCACTCCAGCCGTTGGTGCCGGACTCGACGTCATCGGAGAGGACGCTGGTCCCGTCGACAGTGATCTCGATGTCGTCGATGAAGGCACCGTCCTGCGCGACACCACCATCGGACTGGTAGCGCCACCTGAACTGGACCTGCTCGCCGGCGAAGGCGCTGAGGTCGTACTCGACCTCGTTCCACGACAGGTCACCGCCGTCGACCGGGTCCGCGATCTCGGTCCACGTGGACCCGCCGTCGGTCGAGGCCTCGGTGTAGAGGAAGTCGTAGCCCTCCTCGATGTCCGTGGCCAGCTGGGCCGTGACCGTCGCGGCACCGGCGTCAGTGAGGTCGACCTCGCGCGTGAGCGTGTTGTTCAGGTCGTCGGCCGAGCCGGACCACCACTCGTAGCTGCCCGAGTGCGGGGTGTTGTACTCGGCCGTCACCGTCTGCTCGGGCAGAAGGACTGCCATCGCCTGCGGCAGCTTGACGTGGTCACGGTCCGCCGGACCGATGTCGGCCTTCAGCTGCTGTCCGGGCTTGATCGTGCGGTAGTCGAGCCAGCCCATCTGGAGCTTCTCCCACGGACCCATGTACCCGGGCTTGGAGCCGATGTCCTCGGTGCCGTCGTTGAGCCAGGACCCACCGGACATCAGGGTCCAGAAGCCGGTGCCGTTGTCGCCACCGGCGGTGTCGTAGAGGTCCGGCAGACCGAGGTCGTGGCCGAACTCGTGGGTGAAGACACCCAGACCGCCGTTCTCCGGCTCGGTCGTGTAGTCGCCGATCCAGATGCCCGAGTCACCCAGCGGCACGCCGCCGAGCTGGTTGCCCTCGGGGCCGGACTTGCCCATGTTGTTGGAGAAGGCGTACCAGCGGTGGCTCCAGATGGCGTCCTCGCCCTGGGCGCCGCCCCCGGCCTCCTCCCCTTCGCCGGCGTGGATCGCCTGGAAGTGGTCGATGTAGCCGTCGGGCTCGTTGAAGTCGCCGTCGCCGTCGTGGTCGTAGCGGTCCCACACGTCGAACTGGGCCAGGTAGTCCTTGATCTCGGCGTCGCTCTTGCCCTGGTCCTTCTGGTCCGCGTACCAGGCCTGCGCGGTGTCCTTGACGTAGTTCCAGTAGCCGTCGGCCTCACTCGTGCCGTCCCCCGATGCCGGGTTGTGGCCGTAGCGCGCCTCGTTGTAGGGCACCGTCACCCAGTTGCTCACGTCACCCGAGGTGCTGAACCGGCCGTTGGACTGCTTGAGGTAGAAGTCGCGGAAGGAGTCCTCACCCTCGGCGAACATCAGGTCCTTGTAGTGGCTGCGGCTGAAGTCCTCGGTCCAGATCGTCGAGTTGTTGTCGGTGCTGCCCCCGTCCCAGTCACGGTCCGGCTCGGCGATCTCGTTGTGCTTCGGACCGGCGTCGCCGCCCTGGGTCGGCTTCGTCTGGTCCCCGAAGTCGGTGAGGATGGTGAAGACCGAGGCCTCCCGGTCGACGTCGTACTGGACGTACTTCGAGCGCGGACGGTCCTTGCCCTTGCCTTTGCCTTTGCCTTTGTTGAGGCTGGTGTGGCGTTCGGCCTGGTCCTCGCTCTTGAGCTCGATGACCTGTGAACCGCCCTTCGTCACGAGGTCGGCCTCGCCCTTGAGCAGCTTGTCCACCGCGTCCTCACGCAGCTCGCGCTGCGCGTCACCGAGGGGGTGCGGCTTGTCGTCGTGGTGTGCGGCCTTGGTGGCACCGTCTTGGGGTGGCACCGCGCCAGCGGTCTCTCCGGCGCTCGCCGACATGGGCATGAGGGCGAGCACGAGGGCGGACGCAGCGAGGCCCGACACAACGTAGGTGTGGCGTCTCTTCACGGATCCTCCTGAAATGGTGTGGCCTCGGCCACAGGGGTGCACGCACTCAACCAAGATCTGCCGCCGTTCGGGAGGGGGAGCGGGATTTCTTGAACAAATCCATACTCTTCGACCGGAACCGTCCGGTCCAGAGCCTCCCTGAACGGACACTCACCCCGGAGCCTAGGCTGGCGGCATGAGCACGCCACCCGCCGCATCCCAGCCCGACCCGGCCACGGAGACCAGCGCCCCCTACGGCGGCGGCACCGCGCCCGCCCCGTCCGCGCCCAAGCGGGTGCGCATCCCGCACCTGCGCGCCATGAAGGACAGGGGCCAGCGGTGGGCCATGCTCACCGCCTACGACACGTACGCCGCCGAGATCTTCGACCAGGCCGGCATCCCCGTGCTGCTCGTCGGCGACTCCGCCGGCAACACCGTCTACGGCCACGAGACGACCGTCCCCGTGACGCTCGAGGAGATGATCCCGTTGACCCGGGCGGTGGCGCGCGCCACCGCGAGCGCACTCGTCGTGGCCGACCTCCCCTTCGGCACCTACCAGGCCTCTCCCGAGCAGGGGTACCTCTCGGCGGCGCGGCTGATGAAGGAGGGGTTGGCGCACGCCGTCAAGCTCGAGGGTGGTGTGGAGATGGCACCGACCATCGAGCGGATGACGAAGGGGGGCATCCCCGTCATGGCGCACATCGGCTTCACCCCGCAGAGCGAGCACACCCTCGGCGGGTACCGCGTGCAGGGCCGCGGGGAGGCCGCGGCGCGGCTGCTCGAGGACGCCCGCGCCGTCGAGGCGGCCGGCGCCTTCGCCGTCGTCCTCGAGATGGTCACCGCAGCGTCCGCCGCCGAGGTGACCCGGGAGCTGGGGATCCCGACCATCGGTATCGGGGCCGGCCCCGACTGCGACGGCCAGGTCCTCGTCTGGCAGGACATGGCCGGACTGGGTGCCGGCCGCACGCCGCGCTTCGTCAAGCGCTACGCGGACGTGCGCACCGTGCTCTCCGACGCGGCCAGGGCCTACGCGGCCGAGGTCGCCAGTGGGAGCTTCCCCGCCGCAGAGCACTCCTTCGAGAGCTGATCATGGCCCCCGACGCGCCCGACCAGCTGCCCGAGATCCGCACCCGGTGGTCCGAGGTGTCCGGTGGCATCGATGCAGCCCACTCCTACCAGCGACGGTTCGACGAGCTGGTGGAGCAGGGCGCGGACATCAACGGCGAGGCCCGCTTCGTCACCGGGCTGCGACCCGCCCCCGCACGGATCCTCGACGCCGGCTGCGGCACCGGCCGCATCGCCACGACGCTGACCGCCCTCGGTCATGACGTGGTCGGGGTGGACGCGGACCCCGCGATGATCGAGGTGGCCCGGGCGCGGGACGACGTCACCCGCTTCGTCCACGCCGATCTGGCTGACCTGGCGCTGAGTGGCCAGGCCTTCGACATCGTGCTGCTCGCGGGCAATGTCGTGCCCTTCGTCGCCGACGGCACCCTCGTGGACGTCCTGCGGCGCATGCACGAGCACCTGACGCTCGACGGGGTGCTCGTCGCCGGCTGGTCGCTGCCGGGGAACCAGCCCGGCGGCGCGGCCGCGGTGAGCACCGAGGCCTACGAGCGGGCGGCCTTCGCCGCCGGGCTCGTCCTCGTGACGCGGTACGCGTCCTGGGACGCCGAGCAGTGGCCGGGCGACGGGTCCTACGCCCTCACCCTGCACCGACGCCGCTGACCGCTCAGGCGTCGTCCGGCCACTCCCGCTCGCGGCGGTCCTGCTCGTCCCACTCCTGCGTCTTCGCGCGCGCCGTGGACAGGGCCGAGGCCGCCTCGGCCTCGGTGTCGTAGGGCCCCATGACGTTCGCGTTCTGGGAGCGGTTCTCGTCACTCTCGACCCGCCCGGTCTCGATGTTGAACCAGTACGCCATCGTCGTCCCGTCCTCTCCCGCGGGCTGTTCCCGCACACCGGAGCGCATCGTCCATGCGCTCGTTGCCTAGACTCCACAGCATGTCCGCGTCCACCGCAACCGTGACCCCCGGGGTGGTCTCGCCCCGCCGCCCCGTGCCGGCGGGCATCGCCCGGCCCGAGTACGTCGGCCAGCCGGCCCCCACCCCCTTCGCCGGGTCCGAGATCAAGGACCCCGAGACCCTCGAGCGGATGCGCACGGCCAGTCGGATCGCGGCCGGGGCGCTGCAGGAGGCCGGCCGGGCCGTCACCCCCGGGGTGACCACCGACGAGGTCGATCGGGTCGGCCACCAGTACCTGCTCGACCACGGCGCCTACCCCTCGACGCTGGGCTACCGGGGGTTCCCGAAATCGCTGTGCACCTCGGTCAACGAGGTGATCTGCCACGGCATCCCCGATGATCGGCCCATCGAGGACGGCGACATCGTCAACATCGACATCACCGCCTTCATCGGAGGTGTCCACGGCGACACCAATGCCACCTTCCACGCCGGGGACGTCGACGAGGAGTCGACCCTGCTCGTCGAGCGCACGCACGAGTCGATGATGCGCGGGATCAAGGCCGCCCTCCCCGGCCGACAGATCAACATCATCGGCCGGGTCATCGAGAAGTACGCCGCCCGGTTCGGCTACGGCGTGGTGCGCGACTACACCGGTCACGGCATCGGCACGGCCTTCCACTCCGGACTCGTCGTGCCGCACTACGACGCGGCTCCGGGGTACGACACCGTCATCGAGCCGGGCATGACCTTCACCATCGAGCCCATGCTCACCCTCGGCACACCGCGCTGGACCCTCTGGGACGACGGCTGGACCGTGGTCACCGAGGACCTGCGGCGCTCCGCCCAGTTCGAACACACCATCCTCATCACCGAGGACGGCAACGAGATCCTCACCCTCGCCTGAGCCCACGAAAGGCACGACGACATGAGCAGGAAGCACGACGCCCTGGGGATCGACATCGGCGGCTCCGGCATCAAGGGAGCCCCCGTCGACCTCGACAAGGGCTGCTTCGCCGAGGACCGGCTGCGGATCGCCACCCCTGAGGAGGCGACCCCGGAGGCGGTCTGCGACGTCGTCGAGCAGGTCGCGGAGCACTTCGCGGTGAACACGGACGTGCCCCTGGGCATCACCCTCCCGGCGGTCGTCACCCACGGCGTGGTGCGCAGCGCCGCCAACATCGACAGGTCGTGGGTCGGCCTCGACGCCGACGCGCTCTTCGGCCAGCGCCTGGGGCGGCCGGTCCACCTCGTCAACGACGCGGACGCCGCCGGTGTGGCCGAGCGGCACTACGGCGCGGCGAAGGGCGAGAAGGGCCTGGTCATCCTCACCACCCTCGGCACGGGCATCGGCAGCGCACTGCTGCTCGACGGCCACCTCGTGCCCAACTCCGAGCTCGGGCACCTGGAGATCGAGGGGCACGACGCCGAGAGCCGGGCCGCCGAGTCGGTGCGCGAGCGCGAGGGGCTCGACACGGCCCGGTGGGCAGAGCGGTTGCAGACCTACTACAGCCACCTCGAGTCCATCTTCTGGCCCGACCTCATCGTCGTCGGAGGTGGGGTGAGCAAGCAGGCGGACACCTTCCTCCCCCTGCTCGACCTGCGCACCCCGATCGTCCCGGCGAAGCTGCGCAACAAGGCCGGGATCATCGGCGCCGCACGCCTGGCCGCCCGGGGCAACTGACACCGGACCGTTTCCCGCCGACGGGCGACAGGTGCTCGCCTCCCGGACGGTATGCGGCAAGGTGGAGACATGACGAACTCGTCTGGGGCGGCTGCGCGGACATCGGACCGCCGCCTCGGGCTGCGTGATGGCGTCGGCATCGGCCTGGGCACGATGCTCGGAGCGGGGCTGTTCACCACCTTCGCTCCCGCCGCGGCCCGTGCCGGGACCCTGCTCCTGCTGGCCGTGACCCTCGCCGCCCTCGTCGCGGGGGCCAGTGCCCACTCGATGGTCCGGCTGGCGGCCCGCCACCCCGGCTCGGGCGGGGTCTATCTGTACGGGCGCGAGCGGATGGGGCTGCCGTGGGGCTACCTCGCCGGGTGGGCCTTCGTCGTCGGCAAGACGGCATCCTGCGCGGCCATGGCCCTCGCACTCGGGCTCCACCTGTGGCCGGACCACGCGACTCCCGTGGCCGTCCTCAGCGTCCTGGCCGTCCTCGCGCTCAACCTCCAGGGAGTCCGCGAGCCGCACGTCGTCGCGATGGGGGTCCTGCTCCTCGTCGTCGTGCTCACCCTGGCCTTCGTCCTCGTCATGCTCATCGCACCACCGGTCACCGCAGAGGCGCCGCCCCCGGCGCCACCGGAGTCGGGAGGGGTCCTCGGGGTGGTCCAGGCCGCGGGGTTCCTCTTCTTCGCCTTCGCCGGCTTCGCCCGCCTGGTCCCCTTCGGTGAGCAGGTCGAGCACCCCCGCCGCACGATCCCCCGGGCCATCACCATCGCGCTGGCGATCGTCCTCGCCCTGTACCTGCTCGTCGCCCTCGCCCTGACCCACACCCTCGGCGCCGGCTGGGTCGCCGCCCGAGAGGCGCCCCTGGCCGAGGCCGCCGAGATCTCCGTCTGGCCGTGGCTCGGGCCGGCGCTGCGCATCGGCGCGGTGCTCGTGATCGGTGGCGCCCTCATGGCCCTCACCGGTGGCATCTCCCGGATCGTCCTGGCCATGGCGCGCGACCACCACCTCCCTTCGGCCCTCGGGACGGTGGACCGACGAAGCGGGGTGCCACGCAGGGCGGAGGCGGTCATCGCCGCCGCCGTGATCATCATCGTCATGCTCGTCGACGTGCAGGGGGCGATCGGCTACGCGTCCTTCCTCGCCCTGAGCTACTACGCGATCGGCCACGCGTGCGCCTGGACCCTCGATCGCCCGGTCGTGCACAAGGTCGTACCCACCCTCGGTCTCCTCGCCTGCATCATCATCGCCGTGCTCCTGCCGTGGCAGTCCGTGGTCGCCGGAGTCGTCACCCTCGCCCTCGGCTCGTTCACCGGATGGGCCCGGTGGACCACCCGGGAGGATCGTCCGACGTAGACTGCTCCCGGATGAGTCGGCCGGACGGCTGCGTCACCGCCTCGGCGGTGTCGAGGAAAGTCCGGGCTCCACAGGGCATGGTGGTGGCCAACAGCCACCCGGGGTGACCCGCGGGACAGTGCCACAGAAAGCAGACCGCCTCGTCCACCTCGGTGGACGAGGTGAGGGTGAAAGGGTGGTGTAAGAGACCACCAGCGATCCGGGCGACCGGATCGGCTCGGTAAACCCCACCAGGAGCAAGTCCAGACAGTGCGCGTTCGAGGGCGGCCCGCCCGAGCGCACGGGTAGGACGCTGGAGGTCGTCGGCAACGGCGACCCGAGATGGATGGTCGTCGCCCCGGCACCGGCAACGGTGTGGGGGAACAGAACCCGGCTTACAGGCCGGCTCATCCCCAAACCCCTGATCTTGTCGGGGGTTTGGCCTGCCCGGACGCCCGAGTCGATGTCCGAGCGTGCGCCCGGAGGCTCGCCCGAACATCGACCCGGGCGTGGCCGTCCGGCTCAGAACCAGCCCAGGCCCTCGGCGATGAGCACGAGACCGAAGATCGCGAAGGCCGCCGCGGCGCCGAGGGTGATGACCCTCTCCGGCAGCTTGCGTCCGAGGAGCGCGCCGACGCCGATGGCCAGGGCGTCGGCCGCGACCATGCCGATCGTCGAGCCGATCCACGTGCCGAACCAGTCCTCGCGGACGGCGAGCGTGATCGTCGCGAGCATCGTCTTGTCACCGAGCTCGGCGAGGAAGAAGGCGAGACCGACGGCGAGGAGGGCGGAGCCGGTGGCCTTCTTCGCCTTCTGGGCCTCGTCCTCGGTGAGCTCGTCCCCGCGCAGCGTCCACAGCGCGAAGGCCAGGAAGGCCAGGCCCGCCGCGACGGCGATCGGCCCCTGGTACCTCTCGAAGCTCGTCCCGATGAGGTACCCGATCCCCACGGAGGCCAGGTGGACCAGCGCGGTGGCGGCGGTGATCCCGATGAGCACGTCGCGGGCGCGGTAGCGGGTGGCAAACGTCATCGCCATCAGCTGGCTCTTGTCGCCGAGCTCGGCGACGAAGATGACCACGGTGCTGAGCACCAGTGCGGAGAACATCAACAGCTCCTCGTCCGCCCGGGCGAGGAGCCGCATCGCGACGAGCCCCGACCAGGAATGAATGACAATCCGGTCGAAAGTCTCGTCCGCCAGCACTGCTGGCCCGATGTGCCGGATCGGTGGCCCGAGGGCCAGGATCAGTGTGTCGACACACCTGTTGGGGACTACTCCCTTTCGATGAGCACCCTAACCCACGGGCGAGGAGGCGCCTCAGGTCACCTCGAAGGTCGCGCTCCCCGCGGCCAGGTCGACCCCTGTCAGGCGGACGGTGACCTGCGCGCCCAGGTCGGCGGTCCCCTTCGCCCGGGCGATCACCGGGGGGTCGACGACCTGGATCTCGAGGTCGCCCTGACCCTGCGGCACGTCGATGACGACGGCATCGAAGGTCTCCTCGACGCGGCCGACGAGACTGGCGGCCTCGACGGCCGCCATCGTCGCCCGCTCGACCTCCCCGGCCAACCGGTCGGAGGCCTCCATGAGGTCGGGCAGGGTCGGCAGGGCACGGCGCACCCACGCCGGGGCCTCCTCCCCGGCACTGATGGTGGCGCACAGCGCGAGTCCGAAGCGGTCGACGAGCCGTCGCAGGGGCGCGGTGACGTGGGCGTAGGGGGCGGCGATCGCGGCCTGCTCGACGAGCTCGGGCACTCCCCCGTCGAAGGCGGTGTAGCCCGCTCCACGGAAGAGCACCATCGACTCGTGGATCAGGGCGAGGTGCTTGGGGTTGCTGCCGTCGAGGGAGCGGAGCAGGTCGCCGTGCGTCTGCTCGGCCGGCCACCCGACGCCGAGGGCCGTCGCGATGCGCCGCAGCTGTGCGAGCGTCCTCTCGCTCGGCTCCGGCATGGTGCGCAGGACGCCCACCTCGGCGTGGAGCATCATCTCCCCGGCGACCATCCCGGTGAGCAGCGAGATCTGGGCATTCCAGTCCTCAGCGGGGACGAGCGGGCGCAGGGACAGGCGAAAGCCCCCCTCGTCCTGATCGACCTCCTGGTCCGGCATCGGCAGGGAGGCACCACCGCGTTCCTGCTCGAGGACGATGCGCTTCTCGCCGATCTCCCGCAGCAGGACGAGTCGCTCGTCGTCGGTCCCGGCATCGACGGCCTCCTGCACAACGGTGTAGGTCAACCGCTCGACGCTGCGCACCAGGGCCGGGTAGACCTCGGCGGCCGAGTGCTCACCGCGCCCATCGAGACGGATGTCCCAGACGTAGGCGGGCCGGACCTCGCCGGGCAGCAGGCTCGCCGCGCCCTCGCTGAGGACGGGCGGGTGCAGGGGCGTGCGCTGGTCGGGGGCATAGATCGTCTGACCGCGGCGACGGGCCTCGGTGTCGATCACCCCTCCGGGCTCGACGAAGCACTCCAGATCGGCGATCGCATAGCGCACGCGGTAGCCCTCGCCGTCGCGGGAGAGGTGCATCGCCTGGTCGAGGTCCAGGGACCCGGGCGGGTCGACGGTGAGGAAGGGGAGGTCCGTCTCGTCGCGCTCCGGCAGTGAGAGCGGCTGCGCCGCCACGCGCTCGGCCTCGGCCACGACGTCCGCCGGGAACTCCTGCGGCACCGCCAGCTCGGCGCGGATCGCCTCGAATCGAGGTCGCAGACCGGCCGCCGCGACGACCTCCCCGGCCACGGGGTCGGCGAGGCGGAGGGTCACGCTGCGCTGGGTCATGGTGGTCACGATAGGACCCGGGGCGGTGGATTTCGTATGGTTCGCGGGTGCTTGTCCTGCTGCCGCCCTCGGAGTCCAAGACCGCTCGTGCGCGGGGGAAGGCGCTGGACGTCGGGTCGCTGTCCTTCCCCGGGCTGACCTCGGCACGCGAGCGGGTGCTCACCGCGCTCGCCGAGGTGAGCGCCCGCGAGGACGCCCACGAGGTCCTCGGCGTCAGCCCCACCCTCGTGGAGGAGGTCGCCCGCAACACGAGGCTGACGACGACACCCGCGCCACCGGCGGCGCACGTCTACAGCGGCGTGCTCTACGACGCCCTCGACCTCGAGAGCCTCTCCCCCGGCGCGAAGCGCCGCGCCAACCGCTGGCTCGTCATCGTCTCCGCCCTCTTCGGGGCGGTGCACCCCCATGATCGGATCCCGCCCTACCGACTCTC
This sequence comes from Janibacter sp. GS2, assembly GCF_051200835.1. Classification (GTDB taxonomy): domain Bacteria; phylum Actinomycetota; class Actinomycetes; order Actinomycetales; family Dermatophilaceae; genus Janibacter. The sequence goes on from NZ_CP195161.1 coordinate 2,582,868, forward strand.
GATGGCGGTCAACCTTCCCGGGGTGGGTCCGCTGGCCGGGCACTGGCGCCAGCCCCTGGCCGTCGAGCTCACGGCGGCTGCCGGGGAGGGTCTGGTCGTCGACTGCCGCTCCAGCACCTATGTGGCGGCCTGGCAGCCGTCCGGTGACGCGGCACGACGCTGGGTCAGCGTGCGGGTACCGGGGGCGACGCACATGGCCAAGCACACCCGGGGCCTGGTGGCGCGCCACCTCCTCGGGGTGGCCCGGGAGCCCAGGACCCCCGCAGCCCTCGCCGCGGCCCTCGAACCCGCCTTCGAGGTCGACCTCACGGCACCGGCGAAGGTCGGCCGTCCGTGGGTGCTCGACGCGACCGCCAGGTGACCCGGAGGGGTCTCAGCCGAGGCCGTCGAGTGCGGCGATGATGTCGGCCACGAGGTCGTCCGCGGCCTCGAGACCGACCGAGATCCGCAGCGTCGCGTCGGTGATGCCGATCGCCGCGCGGGCCGGCGCCCCCAACCGACGGTGGGTGGTCGTCGCGGGGTGGGTGACGAGCGACTTCGAGTCGCCGAGGTTGTTGGAGATGTCCACCAGTCGCAGGGCATTCATCACGGCGAAGGCCTCCGCCTTGCCTCCGTCGATGGCCAGGGTGACGACGGTGCCCCCGCCGCTCATCTGCGCCTGCGCGAGTTCGTGCTGAGGGTGGTCCGAGAGCCACGGGTGGACCACCTGCGTCACCCGTGGATGGGCCTGCAGCGCCCGCGCCACGGCGAGGGAGGACTCGGCCATCCGTCGCACCCGCAGGTCCATGGTCTCCAGGCCCTTGAGCAGCACCCACGCGTTGAAGGGTGACATCGAGGGCCCCGTGTGCCGGATGAGGTTCTGCACCGGGCCGTCGATGTAGTCCTGCGGGCCGAGGACGGCACCCCCGAGGACCCGTCCCTGCCCGTCGATGTGCTTGGTCGCCGAGTACACGACGATGTCCGCCCCGTGCTCGAGCGGCCGGGAGAAGACCGGGGTGCCGAAGACGTTGTCGACGACGACCCGGGCTCCGGCGGCATGGGCCAGCTCGCTCACGGCGGCGATGTCGACCAGCTCCTGCATGGGATTGCTCGGCGTCTCGAAGAAGACGGCGGTCGTCGGCTCGGACAGGGCCTCGCGCCACTGGTCGAGGTCGGACCCGTCGACGAGGACGGTCTCCACACCCCACCGGGGAAGGATCTCGTCGACGATGACGAAGCAGCTCCCGAAGAGCCCGCGCGAGGAGACGAGGCGGTCTCCGGCCCCGACGAGCGCGGCCAGCGCCGTGAAGACCGCGGACATGCCCGAGGACGTGGCATAGGCCGCCTCCGCCCCCTCGAGCACCCGCAGCCGCTCCTCGAACATCGCGACCGTGGGGTTGCCGTACCGGGAGTAGACGAACTTCTCGACCTCGGCGCTGAAGGAGGCCTCGGCCTCCTCGGCGCTGCCGTACACGAAGCCCGAGGTGAGGTAGAGCCCTTCCGAGGTCTCGTCGAAGGTGCTGCGGGCCTGTCCCCCGCGAACAGCCAGGGTCTGCGGGGAGAGGCCGGTCGGGTCAAGGTAGGGGCGCGGGTTCCCCGGGCCGAAGGGCGTGTCGCTCACCCCTGGCGCCAGGGCAGGCCGGCCTGCTTCCACCCGTTGACCTCACGGTGTCCCTGATCGTCGAGATCCCCCTCGAAGCCCTCGGTGACATTGTGGGCGCGGGCGTACCCGGCGGCCGTCGCGGCGCTCGCGGCCGCCGCCGAGCGCCCCCCGGAGCGGCAGAGGAAGTAGACCGGGACATCCGTGTCGACGGCAGAGCGCAGCTCCTCGACGAAGGCGGGGTTCGCCGCACCCTCAGGGAAGGTCGTCCACTCGAGGGGGATGACCTGCTTGCCGATCCCGGCAAGGTCGGGCATCCCGACGAAGGACCACTCGGCACGGGTGCGCACGTCGACGAGGACCGCCTGCGGGTCGGACTCGAGGTGCTCCCAGGTCTGCTGGGGGCTGAGATCTGCGGCATAACTCATGGCGTCAGGGTATCCCGGACGGTCAGCGACCGATCTCGATGCCCTGCACGACCAACCACGAGGTGGCGAGGAACCGGGCGAGACACCCGATCGTCGTGACGACGACGAAGAGCCAGAGGTTGAGGCGCTTGATCCCGGCGGCGACGGTGACGACGGCCAACGGTGGGAAGCCGACCCCCGAGCTCGCCAGCACGACGAGCGGGCCGAGCCGCGGACGGTCGAGGACGTCGATCATCGCCCTGCTCCACCGGACGAGGCGCTCGCGCACGGATCCCGCAGGGAGCACGCCCTTCGCCGCGGCCCGGGAGTCCTTCTCCTCCCGCCGCCGCGAATAGGCCTCGGCCCCCTTCGCCGCCGCGAGGAAGTGGGTGACCTTGCCGAGGACGAGGCCCCCGGTCATCGCCGACACGTGGAGCACCCACAGCTGGGGAAAGACCACCGGGGCGGCCACCGCGTAGATCTCGGCGTTGAGCGGGGGGAAGTAGGCGGAGAGCAGACCGAAGAGCACCGCTCCGAGGAGCCCGGAGGCGGTCAGCCAGGTGGGGAGGTCGTCGATGTCGCCGCTCCTCAGGTCCGGTGGGTGAGGGAGCGCCCCATCAGCTCTGGGGGGCGGGGATGCGCACGAGGATGCGGTCGCACTCCTCGCACCGCACGACCTCGTCGACCGCGGCCTTGTCGATCCTGCCGAGGTCGACCGGGTTGAGCTCGAGTCGGCACCCACCGCACCTGCCGTGCTTGAGCTCCGCGGCGGCGAGGCCGCCGGAGTTCGCGCGGATCCGCTCGTACAGGGCCAGGAGCGCGTCGTCGATGCCCGCGACGAGGTCCTCGCGGGGTCCGGCGACGCTCACCCGCTCGGCGTCGAGCTCGGCGACGGCCGCGTCCCGCTCCTCGCGGATCCGGTCGACCTCACCCTGCATGCGGGTCTGCTCCGCGGTGCGCTCGGTCAGGCGCGCCTCCGCGGCCTCCTGACGCTCCATGGCCTCGATCTCGATCTCCTCGAGGTCGCCCTGACGACGGGCGAGCGACTCCAGCTCGCTCTGGAGCGCGGTGAGATCCTTCGACGTCATCCCGCTGCCGGTGTCGAGACGCCCCTGGTCACGGGTGGCACGGTCGCGCACCTGCTGGACATCGGTCTCGGCGCGCTGGACCTCGCGGCGGATGTCGGACAGCGTCGTCTCGACGCGCACGACGTCGTCACGCACCTGCTGCAGCTCGCGCTCGGCCTCCGCCAAGGTGACGGTCTGCGGGACTCGGCCGCGGGCATGATCGATCTGCTGCAGCCGGGTGTCGAGTGCCTGCAGGTCGAGCAGTCGTGCCTGGACGAAGGGGTCTGCCTTCACTGGGGGCCTCCTGGGGCGGTCTGTGCGCCGACGGTGAAGCTCCACGGGTCGGTGCAGATCGTGCTCACGTGGGTCTCCCATCCCACCATGTCCGCTCCGGACGCTGCGAGGGAGTTCCCGAGGTCGGTGAGCAGGTGGTCGAGCCAGAGGGACTCGGTGGCCCAGTGGCCGGCGTCGACGAGGAAGGGGGTTCCTCCCCCGGCGCGGGACTCCTCACGGGCCTCCAGGGCCGGGTGGTGGCGCAGGTCGGAGGTCACGTAGACGTCCGCGTCGGCGGCCCGGGCCGCATCGATGAGTCCGTCACCCGCGCCCCCGAGGAGCGCCACGCGGCGGACGACGCCGTCCGCGGGTCCGGCGACCCGGATGCCGCCCGGGGCGGGCGGCAGTGCCGCCGCCAGCCGGGTCGCGAAGTCGGCGAGGGGCAGGGCCACGTCGAGCTCGCCGACGCGCCCCATGGCTCGCCCCTCCTCGAGGCTCAGCGGTTCGGTGTCGGTCAGTCCGCAGGCCTGCGCCAGGGCGGAGTTCACGCCCGGCTCGGCGACATCGGCATTGGTGTGCGCGACGAAGAGCGCCGTGTCGGACACGACGAGCGAGGTGACGCTCGCTCCCTTCGCGCTCGTCGTGGCGACCGAGTGGACCCCGCGCAGCAACAGCGGGTGGTGGGTGATGAGCAGGTCCGCACCCGCGTCACGGGCTTCCTCGATCACCTCGAGAGTGGGGTCGACCGCGGCGTGGACCCTCCGTACGGGCTGGTCGGGGTCGCCCGTGACGAGCCCGACCCGGTCCCAGGACTGGGCGGAGTCGACGGGGAACATCCGCTCGAGGACGGTGAGGACGTCACGTAGACGGATCTGGGTCATGTGGGCCCGGCCGGGCTCGAACCGACGACACCCGCGGTGTAAACGCGGTGCTCTACCACCTGAGCTACAGGCCCCCGGCGCGAACCGCGCCGCGGTCATTCTGACAGGCTGCCGGCCCGGACTCGTCGCGGCAGGTCACCCGCCCTTCGTCACCGATCCGGACTCCAGCAGCTGACCGAGCGCCGCGTGGTACCCGGCGAAGTCCCGTCGCTCACCGGTGGGGTTGACCAGCTGCCAGGCGATGCGGCCGTCGCGCCCGACGAGGAAGGTGCCCCGACGAGCCATCCCGGCCTCGTGGTCGAGGACGCCGTAGGCATCGGCCACGGCGCCGTGCGGCCAGAAGTCCGACAGCAGCGGGAAGAAGTAGCCCTCCCGGTCGGCCCATGCCCGCAGGCTGAACATCGGGTCGCAGGAGATCGCCAGGGTGGTGACATCGGCCGACTCGAAGCTGGCCAGGTCGTCGCGGATCTCCCCCAGCTCGCCGGTGCAGATCCCGGAGAAGGCGAAGGGGTAGAAGACGAGCAGCACGGCCCGCTCCCCCGCGAAGGCACTGAGGGTGACCTCGGCGCCGTTCTGGTCGCGCAGGGTGAAGTCCGAAGCGGTGTCGCCGACGGCGAGCGGATACTGGCTCATCCCGGCAGTGTGCCAGTGATGCTCAGGCGACACCCTTGCGGGCGGCCAGCCGGGTCGCGACCCAGTCCTGCGAGCACATGACATTGCCGGAGGTGTGCAGCCCGGCGGTCGTGGCCGCCTCGTCGACCTCGCTCGGGTCGACCTCGCCGACCTGACCGGGTCGGGGCGTGAGCAGCACGATGGAGGATCCCTCCGCGAGGGTGCCCAGGGTGTCGACGAGCGCGTCGGTGAGATCACCGTCGTCGTCACGCCACCACATGATCACCGCGTCGACGACACCGGTGTAGTCCTCGTCCTCGAGCTCCTCGCCGACGACGGCCTCGATGGCGACCCGTAGGCCCTCGTCCACGTCATCGTCCCAGCCGTACTCCTGCACGATCTGGTCGTTCTCGAAGCCCAACTTGGCCACGGCGCCGCGGGCGAGATCCTCGCCCTGCTCCGTCGACTCCCCCGTCACGACTGTGGTCCCTTCTCCTGCTCGCTGCTCATTCATCGAGCCCAGTCCACCGTGTCCGGCGCCGGATCGCAACCAACGGGCCCGCTCGGGCGTCGTCGGGCATGGCTGGAGTGCACCGCGGCGAGGTGTCCGAGGACCTCCGCGTCCTCGGCGTCGAGGTGCTTCACCGTGGGGCGGACCGGACCCACCGTGCTCACGAAGTGGACGCTCGCGAGCCCCAGCCGGCGGGCGGTGACCCCCTGCTCGAGGGTGAGCGACTGGATCCGTCCCCACGGCACCACCTGCAGCCGGTGCTGCACCCGGCCGGAGCGGGTGACGACGGCTCGACGCCCGGGCAGGTACCCGATGCGACGCCGGGCCAGCGGATGCAGCCACCTGGCTCGTCGCGGCTGTCCGACGAACGCGTCCGGGGTCCCGTCGACGAGGGAGGCCACCTCGGCCGTCGTCTCGGGGTCGCACGTCACCACCTCGAGGAGCTGGAGCACCTCGTCGGTCGTGGCGACGGGGACGAGGACGGACTCGCTGTCGGAACCCGACGCGGACCCGATGCGCGCACCGGCGATGTTCACCTTGAGCGACCACCAGCCGATGCGGCGCCACAGCAGGGGCTGCTCGAGGGCCACCGCCTGCACCCGGTCGAGGGGCACCGAGGAGGTGCGGGTGTCGGTCAGTCCCCGCTGGCTGGTCAGGGTGTCACCACGCATCGCCAGGGTCAGTCCGTACCACCGCGTCAGGCTCATCAGGGCGCGGGCGGCGTTGAGGACGACGATCGGCAGGAATCCGCCGATGACCGCGGTGAGGTCGAGGGCGGCGAGGACCATGGCCGCCACGAGGAGGAGCGTCAGCAGGATCGCGTCCCAGCTGAGGAGCACCGAGGCGATGATCCGCGCGGCCGGCACCGAGAGCACGGGTCGTTCGGACGGCTCCGGGAGCGAGTACCCGGGCCCCGCCGCCCCCGGCACGGCGGTCCCGGGCACGGCGGTCCCGGGCACCACCGGCCCGGGCACCGCGGTCTCGGGCGCCGGACGGTCGGCAGCGCCGGCGAGCCCGAGCAGGCGGCGCCGGACGTCCTCGGCCTCGCGGTGGCGAAGGTAGGCGATCGTCACGTGCGAGTCCCCACCACCGGCGGACTCGACCCGTACCTCCGCGAGACCGGTGAGCCGGGCCAGCAGGGGCCGGACGAGGTCGACCGCCTGGATGCGGTCGTAGCGCACCTGCCGGTGCTGGCGGAAGATCGCGCCGGTGCGCATCTCGAGGCTCTGCCCACCGAGGCGGTACCCGGTGAACCACCAGGACAGGAACCCCAGCAGGACGACTCCGAGGATGGTCAGGGCGACGAGGGCGACCTGCGCGAGGGGGACACTCGTCTCCCCTTCGCTCCCGTCGGGCATGGAGCTGAGGGCAGCCACGACCCGGTCGATCTGCTGCGACACGAGGTAGCCGAGGACGGCGAGCGTGACCAGCCCGCCCCGGATGAAGGGCGAGAGCACATGGACCCGCACGAAGCCCTCCGTGCCCGGCCCGGCACCCGGCGATCCGTCGACGGTCACAGGCCCGCTCGCTGTGCCTCACCGTGCGCGGACAGGCGGACGCGCAGGTCCTCGGCGACCTCCACGGGCAGACCGGGCAGGTCGCCGCTGCTCTGCGGGGAGGCGGTGTTGACGGCGATGTCGGCGAGGCCCTTGGCCCGCTTGTAGGGCCCGGAGGAGAGGTCGACGTACTGGATGCGGCCGTAGGGGATCGTCACCATCGAGCGCCACACCCGACCCTTGCGGATGGCCAGCTCCTCGGGCAGCTCCGCCCAGCTGATCGCCGCGACCTGCCTCGGGATGAGCCACATCGACCAGACCCACACGGCGAGGAAAAGGACGGGAACGATGGCCAGCCACGGGGTGAGGAGGATCGCGGCGATGACGCCGACGACGGCCAGTGGCAGCAGGGTCGCGGTCACGGTGACCCTGCGCACGACCGCCAGCTGCGGGGAGACGGGTCGCCAGTCGGCCCCGTGGTCACCCATGAGGGGGAGCACGCAGGGCTGGGGCGAAGGGGGCGGTGCCTGAGGTTGGTCCACCGCACCATCACACCAGATCCCGTCCGTAGGCTGGACGCATGAGCAACGGTGGACGGGCGGTTCGATGGGACGCATGACGCAGCGCCTCCGGGTGCACCGGATGGGCGAGGCCTCGATCGATCGGATCGAGTCCGTGGCGGTCGAGGAGCCGCTGGAGATCCGGGTGGCCGCTCTTCCGGACCAGGGCATCCCGGCCGGGGGCAACCCCCTTCGGCCGCCGTCGACGACGGTGACCACGACGATGCGCCTGCCCGGCGACGACTTCGACCTCACCCTGGGCCACCTCGTGGCGGAGGGTCTCATCGGCAGCGGCGAGGACGTCGCGACGATGATGCACTGCACCGACACGGGACCCGACGGCTCGCCGACCTTCAACGTCGTCGAGGTGACGTTGGCCGCGGGGGTCTCCCTCCGACGACCGATCACCGAGCGGACCGAGGTCGCCACGAGCGCCTGCGGGGTGTGCGGGTCCACCTCCGTCGACGACCTGCTCGCGGCCCTGCCGCACTCCCCCTCGACGGACGACGCGAGCGTCTCGCTCACCGCGATCCACGCGGGCATGACGGCGATGCGCGAGCGGCAGAAGGTCTTCGAGGCCACCGGTGGGGTCCATGCCGCTGCGCTCCTCGACCCGCAGGGCAGGCTCCTCGCCGTCCGCGAGGACATCGGTCGGCACAACGCGGTGGACAAGATCATCGGGTGGGCGGCACGTGAAGGGAGCCTGCCCCTGCGCGGCCACGCCCTACTCGTCTCCTCGCGGGCCGGCTTCGAGATCGCGCAGAAGGCGGCCGTCGCCGGCGTCCCCGTCCTGGCCTGTGTCTCGGCCGCGACGACGCTGGCGGTCGAGGTGGCCGAGCGCTCGGGGGTGACGCTGCTCGGCTTCGTCCGTGAGCCGAGGGCGACCGCCTACACGCACCCCCGGCGCGTCCCGCCCCCTGACCCCGGTTTGTGACGCGCGACACGGGCGGGGGAGAATGGTCCGGTGTCCTCCGACACCCCACGGAGGATTGTCTTGGAAAGGACGACGACGTGCCCGGATCGCCAGATCACCTCAGCGATGGCCCCATCCTCAACGGCATCCCCACCCACCTGCCGGACATCAACTCCGAGGAGACGGCCGAGTGGCTCGAGTCCATCGACGCGCTCATCGACGAGTCCGGGCGTGAACGGGCCCGCTACGTGATGCTGCGGCTGCTCGAGCGTGCACGGATGAAGAGCGTCGGGGTGCCGTCGCTGACGACGACCGACTACGTCAACACGATCACCCCCATCAACGAGCCGTGGTACCCCGGGGACGAGAAGGTCGAGCGCCAGTACCGCGCGTGGATCCGGTGGAATGCCGCGATCCAGGTCCACCGGGCCCAGCGGCCCGGTGTCGGCGTCGGCGGCCACATCTCCTCCTATGCCTCCGCGGCGACGATGTACGAGGTGGGCTTCAACCACTTCTGGCGCGGCAAGGACCACCCCGGCGGCGGTGACCAGGTCTTCTTCCAGGGGCACGCCTCCCCCGGCATGTACGCGCGCGCCTACCTCGAGGGCCGGCTGAGCGAGGAGGAGATGGACGGCTTCCGCCAGGAGGCCGCCCACCTCGCGGGCGACTCCGACATCGGGATGCCCTCCTACCCGCACCCGCGACTGATGCCCCAGTTCTGGGAGTTCCCGACGGTCTCGATGGGCATCGGTCCGATGAACGCCATCTACCAGGCGCAGTTCAACAAGTACTTGCACAACCGTGGCATCAAGGACACCTCCGAGCAGCACGTGTGGGCCTTCCTCGGTGATGGCGAGATGGACGAGCCGGAGAGTCGTGGCCTGCTGCAGACCGCGGCCAACGAGGAGCTGGACAACCTCACCTTCGTCGTCAACTGCAACCTGCAGCGTCTCGACGGCCCGGTGCGCGGCAACGGCAAGATCGTCCAGGAGCTCGAGGCCTTCTTCCGTGGAGCGGGCTGGAACGTCATCAAGGTCGTCTGGGGCCGGGGCTGGGACCCGCTGCTCGCCGCCGACCACAACGGCGCGTTGGTCAACCTCATGAACCAGACACCGGACGGTGACTACCAGACCTTCCGCGCGAATGACGGTGCCTACGTCCGGGAGAACTTCTTCAACCGCGACCCGCGCACCCGCAAGCTCGTCGAGGACTGGTCCGACGCGGACGTGTGGTGGAAGCTCAAGCGCGGCGGCCACGACTACAACAAGGTCTACGCCGCCTACCGCGCGGCCATGGAGCACGCCGGTCAGCCGACGGTGATCCTCGCGAAGACGATCAAGGGCTATGGCCTGGGCTCGAGCTTCGCCGGGCGCAACGCGACCCACCAGATGAAGAAGCTGACCATCGAGGACCTCAAGGGCCTGCGTGACGGGCTGCAGATCCCGATCGACGACGAGACCCTCGAGAAGGACCCGTACCTGCCGCCCTACTACCACCCGGGCGAGGACGACGAGGCGATCCAGTACCTGCGCGAGCGCCGGGACAAGCTCGGCGGCGGGCTGCCGGAGCGGCGGGTCGAGTACACGCCACTCACGCTGCCCTCGGCGGACAAGTACCGCCAGCCCGCCAAGGGCTCGGGCAAGCAGGAGATCGCCACGACGATGGCCTGGGTGCGGCTGCTGAAGGACCTCATGCGGGAGAAGGACTTCGGCGAGCACATCGTGCCGATCATCCCGGACGAGGCGCGCACCTTCGGGATGGACTCCTTCTTCCCCACGAAGAAGATCTACAACCCGCACGGCCAGAACTACACGTCGGTCGACGCCGACCTCATGCTCACCTACAGCGAGTCCGAGCAGGGGCAGCTGCAGCACACCGGGATCAACGAGGCCGGCTCGGTCGCGGCCTTCACCGCGGCGGCGACGAGCTATGCCACGCACGGGGTGCCGATGATCCCGGTCTACATCTTCTACTCGATGTTCGGCTTCCAGCGCACCGGGGACTTCATCTGGGCGGCCTCGGACCAGATGTCGCGCGGCTTCATGCTCGGGGCGACAGCGGGCCGCACGACCCTGACCGGCGAGGGCCTCCAGCACGCGGACGGGCACTCACCGCTCCTCGCGGCGACGAACCCCGCCGTCGTCTCCTGGGACCCGGCCTATGGCTTCGAGATCGCGCACATCATGCGTCAGGGCCTGGAGACGATGTACGGGGGCGACGCCCCCCAGGGGGACCCCGGCCGCAACGTCATCTACTACCTCACGTTGTACAACGAGCCGATCATCCACCCGCCCGAGCCGGAGGGCCTGGACGTCGACGGTCTGCTCAAGGGCATGTACCGCTACGCCGCCGGCGACGCGTCGGGCCTCGGTGACACCCCGCCGCGCTGCCAGCTGCTCGCGAGCGGAGTCGGGATGCCGTGGGCGCTGGAGGCCCAACAGCTCCTGCGCGACGACTGGGGCGTGGTCGCCGACGTGTGGTCCGTGACGAGCTGGACGCAGCTGCGGCGTGAGGCGATGTCCTGCGACGAGCAGCGCTTCCTCCACCCGGAGGCCGAGCGTCCCACGCCGTACATCACCCGTGCGCTCGAGGGCGCGGTCGGCCCGATCGTCGCGGTCTCGGACTACATGAAGCAGGTCCAGGACCAGATCCGTGCGTGGGTGCCGGAGGAGTTCTCCGCGCTCGGCACGGACGGCTTCGGCTTCTCCGACACCCGCGCCGCGGCTCGCCGGTACTTCCACGTCGACGGTCCGTCGATGGCCGTGCGCGCCCTGCAGATGCTCGCGGACCGCGGCTGGGTCGCCGAGGACGTGCCCACCCGGGCCGCCGAGAAGTACCGCCTGCTCGACGTCACCGCCGGGACGTCCGGCAATGCGGGGGGCGACGCCTGACCCTGACGAGGACGACGCCCAGCGCGTGCACTCAGCCTCCGGTGCGCACCGCAACCAGGCGTTTGAGCGCCTCGACCGCCTGGCAACCGCACCGGACCCGGCGTGGAAAGTCGACCCGGTGGTCCTGACGGTAGGTGCCGACGTGCTCCCGCAGGACGATGCCCGACTCGTCGGCGTGGACCGGTCGGACCACGGCGACGGGCTGGACCTCCGGGGCCACGAGGTCCCGGAGGTCGTCGCGGTGGTGGGCGTCGAGGTGCGCGAGCCAGCCGTCCTGCCACCCACCGAGGGCGTCGACCTCGGCCACGGCATAGTCCGCGGGGTCGACCTCGACCGGCGATGAGGCGGATCGGCCCCGTTCGACATCCCAGGTGATCGTGATGGTGTCCGGGACCAGCCGTGCCACGAGTTCCCCCTCCGTCAGCCCCAGGTGCCCGAGCAGGTCGTCGTGGACGGGCTCGGCCATCACCTCGGCGTGACCGGTCAGGTGGACCACTCCCCGCACCCGGTCCGGGTGCGGGACGCTCGAGACGTCGGAGGCGATGGCCTGGAGGGCCGGGCCCTGGGAGCCGGGGACGACGAGGTGGGCGCACTCCGGTGCCGCCTCGGCCAGCGAGAAGAGCAGGCTCCCGGTCTGGGTGACGGCATGCCGGGCCACGGGGGTACGACAGCCGACGACCCCCACCTCGAGCGTGCTGGCGGTTGCCACGACCGTCTTGGCCAGTCCTGCCCAGTTCTTCACAGCAGCCTCCTCGGCGATGAGTTCAGGTAAGGCTAACCTAATCATCGTGGGGCCGGGTGGCAACGCCTGTTGCCGGCGAAAAGAGGTCAGTCGGCGAGGAAGTCCTGGCGGGCCTCGAGGCACACGTCCGGCTGGTCGCAGAAGACGCCGTCGATGCCGGTCCGCAGGAAGGTCAGCGCCTCGTCGACGGCCCGCCCGAAGTCGGCGGGGTCACTGCCGTTGCGGTAGTCGGTCGGCAGGAACTCGTTCTCCGCGCGGAAGGTGTAGGGCATGACCGTCAGGCCGGCGTCGTGGGCGTCGTCGACGAAGGACGTCGGCTCACCCAGCGATCCGTCCGCGTTCCGCGGGATGATCTGCTCCTTCGTCGGGCCGAAGCCGTCGATCCACCGCGAGAGAGTGCGCATCGACTCACGGGTGGTCAGCTCGGCGTAGGTCGTGCCCTCCGCGTGGAGGTCGTAGGGACCGCCGGTGTCCGAGGTGAGGAAGGTCGTGCGCGCCGCGAGCCGGTGCACGGCGCGCAGATCCTTCAGCGTCGTCAGCTCGAAGGACTGGATCCACAGGGGTGCCGTGCGGTGGTTGAGGTGGTACTTCGTCACCAGGCGCGCGACCTCGGCCTCCGGGTCGAGGCCCGCCTCGTGCAGATAGGTCGAGTGCTTGATCTCCGGGATGACCCCGATGGTGCGACCGGTCGAGCGCGAGAGCGCCTCACGCTGCTCGAGCACCTCCTCGAAGGTCGGCACCTCGAATCGACCGTCGTAGGTGCTCGACTCCCGGCGCAGCTGCGGGAGTCGCTCCTTCGCCCGCAGGGTCTTCAGCTCGGCGAGCGTGAAGTCCTCGACGAACCACCCGGTGACGGCCCTGCCGTCGAGGTGCTTCGTCGTCCTGCGGTCGGCGAACTCCGGGCGCTCGGCGACATCGGTGGTCTCGCCGATCTCGGGCTCGTGCCGATCCACGAGCACGCCGTCCCCGGTCATGACGAGGTCCGGCTCGATGTAGTCGGCCCCCTGCCCGACACCGAGCTCATAGGCGGCAAGGGTGTGCTCGGGGCGGTAGCCGGAGGCGCCGCGGTGGGCCACGACGAGCGGCTCGACGGTGCGGGGGCGGTCATGACGGGAGGCGGTGTCCAAGCGGTCGGCGACGCTGGCGCTCACGGTGCTCCTGGTGCTCTCGGTCGCCGCGGTGCTGCCGGCGGACGGGACGATAGGGATGGCACGTCGGATCCATCGTGACGCGGTCGCGTCGGCCGGGTCAAGCACCGGTCAGGGCGAGCCGGGCGTCGCCGCCCTCCCGGTGCGGAGGGGGTGGTGCGGACGAACTAGGCTGGCCGATGTGTCCAAGGTTCTGACTTCCCTTCCTGTTGGTGAACGTGTCGGCATCGCCTTCTCCGGCGGCCTCGACACGTCGGTGGCCGTCGCGTGGATGCGCGAGAAGGGAGCGGTGCCGTGTACGTACACCGCTGACCTCGGCCAGTACGACGAGGACGACATCGAGTCGATCCCCGGGCGCGCCGGCCAGTACGGCGCTGAGCTCTCCCGCCTCGTGGACTGCAAGGGTCCGCTGGTCGAGGAGGGCCTCGCGGCCATCGCCTGCGGCGCCTTCCACATCCGCAGCGGAGGACGCACCTACTTCAACACCACCCCGCTCGGGCGTGCCGTGACCGGAACGCTTCTCGTGCGGGCCATGAAGGAGGACGGCGTCTCCATCTGGGGTGACGGGTCCACCTTCAAGGGCAACGACATCGAGCGCTTCTACCGGTACGGCCTCATGGCCAATCCCAGCCTGCGCATCTACAAGCCGTGGCTCGACGCCGACTTCGTCACCGAGCTCGGCGGGCGCCAGGAGATGTCCGAGTGGCTCACCGAGCGCGGCCTGCCGTACCGGGACAGCGCTGAGAAGGCCTACTCCACCGATGCCAACATCTGGGGCGCCACCCATGAGGCCAAGACCCTCGAGCACCTCGACCAGTCGCTGGAGATCGTCCAGCCGATCATGGGCGTGCCCTTCTGGGACCAGAGCGTCGCCATCGAGCCCGAGGACGTGACCGTCCGCTTCGAGCGCGGCCGACCGGTGGCCATCAACGGCGAGGACTTCGGTGGGGACGCGGTCGCGCTCGTGCGGGCGGCCAACGACATCGGCGGTCGGCACGGCCTGGGCATGTCCGACCAGATCGAGAACCGGATCATCGAGGCGAAGTCGCGCGGCATCTACGAGGGCCCGGCCATGGCCCTGCTGCACCTCACCTACGAGCGCCTGATCAATGCGATCCACAACGAGGACACGGTCGCCAACTACCACGCGGAGGGGCGCCGGCTCGGTCGCCTCCTCTACGAAGGTCGCTGGTTCGACCCGCAGGCGCTGATGATGCGCGAGTCGCTGCAGCGCTGGGTCGCGTCCGTCGTCACGGGCGAGGTGACGGTCCGGCTGCGCCGCGGCGAGGACTGGACCATCGTCGACACGGTGGGTGAGCACTTCAGCTACCACCCCGACAAGCTCTCGATGGAGCGCACCGAGAACGCCGCCTTCGGCCCGGTCGACCGGATCGGACAGCTGACCATGCGCAACCTCGACATCGCCGACAGCCGCAGCAAGCTCGAGGTCTACGCCGCCCAGGACCAGCTGAGCGGTGGCTACCTGGAGATCATGGGCGAGCTCGAGGCCGGCGGCGGCGACCAGATCGCCGCGAACCCCGCTGCCTCGTCGGTCGACGACGAGGACGACGCACTCGATCGCGCGGCGATGGAGTTCGGCACCGACTGATCTCCCGTCACGTCGCCGACACCCCCGCAGACTTGTGCTCTTCGCACATAGACTGCGGGGGTGTCGCGTCGTGGCCTCGTCTCCCTCACCACCCGTCGCACGGTTCGTCGCAAGGGTGGCGAGCTGGCGACGGCCGCGACGCGGCGCCTCGAGGACGAGCACGGCTGGTACGCCACCCTCGGAGCACGAGAGCGGTCGTGGGTCGCTCTCGTCGCGCAGGCCGGCATCGCGAACTTCATCGACTGGCTCAACGGCATCGAGCCGGCCGACACCAGCACGATCTTCGGGGCCGCTCCCCGGGAGCTCACGAGCACGATCAGTCTCGCCCAGACCCTCGAGCTCGCCCGGACGGTGGTCGAGGTCGTGGAGTCGAGGGTCGAGGACCTGGCTCATCCCGGTGACGTCACCGACCTGCGCATGGCCGTCCTGCGCTACTCCCGGGAGATCGCCTTCGGCGCGGCACTCGTCTACGCCCAGACGGCCGAGCAACGCGGCGCCTGGGACGCCCGCCTGGAGTCGCTCGTCATCGACGCCGTCATGCGCGGCGAGGTCGACGAGTCCATCCGCACCCGCGCCGCCGCCCTGGGGTGGGACGGGGTCAGCAACATCGTCGTCCTCGTGGGGAACTCACCGCACTTCCCGGAGGGGGAGGACCCTGCCGGCGCGGTCGGGACGGTCCACCGCACGGCGCAGCGACTCGGGTTCCCCGTCCTCGCCGGCGTCCAGGGCACGCGACTCGTCGCGATCGTCGGTGACGTCGTCGACCCTCGCGAGCGTGCGCAGACCCTCGCCGGGTGCTTCGCCGACGGCGACCTCGTCCACGGCCCCCTCGTCGAGGACCTGTCGGAGGGAGCGGTCTCCGCGCATGCCGCGGTCGCCGGCCACGTCGCGGCACCGGGGTGGCCGGGCCGCCCACGCCCGGTGGGAGCCGACGACCTGCTCGCCGAGCGCGCGGTCGCGGGCGACCCCCTCGCTCGTGCGGCACTCGTCGACCAGGTCGCCGCGGTGCTGGAGGAGCACCCGAGCCTCCTCGAGACCGCACGCACCCACCTCGACTCCCCCGGTCTCGAGGCGACCTCCCGGGCGCTCATCGTCCACGTGAACACCGTGCGCTACCGGCTCGGGCGGATCAGTGAGGTCATCGGCTACGACCTCACCGACCCCCACGAGGCCTTCACGGTGCGTATCGCACTGGCCCTCGGATCGATGATGGAGGATTCCTCCAAGATCCTTGGGTGAATCTCTGGCGGGGTCGACCGCGCAGGAGACCCCCTTCGCACGTGAGTCTGGACAGGTGCTCGCCATTACCTGTCCCGGCCAGGGCTCACAGACGCCCGGCTTCCTCGCCCCGTGGCTCGAACTGCCCGGAGTCTCCGACCGCCTCCACTGGCTCTCGACCGTCGCCGGCATCGACCTGGCCACCCACGGCACGACCTCCGACGAGGAGACGATCAAGGACACCGCGGTCGCGCAGCCGCTCATCGTCGCCTCCGGTCTGCTGTCCCTGCTGGCCCTCTTCGACCACCCGGCGGACGGCTTTCGTGTCGTCGGCGCCGGTGCCGGGCACAGCGTCGGTGAGATCACCGCGGCCGCAGCGGCCGGCGTGATCAGCGCCGAGCAGGCGATGGTCCTCGTGCGTGAGCGCGGCCGATCGATGGCCGCAGCCGCCGAGGTCACCCCCACCGGCATGAGCGCCGTCATCGGTGGTGACGAAGGGGAGGTCCTCGCGGCGATCGAGTCGCACGGGCTGACCCCGGCCAATGTCAACAGCGCGGGTCAGATCGTCGCTGCCGGCACCCTGGAGCAGCTCGCGGCCCTGGCCGAGGCACCCCCGGCCAAGGCGCGCGTCATGCCGCTCAAGGTCGCCGGGGCCTTCCACACCGAGCACATGGCACCCGCGGCCAAGGAGCTCGCGCACCTCTCCCGCGCCGTGTCCACCCACGACGCCCGCGTCCCCCTGATCTCCAACGTCGACGGTGAGGTCATCCACTCCGGTCAGGAGGTGCTGCGCCGCATCGTCACCCAGGTGAGCAACCCCGTGCGCTGGGACCTGTGCATGGAGACGCTGGGGGACCTCGGCGTCACCGGCATCATCGAGATCCCGCCGGCCGGGACCCTCACCGGGCTCGCCAAACGCAGCCTCAAGGGTGTCGAGGTGCTCGCCCTCAAGAGCCCCGACGACCTCGAGAAGGCCCAACAGATGGTGCGCGAGCACGGCTCGGCCCGTGATGCGTCGCAGCCCACGTGGCGCCTCGTCACGGCCCCGGTCAAGGGCATGGTCGAGATCACCTCGAGCGAGCCCGGCACCGAGGTGGCCGCCGGGCACGTCGTGGCGCGCATCTCCTCCCTTCGCGACACCCGCGAGGTCCGTGCGGACCACGCCGGCACCGTCGTCGAGTGGCTCGTCGAGGACGGCGACCCGGTCTCCCCCGGCCAGCCGCTGCTGCGCCTGCACCCGCAGGGGTCGCTCGCATGAGCGCGCTCGGCGTGCCCGACGTCCTCCACCACGCCAGGATCACCGGCGTGGGGGCCTACCGTCCACGGCGCGTGGTCCCCAACAGCGAGATCGTCGCGGCGATCGACTCCTCCGACGAGTGGATCCAGGAGCGCTCCGGCATCGCCTCCCGGCACCGCGCGTCCGACGACGAGACCGTCGTCGCCATGGCCGAGCACGCCTCCCGGGGTGCCGTGGAGTACGCCGGTATCGACGCGTCCCAGCTCGACGCCGTCCTCGTCGCCACGGTGACCCACCCCTACCAGACGCCTGCCGCCGCGCCGGAGCTCGCTGCCCGGCTCGGTTCCCGCGCAGCGGCCTTCGACATCTCGGCGGCGTGCGCCGGCTACTGCCACGCGATCTCCGTCGCGAACGACATGGTCCGGGTCGGTACCGCCGAGCACGTGCTCGTCGTCGGCGTCGAGAAGATGCTCGACTTCACCGATCCCGAGGACCGCGGGTCGGCCTTCATCTTCGGTGACGGCGCGGGCGCCGTCATCGTCTCCCGCAGCGAGGTCCCCGGTATCGGCCCGACGGTGTGGGGCAGCGACGGCGAGAAGAAGTCGCTCATCACCTCACGCAGCTCGTGGATGGAGCTCGCCGCGAACCGGGACCTGGCCTGGCCGGCGATCATCATGGAGGGCCCGAGCGTCTTCCGGTGGGCCGTCTGGTCGATGGCCACCGAGGCCCAGCGCGCGCTCGACGCCGCCGGGGTGCGACCCGACGAGCTCGCCGCCTTCATCCCCCACCAGGCCAACGTGCGGATCATCGACCAGATGGTCAAGGCGCTCGGCCTGCCCAAGGACCTGCCGGTGGCCCGCGACATCGTCACGACCGCCAACACCTCTGCCGCCTCGGTCCCGCTCGCGATGGAGCGGATGCTGCGCGAGGGCGAGGTGGCCCCCGGCGGTCTCGCACTGCAGATCGGCTTCGGCGCCGGCCTCGTCTGGGCCGCGCAGGTCGTGACCCTCCCCTGAGTTCACCCGTCGGTCCGACGGGCTCTCGGACCACCCACCCGAACCACGCAACACCCGACACAAGGAGAACCGACATGGCCCACAGTGACCAGGACATCCTCGCCGGACTCGCCGAGATCGTCTCGGAGGAGACGGGTATCGACGCCGCCGAGGTGACCGCCGACAAGACCTTCACCGACGACCTCGACGTCGACTCGCTGTCGATGATGACGATCGCCGTCACCGCCGAGGAGAAGTTCGGGGCCAAGATCCCCGACGAGGAGGTCAAGAACCTCAAGACCGTCGGCGACGCCGTGAACTACATCCAGGCCAACCAGGCCGCCTGAGTCCGGTGACGCTCCCCCCTTCGCCTGACGAAGGGGGGAGCCACCACTCCCGCCAACCCCCGCACCGACAGGAGCTTCCATGACCTCCCCCCGGCCCACCGTCGTCGTCACCGGTCTCGGCGCCACGACCCCGCTCGGCGGCACCGCCGAGGAGACCTGGCAGGCAGCCCTCGCCGGTCGCTCCGGCGTCTCGGCTCTCGATGCCGGCTGGGTCGAGGAGTTCGAGCTCCCGGTGACCTTCGCCGCGCACCTGACCACCCCTGTCTCCGAGGTGCTGAAGAAGGTCGAGACCAAGCGCCTCGACCCCTTCGCCCAGTACGCTCTCGTCGCCGCCCGCGAGGCGTGGGAGAACGCCGGAGCGCCCGAGGTCGACCCGGAGCGTCTCGCCAGCGCGGTCGGGACCGGTATCGGGGGCGTGCAGACCCTCCTCACCGCGTGGGAGACCCTGCGCACCAAGGGACCGCGACGGGTCTACCCCCTGTCGATCCCCATGCTCATGCCCAACAGCGCCGCCGGGACCGTCTCGCTCGAGTTCGGCGCCCGCGCCG
Source organism: Janibacter sp. GS2 (assembly GCF_051200835.1). GTDB lineage: Bacteria > Actinomycetota > Actinomycetes > Actinomycetales > Dermatophilaceae > Janibacter. The sequence continues at coordinate 2,601,902 of NZ_CP195161.1, forward strand.
GCGCCCACACGCTCGTCTCCGCGTGCTCGTCCGGTGCCGAGTCGATCGGCTACGGCGCGCACCTCATCCGCGAAGGCCTGGCCGACGTCGTCATCGCCGGTGGCTCCGAGGCCTCGATCCACCCGCTGCCCATCGCCGGCTTCGCCGCGATGCAGGCCCTCTCGACGCGCAACGACTCCCCGGAGACGGCGTCCCGCCCCTACGACACCGGGCGCGACGGGTTCCTCCTCGGCGAGGGTGGCGCGATCCTCATCCTCGAGTCCGAGGAGCACGCCAAAGCCCGCGGGGCGAACATCATCTGCACCCTCTCCGGTGTCGGCGTCAGCGCCGACTCCTACCACATCGCCGCTCCCGAGCCGGAGGGCGCCGGCGCCTCCCGCGCGATGGCCGACGCCGTCCGCGATGCCGACGCCGACCCCACGGACCTGTGCCACATCAACGCGCACGCCACCTCGACCCCGGTCGGTGACATCGCGGAGGTCGCCGCCGTCCGGCGCGCCTTCGGCTCCGCCGCCGACCACATGGCGATCAGCGGGACGAAGTCGATGACCGGTCACCTCCTCGGGGCCGCCGGCGCCCTGGAGGCGATCTTCTCCGCGCTGGCGATCCGCGACCGCCTCGCACCGCCGACGATCAACATCGAGAACCTCGACCCGGACGTCGACCTCGACATCGTGCGGGACACCCCGCGTCCGCTCGGCGAGGGCGACCTGCTCGTGCTCGACAACTCCTTCGGCTTCGGCGGGCACAACGTCGCCCTCGCCTTCGGGAGCTACTGATGACCCGCCAGCCGAACGCCGCATCGGCCGCGGTGGGTTCGCGGACGAAGGTCCCTCGCGAAGAGGACCCGCGCAACCCCAACCACCGCCTGGCAGCCTTCTTCGACGAGGGCTCCCTCGAGCTGCTCACTGCTGACGACGACTCCGGCATGCTCGCCGCGACCGGCACGGTCGGCGGCCAGCCCGTCGCCGCCTTCGCCTCGGACGCGACGGTCATGGGTGGCGCGATGGGCGTCGCCGGCTGCAAGGTCGTCGTCGCCGCCTACGAGCGCGCGCTGGCCGACGAGATCCCGGTCGTCGGGCTGTGGCACTCCGGTGGCGCCCGGCTGCCCGAGGGCGTCGTCTCGCTCCACGCCGTCGGCGAGGTCTTCGCCATCATGACGCGGGCCTCGGGCAAGGTGCCGCAGATCTCCGTCGTCATCGGTGCCGCCGCCGGTGGTGCGGCGTACGGTCCCGCGCTGACCGACATCGTCATCCTCGCGCCGGAGGGACGGATCTTCGTCACCGGCCCGGACGTCGTCCGCTCGGTCACCGGTGAGGACGTCGACGCCCTCCGCCTCGGAGGACCCGAGCCGCACGGTCGGCGCTCCGGTGTCGTCCACGTGCTCGCCGAGTCGATCGATGATGCCTTCGCTCGTGCCGGGACCCTGTGCCGACTGCTGTCCGACCAGGGGGACTTCGACGTCTCCGGCATGACCGACACCGACCTCGCGCAGGCCCTGCCGGAGTCGACCAAGCGCGCCTACGACGTCCACCCGCTCGTCGAGGAGCTGCTCGACGACGGTCCCTCGCAGGAGCTGCACGCCCGGTGGGCGCCGAACATCGTCACCACGCTCGGCAGTCTCGGCGGCCGCACGGTCGGCGTCATCGCGAACAACCCGATGCGCCTGGGCGGATGCCTCGACTCCTCCTCCGCGGAGAAGGCCGCCCGCTTCGTGCGGATGTGTGATGCCTTCGGCGTGCCGCTCGTCGTCCTCGTCGACGTCCCGGGCTACCTGCCCGGTGTCGGCCAGGAGTGGGATGGCGTGGTGCGTCGCGGCGCCAAGTTGCTCCACGCCTTCGCCGAGGCCGTCGTGCCGCGGGTGACCGTCGTGACGCGCAAGACGTACGGGGGCGCGTACATCGCGATGAACTCCCGTTCGCTCGGGGCGACGAAGGTCTTCGCCTGGCCGGACGCTCACGTGGCGGTCATGGGCTCCGTCGCGGCCATCCGCATCCTGCACCGGCGGCGCCTGGCCGAGGTCGACGAGAGCGAGCGGGCCGAGGTGGAGCAGCAGCTCGCCGACGAGCACGACCGGCTCTCCGGCGGCCTGCAGCGGGCGGTCGACATCGGCGTGGTCGACGAGATCGTCGAGCCGGCGAGGACCCGCTCCGCGCTCGCGCAGGCCCTGGCCGAGGCCCCGGCTCGTCGAGGGGACCACGGCAACATCCCCCTGTGAGGGCGATAGCCTCATCGGTACCGGTTGATCCAGTGCTGTGGAGGTCCACATGAGCGAGTACCCGGCCCGCACGATGTCCCATGACGAGTGCTGGCAGGCACTGCGTGAGCACGAGTTCGGTCGGCTGGCCTTCCACCTGCTGGGCGACGTCCACATCACCCCGCTCAACTATGCGGTGGACGGCCAGACCGTGCTCTTCCGCACTGCGCAGGGCAACAAGTTGCTCGGGGTGGTCATGCACGGCCCGGTGGCGCTCGAGATCGATGAGCTCACCGACGACGAAGCCTGGTCCGTGGTCGTGCGTGGCAGTGCCCGCGTCCTCGAGGGCGAGGAGGCGTACCGGTCCGAGGCCCTTCCCCTCCGGCCGTGGGTGGGTGACGACAAGGAGGTCGTCGTCGAGATCGCGCCCGTGGAGGTCAGCGGGAGGCGTTTCACGCTCTCCAAGCCGTGGGAGCACATCGTCCTGCCCCACTGAGTCGGCGGCCCTCTCGGGCACGACGACGGGGCCCTGCGCCAAGGAGGGCGCGCAGGGCCCCGTCGTCGTGACGCCCTACCCCACCTTGTGCAGCCAGCGAACCGGCGCGCCGTCGCCGGCGTGGCGGAAGGGCTCGAGCTCGGCATCCCACGGCTGTCCGAGCAGCTCGTCGAGCATGTCCTCGACTGCCTCGCCGGCGCCCTGGGCCAGGGTCATGACCTCACGCAGGCGGTTCTCGTGGACGACGACGTCGCCCGAGGCGGAGATCGTCGCGTGGTGGATGCCCAGGGTCGGGGTGTGGCTCCAGCGGGAACCGTCGAGACCGGGGGTGGGCTCCTCGGTCACCTCGTACCGCACGCCCTCCCATCCGCGCAGCGCGGAGGCAAGCTTGGCCCCGGTGCCCGGGTCCCCCGTCCAGGAGAACTCGGCACGCTTGAGCGACCGGCCGAGCGACTGCTCGGTCCAGTCGAGGGACACGGACTGGTCCAGAACGGACTCCAGCGCCCACGTGATGTGGGGGCAGAGCGCCGTCGGGGTGCTGTGAATGAACACCACACCGCGGGTACTGATGCGCTTTCCTGCAGACATCCTGATCCTCCTTGAGTGCGATGGACGTCTTCCCCAACGCCAGGCACCCTCTGTGGGATCGAACGGCTGCTGCACGCGTGTATCGCGGTGTGCTGCTCGAACGGTATGCGGTTGTGCGGCCATTCTGCCCCATGGATCACAGGAGCACCAGCCCTCACCCCCGCCCCTTCTGCCCTACCCGTCGCTCCAGTGTCTTTCCCACGGTCGGCAGATGCCTCGATGCTTCCGACCGGCCGGGGCATCTCCTCCCGGCCCTCCCTTCGCACCTTCCGAGGTCACGGATGCGCAAGCGCGTCGCGGCTGCAGCCGCCTTCTCACTCCTCCCCCTCTCCGTTGCGGCCGCACCCGCACAGGCCGCCGGTTCCTGCGGCATATCGGTCCCGAGCAAGGTCTCGATCACCCAGCCGTACCGGACGATCACGGGGACGTACAGCGAGGGGTGCCGACGGTACGCCGACTGGGCGGACTGGGATGTCGTCCACCCCAGGCACGGCGTGGAGGACTGGTTCACCTACGACGGCCAGCGCACCGAGCGGCTCGACTGGTACGACTGGTCTCCACTGGGCACCTACACCGTGCGGCCAGCGGGCGCCTATGACGACAATTTCCGACGGATCACGCAGAACACGCGCACGATGACCGTCCGTGTGGGGTCGAGGACCGCCGCCAGCAGCTCACGGTCGGGCCGCTACGTCACCGTCAAGGCGACCTCCACGCGCTACTCCCCCAGCGCGGAGCGGTTTCGCGCATGGTCGGGCGCCAAGGTCAGCCTTCGGCAGAAGAACTGCGCCTCGTGCTCGTGGAAGTGGGTCAAGTCCGGCAAGACCAACAGCAGGGGCCAGGTCTCGCTGAAGGCCTATGCCTCCACGACGCGCTACTGGCAGATCGCGACAGCCGACACCTCCACCACCTGGGGGCGGGCCTCGAGCACCCTCAGGCGTTGATCGAGGGCGGCGACCCACACGGTAGTGTCTCGCCGGTGCCCTCGGGCGCGGGGCGGTAGCTCAGTCGGTCAGAGCACCGGACTCATAATCCGTCGGTCCTGGGTTCAAGCCCCAGTCGCCCCACAGCGATCTCGATCTACACCCCGGCGCGACGGCCGAACCGACCCACGCACGGTGTCGGCGCAGAGGATCATCGCCCTCAGTCCGACTCCACGAGAGGCGGCAGGGCCGAGTTGCGAGCCAACTCGCGCAGGTAGCCGGAGAAGCCGCCGGGGACCCGCCCCCTTCGTCGACCGGAGGTCAGCACCTCACGACCGGGGACCACGTGTGCTCCGTGGGACAGCACTGCCTGGACCAACAGCACGTCTTCGTGCTCGACCACGGGCTTGAAGCCACCTACGGCCTCGAGGGCGTCCCACCGCACGCCCAGGTTCGCGCCGTGGACGTGGCGTGTCGGATCGGTGTCGCAGTGCTCACGCAGCCAGGCACGACGAAGGCCGACCTCGAGATCCTCGGGGTCGGGGCGCACCCGGCCCAGCACCAGGTCGGCACCACCGGCCGCGGACGAGATCTGATCAGTCAGCCAGTGCGGGGGGACCATCGAGTCCGCGTCGGTGGAGGCCAACCACGCCTCAGAGGGACTCCGGTCCGTACCGACGCCGAGAAGAGCCCCCGCGGCGTCGGTCCCCGCCGCGCGGGCCATTCCCACGCAACGGCTGTCGGTCGTCATCACATGAACCCCGTGTCGAGCGGCGACTGCAGCAGACCCGTCGGTACACGCGTCCAGGACCAGCACCACCTCGACCCGCAGGCGTGGACGCGCCCGTCGCAACCTCGAGACAGCCGTCTCCAGCGCCCTGAGGCAGCGGGGCAGCAACACCTCTTCGTCGTGGACGGGAATGACCACCGCCACCGCTGACACCTCGCGTCCGGGAGGACGAGCCGGACGCTCACCCATGGGGGTCCGGCCGGTCCGCACGCTCGGCGAGCACGAGGATCTCCACATCGTCGTCGCGATACCGAGCCATGAGCGGCGGCAGGCCCACCGCGCGCAACGCCCGCTCGTGCACGGTCTGCCCGTCCAGCACCCACCCGTCGATGGGGTGCAGCCAGTGACAGAGCACGACGACCCCCCGCTCGGCCAGACACCCGGCGACCCTGCTCAGCAGGTGCTCCAACGCGACCGGGCTCATGAAGTACCCGACTTCGGACAGGACCACCAGGTCGAAGACGCCGTCGGGCCACTGTGTCGGCGCGTCGAGCACCGCGGTATCGACCTGGTCAGGCACCACCGTGCGGGCACGCGCGATGGCGGTGGGACTGCGGTCCACCGCGACGAGCGACGCGCATCGGTCCGCGAGGTCAGCAGCGAGCTCGCCTCGCGAGCAACCGACCTCCAGCCCACGGGCGAAACGTCGACGTGGGAGCGTCGCCAGCACCAGGTCGCGCTTGCGGCGTTCGTACCACCGGTGCGTGGTCCCCCACGGGTCGACCTCCCTCCCATGGAGGTCATCCAGGCTCGGATCGAGGGGGGTGTCTTCGAGGAACACCTCCTGCCGACCGGAGAAGTGTTCGAGGAACCCCGGTCCGAGCAGGACCTCGTCCCCGGGAGCCCCGGACAGCGGCGCCACCTGGCTGCGGTGAAGGGTCAGTGCTGCGGCCTTCCGGGTGGCCATGTCAGCGTCGTACCCGAGCGCCACGAAGCGCTCCCACGGCGCGTTCTCGGGGTCGCCCCAGTGCCAGAACCACACCGGGTACTCCCACAGTCGTGCGCCGGTGCGCACCGCGGCGGCAGCCGCTGCTCGGCCGGCAGCCTCGTGGTCAGGGTGTCCATCGCGTCGCCACGGCGCCACGAGCAGCGCATCGCGGGCGTCTCCGAGCAGGCGGACGAGCATCCGCGTGATGTCCTCCTCATGGCCGTCACCGAGCGCGCCATCGGGCAGGCCGAGCAGGGTGGGGCCGTGCAGCGACCCCAGCAGGGCTGCCGCAGCACGCGCCTCGTGACGACGTCGCGACGCGAGCTCCTCCGGCGTGCAGGTCGGTGAGTTCGGATGGGACCCCTCGCCGTCGGTGAGCACCAGCAGCTCGAGGGGCATACCACGTCGGGAGGCGGTGGCCACGAGGGCGCCCGCGCCCAGGATCTCGTCGTCCGGGTGTGCCGCGAGCACGACCACTCGGGAGAAACCGGTGAGGACCCGGTCAGCGTCCTGGGGGTCCGGCCACCGTGCGTGAGTGCGCCAGCTCCGGGCCCTCGTGCCCGGTTCGCTGTGGCTGAAGGTCATCGCGCGCTCACGGGGAGGGTGCCCGCAACAGCATCCGGCCGAGAGCAACCGCGTCACGTTCGGCGTGGTGCTGGCGCAGATAGAGCGAGAGGTCCGCAACCCGCTGCGCGTGGTCCGGCTCACAGCTCAGGGGCCCCGGCCCCAGGCCGTGCGCGGTGCGCACCAAGACCTCCTCGGCCGCGCCAGCGACCACGTGGCGGACCCGAGCAGCCAGAAGTGCGCTGGTGCCGCCCGTCGTCCGACCACCATCCACCTCCTGTGCAGCATGAGCGAGCATGGTCCGGGCAGCGGCGAGGTGTGCATCGACTTCGCCGAGATGCAGGAGTGCGATGTCGTCCGGCTCCCGGCGCAGGGCCTCCCGGCCCAGTCGGCGTGCGACGGCGACCGCGCCTCCGAACCAGACGGCCGCCACCCCGATGCCACCCCAGGCGAAACCCGGGCGAGTGAGGTACCACCCGGGATCACCCACGGGGCGAGCAGGGACGTCGCGCATCGTCACCGTCGCCGTGGCGACCTCGGCCAGCCCGGCAGGGCCCCACTCGGCGTCATCGGCGCTGAAGCCGGGGTGCCGTGCATCCACGGCGAACATGCCCCTGTGTTCGTCATCCACCCAGGCGGTGACGAGTCCCCCGCTCACCTCACCGGCCAACGAGCACCATGGTTTGACCCCATCCAGCACCCAGTGGCCGGCACGTCGTGACGCCCGCAACCGGACGCCGGGGCCCTCCGCAGCCCAGACCCCCCACGTACCGTCGCCGAGCGATGCCTCGGACAACGAGCCGGCTTCCGCCAGGATGGCCAGGGCATCGAGGTGCGGCTCCAGCGACCGCGCCGCCACGAGGTCGCGCGCGGCAACCGAGGCCAGCACCTCCCAGCGGGTGGCCGTCGCCCCAGCGCCCGGCAAGGGCACCTGTCGCCCGACCTCTTCGGCCCAGGACAACACCTCATGAGTCCTTCGGGTCATCGGCACCGCACCGCTGATCCGGTCGACCAGATCGGCGTCGTCCGCGTCGGCGCGCACGTCCGGGGCGAGGCGGACCACACTCCTGTCCCGCCGGAGCTCATCCATGATCATGCGGTGCTCCCACTCCGTCCACGTACGTTGTCGGCCAACACACACATGCCCCGTCCGGGCCGCGGCAAACGGCCGACGTCGAATCCATGACGTCTGACCGCCGGTTGCGAGCTCAGCCCCCGGTCAGCCCACCACCGTGCGCCGCTTGGCGCGGGGGCCTCACAGCGGCGCCGACCACGTCCGGCGATGCGCTCGCCCCGGGGTCGTCGACGGCCCACACCCCATCGGCCGAGGGCATCTGCACGCCGGTCCGGTCCCCCGGACGCAGGCTGGTCCCCAGCGGCACCTGGACGTCCACCCGGAGCGCAGCCCCCTGTGCCGCGTGCTCCAGCTCCACGGTCACGTCGCGGTGCGGACCGGACTGTCGTGTCCGGACCACCCGACCGGTCGCCGTCGGGTGCGCGTCGACGGGCACGAGGCGCAGGCGCTCCTTGCGCACCAAGAGCATCGAGGGGCCCCGTGCGCCGGCGTCGGCAGGAAGGGGGAAGGACCCCAGGCTCGAGCGGTGGGTCCCCGAGGCGACCGTGCCGGGGAGCTCGTTGAAGCCACCCACGAGTCGGGCGACCGCCAGCGAGGCGGGCGCCGTGTAGAGCCGGTCGATGGGGGCGAACTGCTCGACGCGCCCCCGCACGAGCACGGCCACCCGGTCGGCCAGACCGGCCTCGTCGAGATCGTGAGTGACCATCACGACCGTGGGGTCGAGAACCGCTCGCACCTCCCCCAGCAGCTGGTGCATCGATGTCCTCAGGCTGGTGTCGAGGGCGCTGAAGGGCTCATCGAGCAGCATCACCCCGCGGTTGGCGGCCAGCGCCCGAGCCAGGGCCACCCGTTGCTCCTGACCTCCGGAGAGCTGCTGCGGGCGGCGCCGGGCGAGATCACCCAGATGGACCAGCTCGAGATACCGACGTGCGGCGGCACGACTGTGCGAGCGGCCCCTGCCGCGGAGCCGGTCGCTGAAGGCGACGTTGTCCAGCACGCTCAGGTGCGGGAAGAGGTGTGGCTTCTGGAACATCACGGTCAGGTCGCGCCGCTCCGTCGGGACCTGCAGGACACTGGCACCGTCGAGGAGCACATCGCCCGCTTCCGGCTCCTCCAGACCGGCCGCGACCCGAAGCAGCGTGGTCTTGCCGGACCCGGACGGTCCGAGCACGGCGACCATCTCGCCGGTCCGGGCCTCCAGGTCGACATCGACGAGGGTGGGGTGCTCGGCACCGGGGTGGCGATGGGTGATCGAGGACAAGGTCAGGGTCGCGGTCACGGGTGTGCCCTCCTGCGGCGCGAGACCACATGGGTGAAGACGGCCAGGGCCACCAACGGGGGCAGGCTGGAGGAGATGGCCAGGGTCGCGGTGAGTGCGTCGTTGCCTGACCCGGCGGCGGAGGAGCCGATGAGCATGGGCGCGGTGATGATCTGACCGCCTCCGATGAGCAGGGTGACGGCGTAGTCACTCCATCCGACGAGGAAGGCGAGACCGGTGGCCGTGACCAGGCCGGCCGTGGCCGCCGGGAGCGTGACACGCCGCCGGGCCTGGCCCTCGCTGGCACCGAGGACCCTGGCCTGGGCCTCCAGCTCCGGGTCCAGCCCGAGATAGGTGGCCCGCATGGTGATGGTGGTGTACGGCAGAGCGAACACGCTCAGGACCAGGACCACTGCGACCTCTTCCGGGATGCCGAGTCGCAGGATGACGACATCGAGACCCATCGCGACCGCGAAGGGAGCCAGCACGAGGGGCGCGAGCAGCACGAGCGAGGGGACCGCGGGCCGGCGGAGCAGGCGCCATCCCAACGCCCTTCCGGCCATCACGCCCAAGGGGGTCGCGATGAGTGCGACCACCGCTCCCAGGACGCCCGATCGCACCAACGCGGCGACCACCCCCGCGTCCAGCGCCTCCTGCCACCCACGCAGTCCCACCTCCTGCGGCAGCGGTGTCGCGCCCGCCCATCGGGAGGCGAAGGCCCACAGCACGAGCGGTGTCAGCGGAATGATCAACCAGAGCACCAGGAGGGCCCAGAGCACGCTTCGGGAGGCCCGGCTCATCGGTGAGCTCCGAGCCTGCGCGCGAGCGGAAGGGAGATCAGCGCCGCGAGCAGGGCCAGCCCGGTCGCGACCACCGCGGCGGCAGCGGCCTCGGGGCGCGCCGTCACGTCGATGTCGGTGAAGAGTCGATAGGCCATGACCGGGAGGGGGTCCGGGTAGGCACGCCCGAGCAGCCGGGCGACCTCGTAGGTGCCCAGCGAGTAGACGAAGACGACGATCGAGGACAAGGCGAGGGGGGGCGCCGTGAGTGGCAGGAAGACGCGGCGCCAGTGCTCTCGCGGAGGAGCCCCGAGTACCGCCGAGACCTCACGAAGGTCCGTGTACTGCCGTGCGACGGCAGCGACGACGACCAGGGCCACGAAGGCGGATTCCTTCCAGGCCAGCTCCAGCACGGTCGCCCAGGGCCAGCGGCCACCCACCAGCTCCGGCCACGAGCCCGCTGGGACGCCCGACCAGCGCTGGGCGAGGCCGGCGCCGGAGAGCAGCAGCCCGGTCGCGGCGGAGCCCACCAGGTGCGACACCGTCATCACGGCCGCCGCCAGGCCCATGATGACGCGGACGCCGCGTGTCGCGTGCACCACGGCAGTGGCGATGGTCAGGCCGATCACCGCGGCCAGCAGGGTCGCCGTGGCGGCGGTGAGCAACGACTCTGCGGTCGCCGCCCGCAGTTGCGATGCCGGTGCCGTGAAGCCCTCCATGCTCAACCGAGGCTCCCCGACGAGTGGCATCAACCCCAGGCTGGTCGCGAGGACGGCGCCGAGCGCAGTGCCCGTCACTGCGAGGATCAGCACCATGGCGGGCGCCACGAGTCGAGCGCCGTCTCCCGGCGCAGCCGGGCCGACGCCACCTCTCGACCGGCGCATCACCGTGACCTCACGACCCTGATCCGAGCACGGTCTTGCGCCAGCCCTCGTCGAGGGGACCCACCCAGGACGACCCGAGCTCGGGGTTCGCGCTCTTCGAGAGGACGTCGTACGGCGGCACGACCTTCGAGGTCGGCAGGTCGTCGAACCGTGCTCGATCGGCCCCGGTGAGCAGATCGGTGTCGAGCACGGTGAACTGCCCCCAGGTTCCCGGGTCGGCCTTGGCCGCCTGCTGGGCCGGGGACAGCGCCAGGTTGGCCACCACCATCGCGGCTTCCGGGTCACCGGACGAGGACGGGATCGCGAGGAAGCTGGCGTTTCCGATGGTCCCCTCGTCCAGGGGCAGGACGCGTGTGGTCGCAGGGAAGGTGCCGTCGTCGACGAGCTCGGTGAGGGTGGCCGGCCCGTACGTCATCGTCATGTCGACCGTTCCCTCCGCGAAGAGCCGGTCCAGGGCCACCTGGTCCCGGGGGTAGGTCCGCCCTTGGCGCCACAGCGAGGGCGCCACGTCCTCCAGTGCGTCCCAGAGCCCGGGAGTGAATGTGTCGTAGGCGTCCTGGTCGAACTGCGCCGGGATCTCCTCGGGGCCCCCCGCGGTGCTGTAGAGCGCCTCCCGGACGAAGACCGAGCCCGTGAAGTCCGGCGGGGCCGGGTAGGTGAAGCGTCCGGGGTGGTCCTTGGCCCACTCCAACAGGCCTGCCACGGAGGTCGGCGGCTCGTCGACGCGTGCCGAGTCGTAGACCAAGGTGAACTGCGCCTTGTGCCAGGGCGCCTCGCAACCGTCGACCTTCGTCCCGAAGTCCTCGGTGACCAGCGCGTCGTCCGGAGCGACGAACTCCATGTTCGGCAGCTGCGAGGACCAGCCACAGCGCCAGGCGTCCGCCTGCTTCCCGGTCGCGAAGTTGTCGCCGTTGACCCACACCAGGTCCACCACACCGTCCTCCTTCCCGGCCTGCCGCTCGGCCAGGATGCGGGTCATGGCATCTGTCGTGTCCGCGACCGGGACCCGGCGCAGGGTCACGCCCACCTCGTCCGCAGCGGGTGCGAGGACATCGTCGACGTAGGCATTGCCCTGCTTGTCACCGCCGAACATCCACAGGTCGACCGTCTGTCCCTCCGCCTCGCTGGCGATCTGCGACCACGGACGCTTCTCCGTGGCGGAGTCGGCTGGTTGGTCGGGTGCGGCGCAGGCGGAGATGACCAGGCCGAGCAACGTGACGGGCAGGAGAAGTCGGGCACGGCGCGAATACATCGGACCTCCGGGGCGGCGAACATGTCACATCGGGAACACTTCGAGGTACTGAGGGACTTCCCGACGCAGCAAGTCCCATCCATCTGCGCAGTCAGGATCACACATGCGGCGAACAGCCAAGATCAAGGCAGGCGTGTTGGCGCTGCTCGCGCTCACCGCCGTCGTGCTCACACTCGTCTTCGGCACGCCCGATATTTCCGCGATGAGGTCGCGCGTCGATGCCGCGGGCTGGTGGGGTCCCGCTCTGTTCTTCGCCTTCTACGTGGGCATGGCCCTCATCCCCGCCCCGATGTCCGTCCTCACGGTGACCGGAGGCTCGCTCTTCGGCTTGTGGTCAGGGGCAGGGCTGTCCCTGGCCGGCGCCCTGGTGGGTGCGGTCATCTCCTTCGTCATCGGGCGGCAGCTCGGCCGCGAGGCCGTCGACCGTCTCCTCCGCGGCCGGCTCGAGCGCGTCGACGCGCTCCTGGCCGACCACGGTCTGTCCGCCGTCCTCACCGTGCGGCTGCTCCCGATCCTGCCCTTCGTCGCCATCAACTACGGCTCCGCCCTCTCGGGGGTGCGACTGCGCCACTACGTCCTCGGCAGCGCCATCGGCATGATCCCCGGCTGCCTCGCGTACACCGCGCTGGGGGCCTATGGGACCAACCCGTGGGGCCTGGCCGCTGCCGTGTCCGCCCTGATCGTGCTCGTGGTCGGCGGCAGCTGGTGGGCACGACGACTGGATGCGCGCCATCGGAGCACGCCCGCAGCGGAGCGTTCCCGTGCTTGACGCGCCCGCGCGCCGGCTCCTGGACCACCCCCTCTCGGGGGTGGCCCGCTTCATCGACCGACCCCTCGTGAGCCCGAACCGGCTGACCCTCATCGGCCTGGCGACGGGGCTGGGCAGCGCCGCCGCAGCCGCCGGGCAGTGGTGGTGGTGGGCGCTGGCGCTGTGGCTGTTCTCCCGGCTCATGGACGGTCTCGACGGTCCCCTCGCGCGTCGGCGCCGCGCCGACGGCCGCGCCGCGTCACCCGGATCCGAGTCGGGTGGCTTCCTGGACATCACGGCCGACTTCTTCGTCTACGGCGCCACCGTGGTCGGGGTGGCCGTGGGGGCAACCCGTCAGTACGACGCGGACTGGCTGCCCTTCGTGCTGGTGCTCCTGGCCTACTACGTCAACGGAACCGCGTTCCTCGCGTTCTCCTCCATCGCCGAACGGACCGGCCGGCAGCGGGAGGACGGTCGTTCCCTGAGCTTCCTCGGGGGACTCGCGGAGGGCACCGAGACCATTGCCGTCCACTCGGTCTGGCTCCTCCTCCCCGCCCATGCCGGGACGATAGCCACGGTGTGGGCCGCCGTCGTCGGTCTCAGCGCCGCCCAGCGGATCGTGGCGGGCTTTCGCGATCTCTCGTGAGCCCGCTCCGCCGGCCGATCCACCACCTGCGGGCCCGCGCCAGCAGGCCCAGGGCGCGCCGCGTGGCGGGGCGCTCGAGCTGGTCCTGCACGTCGGAGATCGCGGCATTCCACGCTCCGTCGTTGTAGGTGGGGTAGGCGTGGGTGACCCCCGCCAGGTCCCGGGTCGTCAGGCCCTGGGTGATCGCCAGGGTCAGCTCGCCCAGGGTCTCCCCCGCGCGTCGGCCCACCACCGTGGCACCGAGCACGTGGCCCGACGTGTCGATGACCAGTCGGGCGAACCCCTCGGGGGCACCCTCCGCGACCGCTCGATCGACGTGTGAGTACGGCCAGTCGACGGTGCGCAGCCCTGCCGGGACCCGGTCGGTCTCGAGACCGACCGCCGCGACCTCCGGGTCGGTGAAGGTCACCCGGGGAATCGCAGTCAGGTCGACCTTGCGACGCACTCCCAGGATGGCGTTCGACGCCGCCAGGCTGGCGTGCACGCTCGCGGTGTGGGTGAACTGGGGGTGGCCGGTGAGGTCGCCGGCAGCCCAGATGCGTGGATGAGTGGTCCGCAGGAGGGCGTCGACGACGACGAACCCACGATCATCGACCTCGACACCCGCGGCGTCGAGCCCGACGTCACGGGTGCGTGGCGCTCGCCCGACGGCCACCAGGAGGCGGGAGAAGGGCACCTGCTGGCCGCTCTCGAGATGGAGCACACCCGAACTCCCGGCGGTGGCCTCGACCCTGGCCACACCTGAACCGGTGTGGAGCACGACGCCGTCCTCCACGAGGGAGCGAGTGACCTCCGCTGCCGCGAGGGGATCCTCACGGGGCAGGATGCGGGAGGCACCCTCGACCACGGACACCCTGCTGCCCAGGCGGGCGAAGGCCTGTCCCAGCTCGCAACCGATCGTCCCTCCGCCGAGGACCACCAGGTCGTCCGGGAGCTCGGTGAGCCCCCAGACGGTGTCGCTGGTCAGGTAATCGGCCTCGTCCAGCCCGGGGATGGGTGGGACCGCCGGCGATGCGCCGGTGGCGACGAGTGCCTGTCGGAACCGCACGCTCACTCCGTCGATCTCGACCGAGTCCGGGCCGGTGAATCGAGCCTGCGCGGTGCGCACGGAGACCCCCGCCTCCTCGAGCGCTTCGACGGAGTCGATCGGCGCGATGTGCTGGATGGCCGCCCGCACGTGGTCCATCACCTTCGCGAAGTCGACGGACACCCCCGCGACGTCGATGCCGAGACGGTGCCCGTGGCGTGCGCCGGAGGCCTCGCCTGCAGCTGCCACGAGCGCCTTCGACGGCACGCACCCGGTCCACAGGCAGTCGCCACCGGTGCGCTCGCGTTCCACCAGCAGGACCCGGGCACCCAGCCGGGTGGCGGTCTTCGCCCCCACGATCCCGGCCGATCCGCCCCCGATGACCACCAGGTCCCACGGCTGGTCGGTGGCGGCGACGTGAGCAGCGGTGGCCGTGCCACGGCCCGCGCTCATGCCCTGTCCTCGTCGGTGATGGTGGCCAAGAATCCACGGACCCGCTCGAGCGATCGGGGGTCGACGCCCGTCCCGCCCGACCACACCGACAACGCCCGGTGCAGCGCACGATGCTCGGCGGCGATCCGGTTGCACCTCTCACACGTCGCGAGGTGTTCCTCGAGTCGAGAGACATCTCCGGGAGTGAGCGGGGCCGCCGGGTCAGCGTCGAGGTAGCGCTGGATGCGGCGCGCGGACCAGTGGCAGGTCAGCATCTGACGCAGCGTCCCGATCATGGCAGATCTCCTCGGTTGAGTGGGCTGGATCGAAGTGACTGACGGACCCGGTCACGCGCGCGACTGAGTCGCGACATGACCGTGCCCACGGGGACCCCCATGACGGCGGCTGCCTCGGCATAACTCAGGTCGCAGACGTCGACGAGGATGAGCGCGGCCCGGAAGCGGGAGTCGAGCGCGCGGATGGCGTCGTCGAGATCTGAGTGCAGCTCCTGGGCCACGAACCTGTCCTCGGCGCTCGGCAGCTGGGCCGAGCCGAAGGCGGGCTGCGCAGTCCGGATGAGCTCCCAGTCACCGATCGTGCCCGGCCGCTGACGACGGTGCATGTTGGCGTTGGTGTGGCGCAAAATGGTCAACAGCCAGGCCCGCGGGTACCGGCCGTCGAAGCGATCGATCGCCCGGTAGGCGCGGAGCAGGGTTTCCTGCACGAGGTCCTCGGCATCGGCCGGATTCGAGGTGATGCTCAGTGCCACGCGCAGCAGCACCTCGATCTCGGGTTCCACCAGCTCGTGGAAGGAGGACTTCTGGGCGTCGTCCTTGGGGCGGGAGGCAGTCACAGGAGGTAAACCCGCTGGGACCCGCTCAGTCTTCCCGGGCCCGATCCCCTCATCCGTGCGTGGTGGGAAGTTGTCATGACGCGTCGCCCGCTCTCGCTCTCGTGGAGGACCGGTAGGTCCTCAGCCACTGCCGGTCGATGTACCGCTTCAGTCGCAGCGGACCCGTGCCGAACCACCACCACCGCCCCCGCACGGCCAGGCCCACGCCGTCCCCGAGATCCAGGATCGACAGCGCCCGGTCCTGCGGCTCGTACACCGGCACCTCCCCTCCCCGGGCACGCGCGAGCAGGCTGCGGTGCAGCACCGGTCCTTGTCGCACGCCGTGCACCCCGATGCGGGGCAGCGGACGCGGGAGGAAGTGCGCGCAGTCGCCCACCGCATAGATCTCGTCCCGGTCCACGTGCTGGAGGGTTCCCCGTACGGGCACACCGCGCTCATCGCCCAGTCCGAGCTCGACCAGCAGCGGGGGTGCAACGAGCCCGGTCGCGAGGAGAGCGACGTCGTGGGACAGCGCGAGCCCGTCGTCGCAGACCACGTGCCGCTCTGCGAGATCGTGCACCACGCACCCGGCGTGCACGAGGACCCCCCGCGCTGCGAGGAGCCGGCCCATCCGCCGACGTGCGCCTGCGGGCAGATCTGCGCCGATCACGGAGCCGGACTCCACCACGTGGACCCGGGCGACGTCCGATCGTGTCGACAGGTGGGCCGCCAGCTCCAGGCCGGACGCACCGCCACCCACGATGGTGACCGTGGCACCCGGACGCCCTGCGGCTCGGATCCGGGCGTCCAGGTCTGCGAGACCGCTCAACGGCTTGACCCGCAGGACCCTCTCATGGGCCCGAAGACCGACCGCGGCGACCACGCTGCCGAGGTTCAGCGAGAGGAGATCGTAGGGGATCCGGGCACCTGTCGACGTGACCGCCACCCGCTGATCCGGGTCCAGGGAGGCCAGCGTGTCCTCGTGGAAGTGCACACCGGAGCTGCCGGCCAGCGCCCGCACGTCGATGCGGCCGGCGTCACCGGGCAGCGAACCCGCGGCCGTTGCCGATGCGACACCGCTGTAGTCGAAGAATCGCGGGGCGAGGAGGTGGACCCGGTATCCGGCGGCCGCCAGCTGCGCGGCTCGTCGGACGACGTACAGGTGTGTGTGCCCCGCACCCACCAGGAGCAGGTCCGTCACCGTCAGCCGCGAACCGCACCACTCGTGGCCGGCTCCCGCGCTGGCTCCTCGACGGGGGACTGCCACACGGGTTCCTCCCGCAGCTTGCGCAGCCTCTCGGGCGTGCACCCGGTTGCCCGGGCACCGACGGTCAGTGCAGCCCAGCCGATCAACATGCCCGCGATGTTGTCGACGACGTAGTGCCAACCGAAGTACAGCGTCGCGAGGAAGGTCAGGGCGAAGAAGACCCAGCCGGCAGTGCGCACGATGATGTGGTGCCCCGTGCGGTTGAGGAAGAGTGCGGCCGCGAAGGTGACCGAGACGTGCAGCGAGGCGAAGGCCGCCACTCCGTGGATGGCCTCGCTCGTCGCCGGGCTCGTGAGGAACTCCAGCCGGTTGTCCAGCAGGCCCTGCTGCAGATTGCTCACCTTGGTCGCGGTCAGGTCCGTGTACAGGTCGGGGCGGGAGTAGATCGGGCCCACGGCGGGCAGCACGTAGTAGCTGACGACTCCGAAGACCCAGTTGAGGCAGAGCGTGGTGGCGTACCAGGCCCCGACCGCCATGTCACGGCTGAGCACGAGGAAGACCCCGAGGCTGATCGGGACCAGCGGGAGATAGGCGAGGTAGACGCTGGAGAGGATCACGGCCGTCAGGTCGGTGCCCAGGACCGCGTGGAGGACCACCGCCGGGTCGGTGCCACCGAAGAACCACCGGTCGATCTGCAGCAGATCGCGGTCGTACAGCGTGCCCTCGCGATAGACGGGCAGGACGCTCTTGAGGTTGCGGTACCCGACATAGCTGACGTAGAACGTCGCCAGACCGGTCATGATGTACAGGGTGCGGCGCAGGGTCCACTCGTGCTTGACCACCTCGGAGATCCCCTGCGGCAGTCGCTTGAGGCCTCGTCGGCGCGCTGCCGCGATGAGGACCCCGACGCCCGAGAGCATCAGCGCGAGCAGCGGGAGGCGGATGTAGGCAGGGCCGAGGAAGCCCTCGGGGTCCTTCAGCGGGATCCCGACGGCGTGGGACCCGATGACCGCGGCGATACCGACGAGAATCGACACCCCCACGGCAATGGAGTACGGCCATCTACGCACAAGCTGCATCCGGACATTATGACCTGTTCGTGACCAAAAGATGAACTGGACACTCCTCGCGGGCCAACGAGTGTGGTAGGCGCGGGCGACCCGCGCCTACGAAAGGCGGGCGACTCGGCGGGTCCGTGCCATGGGTGTGAGATGGAACGCACCAGCGCTCGTGGCTCCCCCGGTTGGACTCGAACCAACAACCCTCCGGTTAACAGCCGAATGCTCTGCCAATTGAGCTACAGGGGATCGCGCCGTAGCGCTGCGCCACCATAGCAAGAAGATGGCGCCAGTCGAAAACCGGGACTACGGCTCCAGCCCGACCTGTTCGGCCAGGCGCGCGGCGACCTCCTCGGTGACTGCCACGAGCTGCGGATCGTCGGGATCGCAGCCTCGCGCGACGATCGTCTGCGCCAGGACGGCGTCGGTCGTGAGGTTCTTGCGCAGCACGACCCGCGCCCGTCGTGAGCGGTCGAGGCGGACCTGTTCGACGAGCAGGACCGAGGCGTTGACGCGCTCGTGGAAGGCGTCCGGCACTCCCCCTGGTTCGGTGAGGTGCCAGCGCCCGGCGGGGCTCCCGTCGACCCACGTCACCCTGAGGACGGAGTCCGTCGGATCCCAGGCACCACCGTCGACGAGGTGCCAGGGCTTGCCTGCGTCGAGCTCTCCGGGGACGACCAGACGACGTGAGGTGATCACGACCGTGGTCCCCTCGGCGACCGCCGTCGCCAGCGCGCGTTCCCCCCGCTCGAGGACGACGCCCTCGGGGACCGGCACCGCCTGGTTCCTCACCACCGACAACCAACCCATCAGACGACCTCCTCGCGCAGCGCTGCGCGTTCACGTTCGAGCTTTTGCAGGGACAGCGACAGCTCCCGCAGCCGTGCCTGGTCGCTGGCCGGGTCGGCCGCCATGCGACGCATCTGCGACATCGCGTCCGAGATGCGGCGCCCGACGGCCACCTCGCGCACCCGCACGAGGAGCGAGCGGGTGTACGTCTGGGGCGGCAGCCCGGTCGACTGGTCGTGCACGACGGGAAGGGGGGCCACGGACAGCTCGGCCACGAGCGACGCGACCGCGAGTGGGGCGGCCTCGTCGATCCGGGCGTGCCAGGCGGACAGGGACTGCCCCTCCTGCAGCGCTCCGACCTCACGCACGGCGTCGAAGACCGCCCGGTGCGCCGGCGCGGAGAAACCTTCGGGCTCCACCGCGTCGAGATCGACCGGTGTGAAGAGCGA
This sequence comes from Janibacter sp. GS2, assembly GCF_051200835.1. Taxonomy (GTDB): domain Bacteria; phylum Actinomycetota; class Actinomycetes; order Actinomycetales; family Dermatophilaceae; genus Janibacter. Next base: position 2,620,824 of record NZ_CP195161.1, read on the forward strand.
GGGATGCTGGAGCAACGACTGGAGCAGCTGGCGCTCGGCCAGGACGATCGGGTCGCGCAGGTTCGGTGCCGGCAGGCCGGGCCCGGCCTCGCCCGCCCTCGGCTCCGGCGTCTCGGGATTGGCGCGGCTCTCCCCCTTCGCCTCCTCCCGCGCCTGGATCCGGCCGGCCCGACCCACCTGGTCGCGCATCTGCTCGACCTCGACACCGACCCAGCCGGCGACGGTGCGCACGTACTCCGGACGAAGGGAGGAGTCGCGGATGCTGTTGATGATCGGCGCGACCGCGGCCATCCCCCGAACTCGTCCCTCGGCGGTCGTCAGGTCGAAGCGCTCAAGCGTGGTGCGCACCGCGAACTCGAACATCGGCACGGCGTCGGCCACGAGCTCGCGGACGGCGCCGTCCCCCTCGCGCAGCCGAAGGTCGCACGGGTCCATGCCCTCCTTCGCCACCGCCACGAAGCTCTGGCTGGCCCACCGCTGGTCCTCGGCATAGGCCTTCATCGCGGCCTGCTGACCGGCGGTATCGCCGTCGAAGGTGAACACGACCTTGGCGGGCGCGAGGTCCGCCTCGTCCCGCATGATCCGGCGGAGCACCTTGATGTGGTCGACGCCGAAGGCCGTGCCGCACGTGGCCACGGCCCCCTCGACGCCGGACAGGTGCGCGGCCATGACATCGGTGTATCCCTCGACGACGACGGCCAAGCGCTCCTTGGTGATCGGCTTCTTCGCCAGGTCGAGGCCGTAGAGGACGCTCGACTTCTTGTAGATCGGCGTCTCCGTGGTGTTGAGGTACTTCGCGGCGATCCGGTCGTTGTCGAACAGGCGGCGCGCACCGAAGCCGATCGTGTCGCCGGTGATGTCCCGGATCGGCCACACGAGCCGACCGCGGAAGCGGTCGTAGAGCCCGCGCGATCCGCGGCCGCACAGACCACCGATCGTCAGCTCCTCGTCGGTGAAGCCCTTGCCGCGCAGGTGGCGGGCGAGCTCCTCACCGCCCCGCGGGGCGTAGCCGATGCCGAAGAGCTTGGCCTCCGGGCTGGCGAAGCCGCGCTCGCGCAGGAAGTCCCGCCCGATCCGCGCCTCCGGCGACTCGAGGAGGCGCTCGTGGTAGAACTCCGCGGCGGCCCGGTGGGCCTCCAGCAGCCGGGCACGCTTGCCCAGGCCGACCCCGTCCCGCGGTCCGCCACCCTCCTCGTAGCGCAGCTCCATGCCGAGCTTGGCCGCGAGGCGCTCGACGGCCTCCGCGAAGGTGAGGTGGTCGAGCTGCTGCACGAAGGAGATGACGTCGCCGCCCTCGCCGCAGCCGAAGCAGTGGTAGGCACCGACGGCTTCACGCACGGTGAAGCTCGGGGTCTTCTCGTCGTGGAAGGGACACAGTCCCTTCATCGACCCGATACCCGCAGGTCGCAGGGTCACGTGGTCACGCACGACGTCGGTGATCGAGGAGCGCTCCTTGACCGCCTGGACGTCCTCGGCGCGGATCCTGCCCGCCACCGGCCCACCTCGCTCTCGACATCGTCCGGGTCCGTACCCCGAGTCTAGGTCGCTGCGCCGTCTCCGCCCGTCCCGGTCGCTCAGCGGCAGTGGGCCGCATGCAGCGCCAGCGCGCGCACGTCCGTCAGGCCCGCGACCTGGTCGACGACGACCCGCAGCCGGGCCGCGTCGTCCCCGGCGTCGTCGAGGTCGGGCCGCAGGTCGGCGTCGAGTCGCGCTTCGGGGTCGGCGGCGAACCACCCGGCGAGCTCGGCGACCACCTGCCGCTGGTGGAGGTACTCCTCGTCCCGCTCGCCGGAGAACATGACGAAGTGGGCCGCGACCGCCTTGAGCACGGCGACCTCGGCACGGGAGTCGTCCGGCACGACGAGCCGGGCCTCGTAGCGGCCGAGGTCGCCGGGGCCGTGGACCACGCGGGTGGCCTCCCCGGCGGCGTGGACGAAACGGCCGATGATGCGGGAGGTCATGTCCTTCAGCCCGGACAGGGCCGGTCGTGACCCGTCGTAGGCGGTGGGCACGGCGCCCGTGGCCAGGAGACGCTCCAGGCCCTCGCCCACGGCGTCGCGACCGAGGTCCGCGGCGAAGTGGGTCACGGCCACCCCGAGCACGTCATCGGCGTCGCGAGCGTCCCGCAGCCGCCGCAGGTCGAGGCGACCCGAGGCGATCGCGTCCTCGACGTCGTGGACGCAGTAGGCGACATCATCGGACCAGTCCATGACGTCCGCCTCGAGACAGCGCACGAAGCCCTCGGGACCGGCCGAGCGCATCCACCCGAAGACCGCGAGGTCGTCCTCGTAGACACCGAACTTCCGTGTGGGAGCAGGACCGTGGCCCCGCCTCCACGGGTACTTGGTCGCCGCGTCGAGGCTTGCCCGGGTGAGGTTGAGGCCGGCCGGGCGACCGTCGGCATGGACGCGCTTGGGCTCGAGACGGGTGAGGATGCGCAGGGTCTGCGCATTGCCCTCGAAGCCCCCGATGTCGGCCGCGACCTCGTCGAGCGCGCTCTCCCCGTTGTGGCCGAAGGGAGGGTGCCCCAGGTCGTGGGCGAGGCAGGCGACCTCGACGACGTCCGCCTCGCAGCCCAGGGCGCCCCCGAACTCGCGCCCGATCTGGGCGACCTCGAGGCTGTGCGTGAGGCGGTTGCGCACGAAGTCGTCGCTGCCGGGCCCCAGCACCTGGGTCTTGGCCGAGAGGCGACGCAGGGCGGCGGAGTGGATGAGGCGTCCACGGTCACGTGCGAAGTCATCCCGGTCCGCCCGCTTGTGCACCGGGTCCTCCGAGACCCACCGCTCGCGATCGCTCTGGCTGCTCACGTGCGCGAGCCTATGGCCCCGTTCCCACCGACGGAACCGGCGCGCGCCTGTCGGACGTGACCGATACCTTCGGGGGGCGAGAGCGCCGTCACACCCCGGAGGCACCATGTTCCGCAAGATCCTCGTCGCCAACCGAGGCGAGATCGCCATCCGCGCCTTCCGCGCGGCCACCGAGCTCGAGGCGTCCACCGTCGCCGTCTACCCGATGGAGGACCGCACGTCCGAGCACCGGATGAAGGCCGACGAGGCCTACCTCGTCGGCGAGGAGGGTCACCCGGTCCGCGCGTACCTCGACCACGAGGACATCGTGCGGGTCGCCCGCGAGGCGGACGTCGACGCGATCTACCCCGGCTACGGTTTCCTCTCCGAGAACCCGCAGCTGGCCGAGGAGTGCGCCCGGCACGGCATCACCTTCATCGGCCCCCCGGCCGAGGTGCTCGAGCTGACGGGCAACAAGGCGCGCGCCATCGCCGCGGCCAAGGCGGCCGGCCTGCCGACCCTCGACGGGTCCGACGCGACGAGCGACCTGGAGACGCTCGAGTCGGCGGCGGAGGAGACCGGTTTCCCGGTCTTCGTCAAGGCCGTGAGCGGCGGGGGCGGTCGTGGCATGCGCCGCGTCGCGCGTCGCGAGGACCTGCGCGAGGCGCTCGAGGCCGCCCAGCGTGAGGCCGAGTCCGCCTTCGGCGACCCGACTCTCTACCTCGAGGAGGCGGTGGTCAACCCGCGGCACATCGAGGTGCAGGTCGTCGGCGACGCGACCGGTGAGGTCCTCCACTTCTTCGAGCGCGACTGCTCGGTGCAGCGCCGCCACCAGAAGGTCATCGAGATCGCCCCTGCGCCCCACCTCGATCCCGACCTGCGCGAGCGCATGTGCGCCGACGCCGTGGCCTTCGCCAAGTCCATCGACTACGTCAACGCCGGCACCGTCGAGTTCCTCCTCGGGGAGGACGGTCGCTACGTCTTCATCGAGATGAACCCGCGCATCCAGGTCGAGCACACCGTCACCGAGGAGGTCACCGAGAGGGACCTCGTGGTCCTCCAGCTGCAGATCGCCGCCGGCGCCTCGCTGGCCGAGCTCGGCCTGCGGCAGGAGGACATCCGCACGCGCGGCTTCGCCCTGCAGTGCCGGATCACCACGGAGGACCCCGCCAACGGTTTCCGCCCCGACTCGGGAACGATCTCCGCCTACCGTTCCGCCGGCGGCTCGGGGGTGCGACTGGACGGCGGCACCACCTTCGTCGGGGCCGAGGTGAGCGCCCACTTCGACTCGATGCTCGTCAAGCTCACCTGCCGGGCCACGACCTTCCCGCTGGCCGTGCGCCGCGCCCGGCGGGCGCTCGCGGAGTTCCGCGTCCGCGGGGTGGCGACGAACCTCCCCTTCCTCGAGGCCGTCCTCGCCGACCCGACCTTCCAGGCGGGGACCGTGACGACGAGCTTCATCGACGAGCGGCCGGAGCTGCTCGAGGCCCCGTCGGGCAAGGACCGGGCGACCAAGCTGCTCACCTTCCTCGCTGACGTCACCGTCAACCAGCCGCACGGACCACGCACGAGCGATCTGCAGCCGCGCGCCAAGCTGCCCGAGCTGCCCGAGGGCGAGCGGCCCGAAGGGAGCCGCGACCGGCTCCTGCGGCTGGGCCCGGCCGGCTTCGCCACCGACCTGCGCCAGCGCACGGACGTCCCCGTGACGGACACGACCTTCCGCGACGCCCACCAGTCCCTGCTCGCCACGCGCGTGCGCACCCGGGACCTGCTCCACGTCGCCGAGCACGTCTCCCGGCTGACCCCCCAGCTGCTCTCGGTCGAGGCCTGGGGCGGGGCGACCTACGACGCCGCCCTGCGCTTCCTCCACGAGGACCCGTGGGAGCGCCTGGCCGCGTTGCACGAGGCGATGCCCAATGTCGCCCTGCAGATGCTGCTGCGGGGCCGCAACACCGTGGGCTACACCCCCTACCCCACGACGGTCACCGACACCTTCGTCGCCGAGGCCGCCCGCAGCGGGCTGTCGATCTTCCGGATCTTCGACTCGCTCAACGACGTCAGCCAGATGCGCCCGGCCGTCGAGTCCGTCCTCGCGAGCGACACCGCCGTCGCCGAGGTCGCCCTCTGCTACACCGGCAACCTCCTCGACCCGCGGGAGAAGCTCTACACGCTCGACTACTACCTCCGGCTCGCCGAGGAGATCGTCGAGACCGGAGCCCACGTCCTGGCCATCAAGGACATGGCCGGGCTGCTGCGCGCCCCTGCGGCCGCGACGCTGGTGCGCGCGCTGCGCGACCGCTTCGACCTGCCCGTGCACCTGCACACGCACGACACCGCGGGCGGTCAGATCGGCACGCTGCTCGCCGCCATCGACGCCGGGGTCGATGCCGTCGACGCCGCGAGCGCGACGATGGCCGGGACGACCTCCCAGCCCTCGCTCTCCGCCCTCGTCGCGGCCACCGACGGCACCGATCGACCCACCGGTCTGGACATCGAGCAGGTCTTCGCGCTGGAGCCCTACTGGGAGGGAGTCCGCCGGCTCTACGCCCCCTTCGAGTCCGGTCTGGCCTCTCCCACCGGCCGCGTGTACCGACATGAGATCCCCGGCGGCCAGCTGTCCAACCTGCGCCAGCAGGCCATCGCCCTCGGCCTCGGTGAGCGCTTCGAGGCGATCGAGGACATGTACGCCGCCGCCAACTCGATGCTCGGCAACATCGTCAAGGTCACCCCGAGCAGCAAGGTCGTCGGCGACCTCGCGCTGTCCCTCGTCGGCCACGGCGCCGACCCGGCCGAGTTCGAGGCCGACCCGGCCGGTTTCGACATCCCCGACTCCGTCATCGGCTTCCTGCGGGGCGACCTGGGCGACCCCCCGGGTGGTTGGCCGGAGCCCTTCCGCACGAAGGCCCTCCAGGGGCGGCGGGAGCAGCCCCCGAGCGTCGATCTCACGAGCGAGCAGGAGGAGGCGCTGCGGGAGAGGCCGCGCGAGACCCTCAACGAGCTGCTCTTCCCGGGGCCGACCGAGGAGATGCACGCCGCTCGTTCCTCCTTCGGCGACACCTCCGTGCTCGACACGAGCCTCTTCCTGCACGGCCTGGAGCAGGGCGAGGAGCACGAGGTCGAGATCGAGCCGGGCAAGACCCTCACCCTGAGCCTCAGCTCGGTGAGCGAGCCGGACGAGCTCGGCATGCGCACCGTCATGGGCACCGTCAACGGCCAGCTGCGTCCGGTGCAGGTGCGCGACCGGACCGTCGAGGCGGAGGCCGTGGCGGCCGAGAAGGCCGACCCGGACGCCGCCGGCCAGGTGGCGGCCCCCTTCGCCGGAGTCGTGACCCTGCAGGTGGGTGAGGGTGACGCGGTCGAGGCAGGCGCCACCGTCGCCACGATCGAGGCGATGAAGATGGAGGCCTCGATCACGACCTCCGAGGCGGGGACGGTCAGCCGGGTCGCCGTCGGTGCCCGCCAGCAGGTCGAAGGGGGTGACCTGCTCGTCGTCGTCGGGTGAGCCTCAACCGCCGGAGACGGACAGCTCGGCCTGGGCGACCTGCTCGCCCTGGGCGGCGTCGAGTACGCGGCTGGCCAGCCAGTTCTCCGGGAGCGCGACGACCCGGGAGGAGCCGGCGCGACCGCGCTGCCCCTCAGCGGCCTCCCCCGGCCACGGGGTGTCGGGGTCGAGGGTGGCGATGAGGTCGTCCAGAGCCGCGAGGGAGTCGACGAGCGCGAGCTGGTTGCGCACGCTCGACCCGGCCGGGAAGCCCTTGAGGTACCACGCGATGTGCTTGCGGATGTCGCGGCAGGCGCGCAGCTCGTCGCCGGCGTAGAAGTCGGTGAGCAGCTCGGCGTGCCGACGCAGGGTCTCCCCCACCTCGCCCAGGCTCGGGCGGACCCGCACCTGGGTCCCGGCGAAGGCGGCCGCGAGGTCGGCGAAGAGCCAGGGACGACCCAGACAGCCGCGACCGACGACGACCCCGTCGCACCCCGTCTGCTCGACCATCGCCAGGGCGTCCTCCGCCGACCAGATGTCGCCGTTGCCGAGGACCGGCACCGAGGTGATCGTCTCCTTCAGGAGCCGGATGCGCGACCAGTCGGCCGACCCCGAGTAGGCCTGGCTCGCGGTGCGGGCGTGCAACGCCACGGCGGCGACACCCTCCTCGACCGCGGCCGTGGCTGCCTCGAGATAGGTCAGGTGCTCGTCGTCGATCCCGGTGCGCATCTTGATCGTCACGGGGACACCGCCCTTCGCGCCCTCGGTGACCGCCGCGGAGACGATGGCCCGGAAGAGGTCCCGCTTCCACGGCAGCGCCGCGCCGCCCCCCTTGCGGGTGACCTTCGGGACCGGGCAGCCGAAGTTGAGGTCGATGTGGTCGGCGCGCTCCTCGGTCACGAGCATCCGCACCGCCGCAGCGGTCGTGGCCGGGTCGACGCTGTAGAGCTGCACGCTGCGCGGCACCTCCTCCTCGTCGTGCTCGATCAGGCGCATCGTCTCCGGGCTGCGCTCGACGAGCGCGCGGGAGGTGACCATCTCGTTGACGTAGAGGCTGTGTGCGCCGGTGAGTCCGCTCGCGGCGAGTCCCGCGTCGCCGGCCTCTCGGCACAGGCGGCGGAAGGCGCGGTTGGTGATACCGGCCATCGGGGCGAGGACGACCGGCGAGTCGATGACGTGCCGGCCGAGGCGAAGGGGAGGCAGCACCCGTTCGCCGGTGGCGTGGGCGGTGTCCGTGGGGTGGGTCAGGGTCGTCATGACGCGGCCATTGTCGCACCGGAGGCGCAAGAGGGGACAATCGACGGATGGCTGCCACTCCCGCCCGGTCCGCTCGTCGGGTGCTCCCGTGGGCGGCGCTGTCCCTGGTGCTGGGTGCCCTGGCCGTCCTCGTCGCCCTCGTGCGGTTCGACGCGCTCCCGGACCCCTACCCGACGCACTTCGGGGCCGGCGGGCAGCCCGACGCCTTCGGCGAACGCACCTACGCGCGGGTCCTCATGCCCGTGGCGATCGGGCAGATCGGGGCGCTCGGGATCTTCGCCGCCACCCTCCTGGTTCCCGCCCGGATGCCGCGGATGGTCCACGCTCTCGGCGCGCTCGGGGCCGTCGTCGGCGGCGGCGCCGCCGTGGAGTCGATCGCCGGGAACCTCGACGCGGGTGCCGTGCCCCCACCGTGGGGGATCTGGGTCTTCCTCGGGGCGACCCTTGCCGTCTGCGGCTGGATCGCCGTCGAATCGGTGCGGGCCGGCCCCCAGGAGGGAGCCGACGTCGACCGCGACCACTGGACGTGGGGGATCATCTACGCCAACCCGGACGAGCCGGCCGTCTTCGTCCCCAAGCGGACCGGGGTCGGGGTGACGATCAACTTCGGCCGTCCGCTCGGCTGGGTCCTGCTCGCGCTGATCCTGGCCCCCGGCATCGTCATCACCGCCCTGGTGACTCTCGCGACATGAGCACCACGACGCGCAGCCACCTCGAGAAGTTCGCCTGGTTGTCGATCGCCGCAGCCCTGACGACGATCACTCTCAAGACCGGCGCCTGGTGGATCACCGGCTCCGTCGGGTTGCTCGCCGACGCGGCCGAGTCCATCGTCAACCTCGTCGCCGCCGTCGCCGCCCTCGCGGCCCTCAGGGTCGCCGGCCGCGCCGCGGACGATGACCACCACTTCGGGCACTCCAAGGCCGAGTACTTCTCCGCCGCGGTCGAGGGCGCGATGATCGTCGTCGCCGCGGCAGTCATCATCTGGCAGGCGATCGGTCGCCTGCTCGACCCACGCGCCATCGAGTCGGCCGGCACCGGCCTGGGCATCTCGGTCATCGCGTCGGTCATCAACGGCGTCGTGGCCCTCGTGCTCCTCCGCGCCGGGCGCCGGCACCGGTCGGTCACACTCCAGGCGGACGGTCGGCACCTGCTGACCGATGTCTGGACCTCGGTGGGGGTGCTCGTCGGCGTGGTCCTCGTCGTCGTCACCGGGATCGAGTGGCTCGACCCGGTCGTCGCCCTGCTCGTCGGGGCGAACATCCTGCTCACCGGATGGCGGCTCATGGACGAGTCCGGCAATGCCCTCATGGATGCGGCCCTGACCCCCGAGGAGAACGCCGACCTCGCCGAGATGCTTGCCGCCCTGCGCACGGAGGACATCGACGTCCACGGCCTGCGCACCCGCGTGGCCGGACACATCTCCTTCGCGCAGTTCCACGTCCTCGTCCCGGGCACCTGGTCGGTGCGCCGCGCCCACGACGCGGTCGAGGAGATCGAGCAGGCCATCGCGGCCGAGCACCCGGACCTGCAGGTGACCATCCACCTCGAGCCGCGGGAGGACCCCCGCGCCTACGACGACTTCGGTGGCTACGAGGTGCCCATCAGACCGCGTCCGACGCCACCGACCCCCGAGACGGAGACCCCATGAGCGCCTTGATCACCCCGACGGACCTGCAGCAGGAGATCGGCCGGCCCGGCCTCGTCGTCCTCGACGTGCAGTTCACGCTCACCGGCGAGGGCCCCGGCTGCTATGCCGCCGCGCATCTTCCCGGGGCACCCTTCGTCGATCTGGACGCCGTGCTCGCCGGCGAGCCGGGAGCGGACGGGCGCCACCCCCTTCCCGATCCTGCAGTGCTCCAGGAGGGGCTGCGCGCCGCCGGGGTTGACGACGACTCGGCCGTCGTCGTCTACGACCAGGCGAGCTCCCTCGCAGCGGCCCGCGCGTGGTGGGTGCTCCGGTGGGCCGGGCTGGCAGACGTCCGCGTCCTCGACGGCGGGCTCGCCGCCTGGCGTGGCGCAGGGGGTGCGGTCTCCGCCGGGGCCGTTTCCCCCACCCCGGGGTCGGTCACGGTCCGCTCGTGCTCGGCACCGGTCCTGACCGCCGACGGCGCCGCCGCCCTCACCGACGCAGGCGTCCTCGTCGACGCGAGGGCCCCCGAGCGCTTCCGCGGGGAGGTCGAGCCCATCGACCCGGTCGCCGGTCACGTCCCCGGCGCCGTCAACGTCCCGATGGGCCATCTCCTCACCGACGACGGGCGGTTGCGCTCCCCCGACGAGCTGCGGGAGCGTTTCGCGGCCGCGGGGGTCACGAGCGACGTCGCCGTCGGCGCGTACTGCGGCTCCGGCGTCACGGCCGCCCACACCGCACTCGCCCTCCACGAGATCGGCATCCGGGCCGCCGTCTACGTCGGCAGCTGGAGCCACTGGGTCACCGACCCGACCCGGCCTGTCGCCACCGGGGGATGAGGCTCGGCGTCAGGAGGGGGGCAGGGATGCGGCGAAGGAGCAGATGGCCGTCGCGATCGGCGCGGGGTGGGTCATCGGTGCGAAGTGCGTGGCCCCCGGGATGTGCACCACCTCGAGGTCGTGGCGCAGCCGCCGGGCGAGACTCTCCCCGACCCGGAACTGGTCGTACTCACCATTGATCGCGAGCACCGGTACGTCGACCTCGGACAGTCTCCGAAGATCGACCTCGTCGATGACCGCGTCCCAGGCATCCGGGATCGCGTCCAGGCCGGCTCCCCGGTCGAGAACCGCTTGCGCGGTCCGCGGGCCGATGATCCGGCGCAACGACCCGGCGTCCGACTCGCGGATCGACGCGGCCCGCCTCTCGTCCTCGAGGCCGGTGCGCAGGGCACTGCCGAAGGCCCGGTAGATCCCCGCCAGCCGCGAGGACGGCTGGGCTGTCGAGCCCATGAGCACGAGGCCGGCGAGGACTCCCGGGTGGCGCGCCGCCCACTCCATGGCGACATAGCCGCCGAGGCTGTGGCCCGCGAGGACGATGCGGTGGCGAGCAGGGTCGAGGGCCTCGACCCCCTCGCCGACGACGTCGAGGGCACCGTCGATCGTGAAGCGGGTCCGCCGCGCCTCACCGTGGCCGGGCAGATCGAGGTGATCGCAGACGAGCCGTCCGAGGAGGGCCTCCTCGAGGGGGATCCAGGACGCGGCGTTGAGCCGGCTGCCGTGGATGAGGAGCAGCCGAATCGGGCCCGTCGCCCCGGTCATGTCGATCAGGAGCCGAGCAGCTTCGGGGCGAGGTAGCTCTCGACCTGGTCGATCGAGACGCGCTCCTGCGCCATCGAGTCACGCTCGCGGATCGTCACCGCGTTGTCCTCGAGGGTGTCGAAGTCGACCGTGATGCAGAAGGGGGTGCCGATCTCGTCCTGACGGCGGTACCGCTTGCCGATGGCCTGCGCGTCGTCGAACTCGACATTCCAGTTCTTGCGCAGCTGCGCCGCCAGGTCGCGGGCCTTCGGGGAGAGGTCGGCGTTGCGCGACAGCGGCAGCACGGCCGCCTTGACGGGCGCCAGCCGGTGGTCGAGGCGCAGGACGGTGCGCTTGTCCACGCCCCCCTTCGCATTGGGTGCCTCGTCCTCGGCGTAGGCGTCGACGAGGAAGGTCATGATCGAGCGGGAGAGACCGGCCGCCGGCTCGATGACGTAGGGCGTGTACTTCTCGTCGTTCGCCTGGTCGAAGAAGGACAGGTCCGTGCCGGAGTGCTTGCTGTGGCTGCTCAGGTCGAAGTCGGTGCGGTTGGCGATGCCCTCGAGCTCACCCCACTCGGTGCCGGCGAAGTTGAAGCGGTACTCGATGTCGACGGTGCGCTTGGCGTAGTGGCTCAGCTTCTCGCTCGGGTGCTCGAAGTGCCGCAGGTTGTCCGGGTTGATCCCGAGATCGATGTACCACTGCGTCCGCTCCGCGAGCCAGTACTCGTGCCACTCCTCGTCCTCGCCCGGCTTGACGAAGAACTCCATCTCCATCTGCTCGAACTCACGCGTGCGGAAGATGAAGTTCCCCGGGGTGATCTCGTTGCGGAAGGACTTGCCCGTCTGCGCGATGCCGAAGGGCGGCTTCTTGCGGGAGGTCTGCAGGACGTTGTTGAAGTTGATGAAGATGCCCTGGGCGGTCTCGGGGCGCAGGTAGTGCAGCCCCGACTCGTCCTCGATGACCCCGAGGTGGGTCTTGAGCATCATGTTGAACTCGCGGGCCTCGGTCCACTGGCCGCGGGTGCCGCAGTCCGGGCAGGCGATCTCGCTCATCGGCACGTCGTCCGGGTCGACGGTCTCGCCCTTCTTCGCCGCCTTGTCGGCCACGGCCTCCTGCAGGTGGTCCTGGCGGTGCCGCTTGTGGCAGTTGCGGCACTCGGTCAGCGGGTCGGTGAACGTGCCGACGTGGCCGGAGGCGACCCAGGTCTCGCGCGGCAGGATGATCGAGGAGTCGAGGCCGACGACGTCGTCGCGACCGGTGACCATCGACCGCCACCACTGGCGCTTGATGTTCTCCTTCAGCTCGACGCCCAGGGGCCCGTAGTCCCACGCCGACCTCGTCCCGCCATAGATCTCGCCGCAGGGAAAGACGAAGCCCCTGCGCTTGCACAGGTTGACGACGGTGTCCACGGTGGAGGTCTGCTTGGCCATGTGGGAGAGGCTATCCGGGACGCTGTCGAGGAACCGCATCGGGCCACCTACCCTGTGGGGGTGTCGACACCCCCACAGCCTCGCCCCGAACCCGTCGCGACGAATGCCTTCGAGCGCGCCAGCCTGCCGGCAACTCGCTTCCTCGCCGGGCTGCCCCCGTTCGTCCCGGTGCTCCTCGTCTTCGCGCTCGTCGTCCTCGGCGGGTTCCTCGGATCCTGGGGAGCGATCCCCCTCGGGGTCGTCGTCCTCTTCCTCGCGTGGATGCTCGCCCTGAGCTGGCCCCGCCTGCGGCCGAGCGAGCGGCTGATGCGCGTCGCGGTCATCGCCCTCGTCCTCGCGTTGACGGTCGCCAAGGCCATCCCGCGCTGAATTGACAACGATTCTCATCTCTTGTGAGAATCGTTCTCATGACCCTCTCTCGAGCCCTTCTCGCCTCGTCCGCTCTCGCGCTCGCCGTCTCGGCGTGCGGATCGGGAGACGACTCGACCGGCGCCGAAGGCAAGGTCACGGTCGCCACCACCTTCTACCCGCTCGAATACGCCGCGAGCCAGGTCGGGGGTGAGTACGTCGACGTCTCGAACCTCACCCGGCCGGGAGCCGAGCCACACGACCTCGAGCTCACCCCCCAGCAGACCGCTGAGGTGAGTCGGGCCGACCAGCTCGTCTACCTCGCCGGGTTCCAGCCCGCCATCGACGACGCGGTCAAGGACGTGGGGGACAACGCCTTCGATGTTTCGGACGCGGCACAGCTCGACATCGGGGCCCCGGACGAGGAGGCAGAGCCGGGCGACGACCACGGCCACGGCCACGGCCACGGCGAGGGTCACGACGACGGTGGCCAGGACCCGCACTTCTGGCTCGATCCGATCCGGTACGGCAAGGTCGCCGACGCCATTGCCGAGCAGCTGGCCGAGACGGACCCGGACCACGCCGCCGACTACCGCGCCAACGCCAAGGCTTTCACCGACGAGCTCTCCGATCTCGACTCCGAGCTGAAGTCCGGACTCGAGGACTGCACGCAGCCGGACCTCGTCACCGGACACGCTGCCTTCGCGTACTTCGCCGACCGGTACGGATTCCACCAGGTCTCCGTCTCGGGAGTCACCCCTGATGCCGAGCCGAGCCCCTCGGAGATGGCCGACCTCATCGCGTACGTCAAGGAGAAGCAGGTCTCCACCGTCTACGCTGAGACTCTCGTCCCGAGCGACCTCGCCGACACCATCGCCCGTGACGGTGGTGCACAGGTCGCCGTGCTCGACCCGATCGAGGGGATCACCGACGAGTCTGCCGGCTCCGACTACTTCGAGGTCATGCGCAGCAACCTCGCCACCGTGCAAGAGGGACAGGAGTGCACGTGAACCACGCCGACGACCCCACCGGAGCGGAGGTCGCCTCCGCGGGGGCGGTCATCGAGCTGCGAGGGGCCTCCTTCGGCTACGCGGGCCGCACCGTCGTCACCGGCGTCGACCTGACGATCGCCCGGGGCGAGGTCGTCGCCGTGCTCGGCCCCAACGGGTCCGGCAAGTCCACCCTTGTCAAGGGCCTCGTCGGCCTTGCCGAGCAGCACGGCGGCAGCGCGCGCGTGCTCGGCGCGCCGACCGGATCGCGCGCCGCTCGCGCGGCCATCGGCTACGTGCCGCAGCGGCACACCCTCGCCTCGGCCGTCAGGGCCACCGCCGCAGAGATCGTCACCATGGGCCGCACCGTGCGCACTCCCTGGTGGGCGCCCTGGCGCATCCGCTCGGTCGACAACCGGGCACAGGTCGCCGAGAGCCTGTCCGTCGTCGGCCTCGGCGATCTCGGCGACCACGACGTGGCCACCCTCTCAGGAGGCCAGCAGCGCCGGGTGCTCATCGCCCGGGCGCTCGCCAGCCGGCCCGAGGTCTTCCTCATGGACGAGCCGACCGCCGGCGTCGATCAGGGGCACCAGCAGGTCCTCGGCGCAGTGATGCGCCGCCTCGTCGAGCGCGGCGCGACCCTCGTCGTCGTCACCCACGAGCTCGGTCCGCTCGCCGACCTCGTCACCCGGGCAGTCGTCGTTCGCGGCGGCGGGCTCGCCTACGACGGCCCACCCCGGGGGGTCGATGCGCTGGACGTGACGAAGGCCCACCACGCGAACGAGGACGCACCGGCCCCCTCCTCCGTCCCGACGACGATGCTGCCGACGAAGGGGGGCCCCCGATGATCGACCTGTTCAGCCTGGAGTTCATGCGCAACTCCCTCATCGCCGCCCTGCTCGTCGGCGCCTCGGCGCCACTGGTCGGGGTCTTCCTCGTCCAACGTGGGATGTCGCTCATCGGCGACGGGATGGGCCACGTCGCCCTCGCTGGCGTCGGCATCGGCGTGCTGACGGGCAGTTCCCCCGTGCTCACCGCGCTCATCGTCGTCGTCCTCGCCGCCGTGGCGATCGAGCTGCTGCGCCACTGGGGGCGTACCGGGGGCGACCTCGCCCTGGCGGTGATGTTCTACGGCGGCATCGCTGCGGGCGTCGTCACCATGGCCAAGGCGCCCCAAGGATCCTCGACCAACCTGCAGGGCTACCTCTTCGGCGCCCTCAACACGGTGTCGCGAAGCGACCTCATCGCCTTCGCCGTCCTCGCCGCCGTCGTCCTCGTCACCGTGCTCGTGTTGCGCGAGCGACTCTTCGCGGTGGCCCAGGACGAGGAGTACGCGCGCGCCTCGGGGCTGCCGGTCCTCGCGACGAACATCCTGCTGGCGGTGCTCACCGGGGTCACCGTCGTCATCTCGATGCGGGTCATCGGCCTGTTGCTCATCAGCGCGCTGATGATCCTGCCCAACGCCACCGGGCAGCACCTCGGTCGCTCCTTCCGCGGCAGCCTCGCGTGGGCGGTCCTCGTCGGCCTGGTCACGAGTGCCGGTGGGGTGGTGACGAGCTTCTACGCCAATACCCCGTCGGGCGCGACAATCGTGCTGCTGGCCATCACCGCCTTCGTCCTGTCAGCTGGTGGCGCGGGCCTCGTACAGGCGCTGCGCCACCGTCGGCACCGCGCGGCCGAGGCACACGAGCACGTGCACTGGGAGGAGTGCGGCCACGAGGTCCTCCTCCACGGGGACCACGTCGACTACCTCCACGACGGCCACCGGCACGCCCGCCACGGGGACCACTGGGACGAGCACGACCCCGACCACCCGGAGCCCCGGTCCACTCTCGAAGGGAGCCAGCGGTGAACGACATCCGCACCCGCCGCCCCACGAAGCAGCGCACCGCCATCGAGGCCGACCTGGAGCGCTACGAGGAGTTCCGCTCGGCGCAGGAGATCCACGCGAGCCTCCATGCCCGCGGCGACAAGATCGGCCTGGCGACGGTCTACAGGACCCTGCAGGCGATGGTCGAGGAGGACCTCGTCGACACCCTGCGCACCGGCGACGGGGAGCAGGCCTTCCGTCGGTGCAGCACCGGGCACCA
The DNA here is from genome assembly GCF_051200835.1 of Janibacter sp. GS2. Lineage (GTDB taxonomy): Bacteria > Actinomycetota > Actinomycetes > Actinomycetales > Dermatophilaceae > Janibacter. The sequence continues at coordinate 2,636,412 of NZ_CP195161.1, forward strand.
CCACCACCTGGTCTGCCGCGACTGCGGCCGCACGGTGGAGATCGAGGGCCCTGCCGTCGAGCGGTGGGCGGCCTCGGTCAGTGCCGCCCACGGCTTCACCGACGTCGCCCACACCCTGGAGCTCTTCGGCCGGTGCGCACCGTGCGGCGCCGAGGGCTGACCCCCGTTCGTCAGCCCGTCGTCGGAGCGTCCACGGCTCCGCCGTACCGGCGATCGCGGCGCGCGTAGGTCTCGATGGCCTCCCAGAGGTGACGGCGGTCGTAGTCCGGCCACAACGTGTCCTGGAAGACCATCTCCGCGTAGGCGGCCTGCCACAGCAGGAAGTTGCTCGTGCGTTGCTCACCGGAGCTGCGCAGGAAAAGGTCGACGTCGGGCATGTCCGGCTCGCTGAGGTAGCGGGCGATCGTCCGCTCGTCGATGCGCGAGCCCTTGAGGCGACCGGCCGTGACGTCCTGGGCGATGCCCCTGACGGCATCGGCGATCTCCGCCCGTCCGCCGTAGTTGACGCAGAAGTACAGCGTCATCGCGTCGTTGTCCCGGGTCATCTCCTGCGCGGTCTCGAGCTCCTTGATGACCGAGCCCCACAGCTTGGGCCGACGCCCGACCCAGCGCATGCGCACCCCCCAGGAGTGCAGCTGGTCGCGTCGGCGGCGGATGACGTCCCGGTTGAAGCCCATGAGGAAGCGCACCTCGTCCGGGGACCGGCGCCAGTTCTCCGTCGAGAAGGCGTAGGTCGACAGGTGGGTCACGCCGATGTCGAGCGCGCCGGCGACGACATCGAGCAGGGCGCCCTCCCCCGCCTCGTGGCCCTTGGTCCGCGCCAGCCCCCGCTGGTTGGCCCACCGGCCGTTGCCGTCCATGACGATCGCGACGTGCCCGGGCACGAGGTCGGCGGGTACCGGTGGCGGCGTGGCGCCGCTCGGGTGGGCGAAGGGGGTGGCGTAGCGACTCATCCGGTCCTCTGCGGTGGGGTGCGATCGACGTGACGAAGGGAGAGCACCCCGCGCTCGAGGTGCCACTGGAGGAAGGCCGAGGTCAGACCCGACCCCTCGCGGCGGTGCCGCTCGAGGGAGCCGTCGGCGAGGACCCAGTCACCGGCGAGCAGCGCGGCCAGCAGGTCGAGGGTCTCCGGCGCGGGCGCCAGGGCTCCGGGGATGCGGCAGCTGCGGCACAGCACCCCGCCGGAGGCGACGTGGAAGGAGCGGTGCGGCCCCTGCTCCCCGCAGCGGGCGCAGTCGTGGAAGCTCGGCGCCCACCCGGCGACCGCGAGGGCGCGCAACAGGTAGGCATCGAGCACGAGCTCGGGTGCGTGGTCGGCCTGGGCCAGCGAGCGCAGCGCACCGGCGAGCAGGAGGTACTGCTGCACGGCCGGCTCGTGCTCCTCGGTGAGCCGGTCGGCCGTCTCGAGGATCGCCGCCGCGGCGGTCCAGCGGCGGTAGTCGCGGGCGAGGACGTCGCCCCAGGCGTCGAGCGACTCGGTCTGCGTCACCGTGTCGAGGTTGCGCCCCTCGTAGCACTGGAGGTCCACGTGCATCCCGGGCTCGAGACGGGCGCCGAACTTCGAGCGGGTGCGGCGGACCCCCTTCGCCACGGTGCGGATCTTGCCGCGCCCGCGGGTGAGCACGGTGATGATCCGGTCGGCCTCACCCAGCTTGTGGGTGCGCAGCACGACCCCGGACTCGCGGTAGAGGGGCATGGGGTCATTCTCAGCCATCGGCTGCGCGATTCCCAGCGACACGCACCCCCACACCGAGTGCAAGGCCTCGAACAGGCGTTCGACGCCCTGCTACGCTCGAGGCATGCAGGCGCTCCAGTCCTCGCTCTTCGACACGGCCGAGACCCCCACGCTCGGTGACCTCGACCGACGGCACCGCCGCTTCCTCGACGAGTCCTCATGGCTCGACCTCGTCCCCGGTTGGGCCTGCGGCACCGACGACGTGCTCGACACGCTGCTGCACGAGGTCCCGTGGCGCGCGGAGCGTCGGCAGATGTACGACTCCGTCGTCGACGTGCCACGACTGACGTGCTTCTACGAGGGTGACGATGCGCTCCCCGATCCACTCCTGGACGAGATGCGCCGGCGACTGTCCGCGCAGTACGCCCAAGAACTGGGCGAGCCCTTCGTCACCGCGGGACTGTGCCTCTACCGTCACGGCAGCGACTCCGTCGCCTGGCACGGCGATCGGATCGGCCGCAGCCGGGACGAGGACACGATGGTCGCGATCGTCTCCCTCGGGTCGGCCCGCCACCTCGCCCTGCGGCCGCGGGACGGCGGTGCCTCCCAGCGGGTCTCGCTCGGGCACGGAGACCTCGTCGTCATGGGTGGCGCGTGCCAGCGCACCTGGGACCACGCTGTGCCCAAGACGAGTGCCGCGGTGGGACCACGCGTGTCGATCCAGTTCCGCGTCGCCGGGGTGCGCTGAGCCTCACCCCTCGGTGGCGGCGTCCCGCTCGGCGCGGTTGACCGCGGAGAGGATCGCGCGCAGCGAGGCCTTGACGATCGAGTCGTGCAGGCCGACGCCCCACAGGACCCGCTCGCCGACGGCGCACTCGACGTAGGCGGCGGCGCGTGCGTCGCCACCGGCGGACAGCGCGTGCTCGGCGTAGTCGAGCACACGCACGTCGATGCCCAGGGGCGCGAGGGCGTCGAGGAAGGCGGCGATCGGGCCGTTGCCGCTGCCGGAGATCGGGACCTCCCGGCCGTGGTCGAGGATGTGGCCCTCGATGCGGTCGAGCCCGTCGTCCTCACCGGTGAGTGTGGTGCGCACCGGCTGGAAGCGACCCCAGCCGTCCTCGTCCTCGCTGTGCAGGTACTCGTCGGAGAAGTCCTGCCACAGGGCGAGGCCGCTCAGCTCACCGCCGTCGGTGTCGGTCCGGCGCTGCACGACCGCGGAGAACTCCATCTGCAGACGCCGCGGCAGCTCCAGGCCGACCTCGGACTTGAGCAGGTAGGAGACGCCACCCTTGCCGGACTGGCTGTTGACGCGGACGACGGCCTCGTAGGAGCGGCCGATGTCGTGCGGGTCGATCGGCAGGTAGGGCACGCCCCAGTCGATGCCGTTGACGTCGGTGCCGGCTTCCTTCGCCCGGGCCTCCATGTCGTCGAAGCCCTTCTTGATCGCATCCTGGTGCGACCCGGAGAAGGCCGTGTAGACGAGGTCACCGCCCCAGGGGTGACGCGGGTGGACCGGCAGCTGGGTGCAGTGCTCGACGGTCCGACGGAGCTCGTCCATCTGGGAGAAGTCGATCTGCGGGTCGATGCCCTGGCTGAAGAGGTTCATGCCCAGCGTGACGAGGTCGACGTTGCCGGTGCGCTCACCGTTGCCGAAGAGGCACCCCTCGATGCGGTCGGCGCCGGCCAGGTAGCCGAGCTCGGCGGCGGCCACGCCCTCACCACGGTCGTTGTGGGGGTGCAGGGAGAGCATGATCGACTCGCGCCGCTCGAGGTGGCGGCTCATCCACTCGATCGAGTCCGCGTAGACATTGGGCGAGGCCATCTCGACGGTCGCCGGCAGGTTGATGATCATCTTGTGGTCCGGCGTCGGGTCGATGACGTCGATGACCTCGTTGCAGATGCGGGCAGCGAAGTCGAGCTCGGTGCCGGTGTAGGACTCGGGCGAGTACTGGTAGTAGACGTCGGTGTCGGGGACACCCTCCTCGAGCTTCTTGCACAGGCGCGCGCCCTGCAGGGCGATGTCGACGATGCCGTCCTGGTCGGAGTTGAAGACGACGCGACGCTGGAGCACCGAGGTCGAGTTGTAGAAGTGGACGATTGCCTGTCGGCTGCCGGCGATGGCGTCGAAGGTCTTCTCGATGAGGTGGTCGCGGCACTGGGTGAGCACCTGGATCGTCACGTCGTCGGGGATGTGGCCCCCGTCGATGAGCTCACGGCAGAAGTTGTAGTCGGTCTCGCTCGCGCTGGGGAACCCGACCTCGATCTCCTTGTAGCCCATCCGCACGAGCAGCTGGAACATCTGCAGCTTGCGGTCGGCGTCCATCGGGTCGATGAGTGCCTGGTTGCCATCGCGCAGGTCGACCGCGCACCAGCGCGGGGCGCGGGTCATCACCCGGTCGGGCCACGTCCGGTCCGGCAGCTCGACGCTGATCTGGTCCTGGAAGGGGACGTACTTGCGCACCGGCATCGAGGTGGGCTGCTGGGAATGGATCATGCTCTGTCCTTCGTCACGTCGGTGGTCACTGGGTCGGCACCACGAACTCCGCGACGAGGTGGCCGGTGTGTCAGGCCTCGTCGCGGCGGAGAAGGAGGAGATCCGTGCGCATGAGACCACCGTAGCGCGTCGTCGTGGCGGGGATCACGGCGGTCATATTCCGGACGGCGACTGTGAACACCATGACCACGAAGTCCTCTGAACGTCGCCACCAGGAGGCGCACGACGGCTCCGTCCTCTACCAGGAGGACATCGTCGCCTCTGCGACCCTGCGGCGAAGCGGGCCTGGATCGACGGCGGCCAGCCCGCACAGGGCTTCATCGCGGGCCTCGAGGGGCCCACCGCCGGCTTTTTCCAGAGCATCTCCGGCCCGTGGGCAGACTGGCTCTCCATGATCGGGCTCCTGGCCATCGGCGTGGCGATGATGGTCGGTGCCGGACTGAAGCTCGCCGCGTGGAGCGGCACGCTCCTGCTGGCCTTCATGTACGTCGCGCTCATCCCGATCGGCCAGGCCAACATGGGCTTCGTCAACCCGATCACCGACAGCCACTGGATCGAGGCGATCGTGCTGCTCGCCGCGGCCTACGGCCTCGCCGGTGACACCTGGGGCGTCGGTCGCTGGTGGGGCGGGATCGTCGGCAACAGCTGGTTGCGCTGAGGGAGCCCATGCCGGATGGCCCCGTCCGAGAGGGCGGGGCTCGGGGCGTGGTCGCTACCGGTGCCAGGTCACGCCGGTGTCGGTGATGGTGGCGGTGAGGTCGTGGGCGTGCACCTTCGTGTGGTGCCGCTGGCAGAGCAGGGCCGCGTTGGACACGTCGGTGCCGCCGCCGCGGGACCACCAGTCGACGTGGTGGGCGTCGCACCACTGGGCGGGCACGGTGCATCCGGGGAAGGTGCACGAGCCATCGCGCAGCCAGACGGCGCGTCGCTGTCCCGGAGTGAAGAGCCGCACGGAGCGCCCCATCTCGAGGACCTCGCCCCGCCCGCCGAGGACCACGGGCAGGATGCCGGCATCACAGGCCATCCGCCGCACGACGCTCGGCGGCAGGACCTCACCGGTCGGTGTCACGCCGCCGCCGTGGACGCCCTCGAGGAGCGTCGCCAGCGGGATCGTCACCTGCACCTGCGCCTTGTCGGTCTTCGGCGCCTCGCCGGGTGCGGACACCCCGCGGCGGACGATGTCGATGAGGGCGTCGGCTCGACGGCGGCGCGCGGGGCGATCGTCCCACTCCCCCTCGGGCCCCTTGACCGGGGCGGACAGGGCGCTGATCGCCGCGTCGATAACGGCCGCGCCCTCCGGGTCGAGGGTCAGCTTGTAGGCACTCATCCCTGCCGGTCCCGGACTCTTCACGAGCGACCGAGCGGCCTTGGCCCGCCGGTCTTCCCGCTCCAGGTCCGGCGCCGGCTTCAACAGCCTCCCGGCGTGGGTGATGGCGACAGCCAGCTCCTTCTCGGTCAGGCCCGGCACGCGCAGCCGCCCACGCCCGTCGGGCCCGGTCGGGACGACGTCGTCACAGGCCGACTCGGTCAGCGCTGCCAGGTCAGCGGCCACCATCGTCGGGTCGGCGACCGGGGCCACCTGCGCCTCGAACCGCACTAGCTGGTCGGCCGTGCCGAGCGAGCACTCCCCGGCCGCGAAGGAGGCCACCACGGAGGTCAGGCGCTCCCCCTTCGCCACCCTGAGCACACCGGAGACGTGCCGGGTCCGCGGTGACGGCGCCCGGCTGCTCTCCGCACGGGTCACCCAGTCGTGGTCGGACCACGAGGCGTCCTTCGGCAGGCCGCGGCTGACGCCCTCGCGCACGAGCGTGACCTCGGCGACGTCGAGCAGCTGGCGCAGCTCGCCCACCGCCGCGAGGCCCTCCTCGACCTCGGCGGCTCCGAGCTGCCACGCCCTCTCGCCGTCACCGCTTGCGCCCACCATCGAGCGCAGCGCGTCACGCAGCCCGGGAAGGATCCCCTGCTCGCTCCACGTCACCGTCGCCGTCATGGATCCACCATGGCACCGACCACCGACAACGCTGGCGGAACGAGTGCGTCACGCAGCACTCTTGGTGTCCGCGTGCCAAGGGCCCACCGCCTCCATCCGAGGAGATGCAGGGGGTGGCACGCGTGGCTCGCCGGTCCGGGCCGAGTCGGCTACGAGGTGACTGCGCAGCCGACCACGCTCCTGCACGCTCGCGAGGCAACTGACCGGCCCCTTCGTGCGGCTCGTGCCGCTCAGCCCTGGCGGGCGACGATCGCCTCCGCGATCTGGACCGCGTTCAGGGCCGCGCCCTTGCGCAGGTTGTCCCCGGCGACGAAGAGGGTCAGACCCTTGCCCTCGACCACGGACTGGTCGGCGCGGATGCGGCCGACGAAGACGTCGTCCTGACCGGCCGCGGCCAGCGGGTTCGGCACGTCGGTGACCGTCACGCCGTCCGCGGCCTCGAGGATGCTCGTCGCCTGCTCCGGGGTGATCTCCCGGTCGAACTCGGCGTGGATCGCCAGGGCGTGGCCGGTGAAGACCGGCACGCGCACGCACGTGCCGGAGACGCGCAGCTCGGGGGCGTGGAGGATCTTGCGCGACTCGTTGCGCAGCTTCTGCTCCTCGTCGGTCTCGAGGGTGCCATCGTCCTGGACCGCACCCGCGACGGGCACGACGTTGAAGCCGACGGGGACCTCGTAGACCTGCGGCGCGGGCAGGGTGACGGCAGAGCCGTCCAGGGCGAGGTCCTTCGGGTCGCCGGAGGCGTAGCCCGCCCGCAGCTGGCTGTCGAGCTCGACGAGGCCCTTGCCTCCGGAGCCGGAGACGGCCTGGTAGGTCGCGACGCGCAGGGCGACGAGACCGGCCGCGTCGTGCAGGGGCTTGAGCACCGGCATCGCGGCCATGGTCGTGCAGTTGGGGTTGGCGATGATCCCCTTGGGCAGGTCGTCGATGTCATCGGGGTTGACCTCGGAGACGACGAGCGGGACCTCGGGGTCCTTGCGCCACGCACTGGAGTTGTCGACGACCGTGGCGCCGGCCGCGGCGACCTTGGGCGCCCACTCCTTGCTCACGCTCCCGCCGTTGGAGAACAGCGCGATGTCCAGTCCGGAGAAGTCGGCCGTCTCGGTGTCCTCGACCGTCACCTCCTGGTCCTTCCACGGCAGGGTCGACCCGGCGGACCGTGCTGAGGCGAAGTAGCGGATCGAGGTGACGGGGAAGTTCCGCTCCTCGAGCAGCGCCCGCATGACGTTTCCGACCTGGCCGGTGGCTCCAAAGACTCCGATGTGCATGACCCAAGGATAGGCGTCGGGGCCCGAACCCCCAATCGGGTTCGGGCCCCGGACGAGCCTGTCCGCGATACGGACGCGGTCAGGAGTCCCGGCGCTCCCGTCGGGTCACCGATCGGATGAAGTCGGTGAGGTCTGCCTTGACCTCCCGCGTGATCGACCGGCGGAATCGGCGACGGCGTCCGTGGACGATCTCACCGTGCTCCTCGATCAGTGCCTTGGCCGTACCCCACGCCATGAAGATCATGACGATGCTGAAGGGCGCGGCGATGAGGATGGCCATCGTCTGCAGTGCCGACAGTCCGGTGCCTCCGGCACCGCCGACGACGATCAGGGCCGCAGCGACCGTGCCCTCGAGCGTGGCCCACATGACGCGGCTCCACACCGGCGGGTTGGCGTTTCCGCCCGAGGCCAGCATGTCGACGACGAATGACCCGGAGTCCGAGCTGGTGACGAAGAAGACGATGACGAGGAACATCGCGACGATGCTCAGCAACGTCGAGGCCGGCAACCCGTCGAGCATCTGGAAGAGCGCGAGGTCCGTGGACACGGCGCCCTCCTTGTCGATGATGCCCCCCGCACCGAAGATCTCCCGGTGCAGGCCGGAACCGCCGAAGACGGAGAACCACAGCATCCCGACGAGCGTCGGCACGAGCAGGACGCCGGCGACGAACTCACGCACCGTGCGCCCCCGGGAGATGCGGGCGATGAAGACCCCGACGAAGGGGGACCAGCTGATCCACCAGCCCCAGTAGAAGGTCGTCCAGCCGGACAGCCACGTCCGACCGTCCCCACCCTGGAAGGCGAAGGTCCGGAAGGCCAGCTTGAAGAAGTTCTGCAGGTAGGAGCCGATCTGCTGGACGAAGTCTCCGAGGAGGAAGCTCGTCGGACCGAGGACGAGCACGACGAGCAGGAGGGCCCCGGCGACGAGCATGTTGGTGTTGGACAGGATCTTGATGCCCTTGTCCACGCCGCTGGCCACCGAGACGACGGCGATGGCGGTGATGCCGATGATCAGGAGGACGAGCAGCAGCGTCGAGACGCTTCCCGTCTCCTCCGAGACCTCCGCGATCCCCAGGTGTCCCAGGCCGGCGCCGACCTGGGAGACCCCGAAGCCGAGGGAGGTCGCGACACCGAAGAGGGTGCCGAGGATCGCGAGGACATCGATGAAGTCACCAAGAAGGCCCTTGACCCGGTCGCCGAAGATCGGCTCGAGCGCCCAGCGGATCGACACCGGGCGCTTCTTGCGGTGCACGGCGTACGCGACGGCCAGGCCGACCACGACATAGATCGCCCACGCGTGCAGCCCCCAGTGGAGGAAGGTGGTGTCCATGGCCTCGCGCGCACGCGCCGCCTCGCTCCCCCCGGTGCCCGGGGGCGGCGTGGCGTAGTGGTTCAGCGGTTCGGCCACGCCCCAGAAGACCAGACCGATACCCATCCCGGCCGCAAAGAGCATCGCGAACCATGACGGCATCGAGTACTCCGGGTCCTCTTCCGGGTCGCCGAGCACGATGCTGCCCATCGGGGAGACCGCGATCCAGATCGACCAGAAGACGAATCCTGCGACGATGACGACGTAGAACCAGCCCAGCTGCCCGATGATCGTGTCGTTGGCCTTGCCGAGCACCGAGTCGAGCTGCTTCGGCCAGATCAGGGCAATCCCGACGAAGAGGACGAGGAGCACCACCGAGGGCCAGAAGACCCGGGGTGCCGGGATGATCTTCCCCTGCGGGGGCTCGACGGGGGGTTCCGACCGTGGCGGGGGTGACTCTTGTGTCGACGTGATGTCGGTTGTCATACTTGAATCGGCCGCTGCCGGCGGCCATCCTCGCAATCTGGTTCGTGGCGTGTCCGCCAGCCATCCTGCACACCAGAACTCGGATCACAAAAAGGATCGACACCCGTCCGGGGCGGATCGTGGGCCCCGGAGGCAGTGGATCATGCGCCCCCGGAGGGCCTCAGAATCCCAGTCGCTGCATCTGCTTGGGGTCGCGCTGCCAGTCCTTGGCGACCTTGACGTGGAGGTCGAGGTAGACCCGCTGCCCGAGGAGCTTTTCGATCCCCGCACGGGCCTGGGTACCGACCTCCCGCAGGCGTGAGCCGCCACGGCCGATGATGATCGCCTTCTGACTGTCCCGCTCGACGAAGACGTGGACACGCACGTCGAGCATCGGCGAGTCGTCCGGGCGGTCCTCGCGCGGCACCATCTCCTCGACGACCACCGCGAGGCTGTGCGGCAGCTCGTCCCGCACACCCTCGAGGGCGGCCTCGCGCACGAGCTCGGCGATCATGCGCTCGTCCGGCTCGTCGGTGAGGACGTCCTCGGGGTACAGCGGAGCGGGAGAGGGCGGCATGTGCTCCGCCAGCACGGTCAGCACGTCCTCGACCTGGTCCCCGCGCACGGCGGAACAGGGGACGATCGCCGTCCAGTCACCGAGCCGGTCGATGGCGATGAGGTGCTCCGCGAGGCGCCCCTTGTCGACCGTGTCGCTCTTGGTGGCGATGGCGACGACGGGCACCTTCTTCGCGCGCTGGAGCTCGATGAGCTCCGCGGCGATGAAGCCGTCCCCCGGCCCGATCTTCTGGTCGGCGGGGAGGCAGAAGCCGATGACGTCGACCTCGAGAAGGGTCTCGCGGACGAGGTCGTTGAGCCGCTCCCCCAGCAGGGTTCGTGGCTTGTGCAGCCCCGGGGTGTCCACGAGGATCAGCTGCTCGTGGTCCCGCGTGACGATCCCGCGGATGGTGTGCCGGGTGGTCTGTGGCTTGCTCGAGGTGATCGCGACCTTGTCCCCGACGAGGGCATTGGTCAAGGTCGACTTCCCCGCGTTGGGCCGGCCCACGAGACAGGCGAAGCCTGCCTTCCACTGCATCTCGTCCACGCTCATGCCCCGATCTCCTCGTGATGGTGGCCGGCCGCCGGGTCCACGGCGGCAACCCGCTCGACGATGACGGTCGCGATCCGGTGCCGTCGTCCGGACATCTTCTCAGCCGACAGCGAGAGTCCGGCAACCTCGCAGCGCGCGCCCACGATCGGGACCCGGCCGGTGACCTTGCCGATGAGCCCGCCGACGGTGTCGACCTCCTCGTCCTCGAGATCGACGTCGTAGAGCTCGGCGAGGTCGTCGACGCTCAGGCCCGCGGGGACGCGGTAGCGCTCCTCGCCGAGGTCCTCGACACCTGGCCCTTCCCGGTCGTACTCATCGGTGATCTCCCCGACGATCTCCTCGAGGATGTCCTCGATCGTCACCAGTCCAGCGGTCCCGCCGTACTCGTCGACGACGATCGCAGCGTGGGTCTGCTCGACCTGCATCTCGCGCAGCAGTGAGTCGACCGGTTTGCTCTCGGGGACGAAGGGGGCCGGTCGCATGAACTTCTCGACCGGCCGCTCCACGGCCCGCTCGTCGGCGAGGACCGCGCGCACGACGTCCTTGAGGTAGACCAGGCCCACGATGTCGTCGCTGGACTCACCGACGACCGGCACCCTGGAGAAGCCGGAGCGGATGAAGAGGTTCAGGCCCTTGCGCACCGGCTTGTCCGACTCGATGGTGACCATGTCCGTGCGCGGGACCATGACCTCGTGGGCCAGGGTGTCGCCGAGCTCGAAGACGGAGTGGAGCATGTCGCGCTCCTCGTCCTCGATGAGCGAGGACTCCCCTGCCATGTCGAGCAGGTCACGCAGCTCCGCCTCGGAGCTGAAGGGCCCGTCCCGGTAGCCCCCACCCGGGGTCACGGCATTGCTCACGGTCACGAGCAGACGCGCGAAGGGCCCGAGGATGCGGCGCAACCAGATGACGAAGGGAGCAGCCACCAGCGCGATCGAGGTGCTGTGCTGCTGTCCGAGGGTGCGCGGTGAGACGCCGACGAGGACGAAGGTCACGACGACCATGATCCCCACCGAGATGACGAGGGCCACCCAGGTGCGCTCGACCTGCTCCACCACGACGAGCGTGATGAGCACGGCGGCGCTCGCCTCCGCGATGGCGCGCAGGAAGACGATGACGGAGATCGGGCCGGCGCTCTCGGCGAGGATGGCGCGCAGGGCCCCGGCTCCGCGTTTGCCGTCGCTCTCGGCCTGCTCCGCCCCGACGCGCGAGGCCGAGCCGATCGCGGCGTCGATGAGGGTGAGCACGAAGGCGGCGACGATCGAGATGATCGCGCCGACGATGAGTGTGGTCACGCGCCGCTCTCCCGGCCCCGTTGCGCGAGGAAGGTCAGCAGCAGCTGGCGCTGCAGCTCGAACATCTCCTGCTCCTCCTCCGGCTCCGCGTGGTCGTAGCCGAGGAGGTGGAGGATGCCGTGCGTCGTGAGCAGGAGCATCTCCTCGATCATCGCGTGGCCGGCCGCGTCGGCCTGGCTCTCCGCGACGGAGGGACACAGCACGATGTCCCCGAGGACACCCTCCTGCGGTTGCTCGCCCTCGCGACCGGGCTCGAGCTCGTCCATGGGGAAGCTCATGACATCGGTGGGTCCGGGCAGGTCCATCCACTGCACGTGCAGGACCGTCATGGTGTCCTCGTCGACCATCCGGATGCACAGCTCGGCCCGCGGGTGGACCCTCATCTCGCCGAGGACGTACCGGGCGAGGTCGATGAACTCGCGCTCCTGGATCCCGTGGCCGCTCTCGTTGAGGACCTCGATGCTCATCTGTGCGGCCCCTTCGTCGCGTCGTACCGGTCGTAGGCATTGACGATCTCCCCGACGAGTCGGTGGCGCACGACGTCCACGGCAGCGAGGTGGGCGAAGTGCACCCCGTCGACGTCCCCGAGGATCCGCTGGACGACCTTCAGGCCCGACTCGACCCCCCCGGGGAGGTCGACCTGGCTCGTGTCGCCGGTGACGACCATCTTCGAGCCGAAGCCCAGTCGGGTGAGGAACATCTTCATCTGCTCGGGCGAGGTGTTCTGCGCCTCGTCGAGGATGATGAAGGAGTCGTTGAGGGTGCGACCGCGCATGAAGGCCAGGGGGGCGACCTCGATGGTGCCCGCCGCCATGAGTCGAGGGATCGACTCGGGGTCGATCATGTCGTGCAGGGCGTCGTAGAGGGGGCGCAGGTACGGGTCGATCTTGTCGCCCAGCGTGCCCGGGAGGAAGCCGAGCTTCTCGCCCGCCTCGACGGCCGGGCGGGTGAGGATGATCCGGTTGACCTGCTTCGCCTGCAGTGCGGCGACCGCCTTGGCCATCGCGAGGTAGGTCTTGCCCGTCCCCGCGGGACCGATGCCGAAGATCACCGTGTGGTCACCGATGGCGTCGACGTAGTCCTTCTGGCCCAGCGTCTTGGGCCGGATGGCGCGTCCCCGGTTGGAGACGATGTTCATCGTCAGCACATCGGCCGGTCGCTGCCGGCTCTGGCCGCGCAGCATGGTGATCGAGCGATCGACGGCGTCGGCATTCAACGACTGCCCTGACTCGACGATCTCGAGGAGCTCGTCCAGGAGCCGGTCGATGATCTCGAGGTCCGCCTCCGGGCCCCGCAGGCGGAACTCATTGCCCCGCACGAGGATCTCGGCCCGGGGGAAGGCTCGCTCCATCGTGCGCAGCAAGCCGTCGGTCGGTCCGAGGAGGTTGACCATCGGTACGTTGTCGGGCAGGACGATCGTCTGCTGCACGCTCCGGGCCGGGCCGGACGCGGCCTCTCGGGGGCTGTCGGGGATCGCGTCGAGCGCGCGCAGGTCTGGGTTGTCGGCGTGAGGCATCGTGTGAGCAAGTCTACGACCGACCCGCCACATCGCACGAGTCCGTCGGCGCTACCTCCGCACCCCGGCCAGGGGCGGGTCGGTGGTCTGACGGCCACGGAAGAGGGGCGCGCCGTCCTGGCGACGGGTCGGTCTGACCGCGCGGTGCGCCAGGGTCTCCTCGGCCAGTCCTCGAGCCGACTCGAGCCCCGCGCCCAGCATGGCCGCCTCCAGGGCCTCGAGGAAGGCGCGCTGGTCACGTGCGCCGAGCAGGTACCACCCGAAGACCGACCGACCGGGGTCGGGGGCACCGGCGACGTTGGCGGCGAGCATGCCCGGCTGCCACCCGTTGAGGACGACCATCGGCCCGGCCGTTCCCCGGGTTGCCCCTGCAGGCGCAGCAGCGTGCCGGGTGAGGAAGAGGGCCCGCGAGACGTGGACCCGGCCGGGGTCGATGGTCTCCAGGGGAATCACCGTCCGCCCCCCGAAGCCCAGGACGAGGCCGTGTGCGTGCACCCGGATCCGGTCGAGGAGGCCGGCGACGACGAAGACCAGTGCCGCACCGACCCCGATCGCCAGCGGCACCACGGCGATGAGCGGTTCCGGGGCGAGGACGAGGGCCAGGAGTGCGACGAGGACGAAGGGGAGGACGAGCGCGGTGAGGAAGCCTGCGGTCGGTCGTGCCCTGAACACGGCCAGCTCCGGGCCGGGATCGTCCCTGACCGCGGCGACGAGGTCGTCCAGGTACTGCTGGGCGGCGGCCGAGCCGTCGTGGTGGAACAGCGGGCGCGCCGCGGGGACGGTGGGACCCCCGGTCACGACGTGGCGCCCTCGGCCCACCCGCGCCACAGGTCGACGACGGCCTGCGGCCCTGCGGGCGTGTAGGTGACGGACTCCCCCGACGGCGCGGCGACGAACAGCTCGGAGGCCGAGGCGTGCACGACCGTCAGGTCGCCCCCGTCGTCGAGCTGCCGGGCCAGGGTGGTGACGTGGGTGATGCCCCGGAGGAAGTCCAGTCGCTGCCCACCCTCGAGGTCGGACTCGGTGACGACCCGCTCTTCACCGCTCGCGGCGGAGTCGTCGGTGACGCCGAGGAAGCGCAGGAACTCGGCCTGCTCCTGTGCGTCGGGGGGCGTGAGGAGGAAGGCGTGGTACCCCTGCGGACTCACGAGCTCCCGCAGCACGACGCCGTCGGCCACCGGACGGTAGGTCAACCACGACTGGCCGTCCTCGGTCATCCGCTGTGCGACGAGGGAGGCATCGACCCGCCGCAGGTGCAGGGCCGCCAACAGCGCCTCCGCCACCTCGTACTCGTGGTTGCCGTCAGCGTGCTCGGCGACCACGGCGAAGCTGTCGAAGGCGGTCATCGTGCGCAGGGCGGCCGACTGGGCGAGCTGCTTCTCCGCCGGGTCGAGACCCTTGTACCACTCGCCCAGGGGACCGGCCTGCTGGGCATCCCCGACGAGTGCCACCATCGCCTCGTCCGGGAGGGCACCCAGGGCGAGCGGTCCCTGCTCGCCGACGACCGCCACGGACTGCTGGGCGGCCTGCTGCGCGGCAGCCGAATCGATGATTCCCGGGGTCTTCAGTTCGGTCATGAGAACAGGCCTCCGATGGCACCGACAGGATCGGAGAGCACACTACCAACCTCGTCGACGACGTCCTTGGCGCCGTCGACGACGCTCTTGGCGCCATCGGCGATCGCGCTCCCCGCGTCCGAGAGCGCTCCGGAGATCGAGTCCCAGTTCTGGTAGATCGCGATCCCCGCCGCCGCGATCCCGGCGCCGGCCATGATGCCGATGCCCACGGGCCCCAGGGCCACGCCGAAGGCTGCCGCGGTGGCGAGGCCGCCGCTGAGCGCGCCAAGACCACCCCCGGTGGCCCGCAGGTAGTCCCCCTCGCGCACGCCCTGCACCAGATCGAAGCCGCCGGCGACGACACCCAGCGGACCGAGGACCTTGCCGAGGGTCGGGCCGGCGGTCCGTAGCAGGCCACCGAGCCTCGAGCTGATCCTCGCCGGGATGGTGCCCCTGAAGAGGTCGTCCATCATCCCGCCCGAGGCTCCCAGCAGGCTGGCCAGGCGGCCCTCCGGCATGAGCGCCTGGTACATCTTGAAGGTGTTGCCCGTGAGCGCGGCCCACAGGCGTGGTCCCTTGGTGACCAGTGCCGCGATCCCGGAGCCGAGCGGCCCGAGCGCCGCCAGGTCGTCGAGACCGAGGCCGTCGTCCGAGGAGCTGCCGCCCGTGCCGGGGCCCGCGCCGCCGGCACCGGGCGCCCCGGCCCCGCCGGACAGGATGCTTCCGGAGCCGTCGGACGCGTCGTCCTGCTGGTCGGCCTGCTCGGTCAGCAGCCGGCTGTAGGCGCGGATGCGCGTGCTGGCGTCGGAGATGGTCTGCTCCGCCGTGGACCAGCCGCCCTCGAAGTGCTCGACATCGGCACCCTCCCAGGCTCCGCCGAGCACGGACAGCTGGGACCTGCCCGTTGCCCCCACCGCAGCGATCCGCTCGCCGCTCGCCAGCAGCTGTTGCGCGACGTCCCGGACGCGAGCGACGTCCATTCCCTGCTCCAACGACATGCCAGGCCCCTTGGTTGTTCCGGTTGACGACTGCCCCTCGAAACTAGGCCAGGTCGGGCACCGGTGCCATGGGGAGCACTCCCCGTCGCGGTCAGCGCCACCGTTGCGCGGCGCTGAGGACCGCGATCGCGGCCGGGCCGGCCGTGGAGGCCCGCAGGACCTGTGACCCCAGCCGCACGGGTGTGGCTCCCGCGGCGACGAAGCGGTCGACCTCCTGCGGCGAGATCCCCCCTTCGGGCCCGACCACGAGGAGGATCTCCCCCTCGGGCGGCAGCACGGCCGTGGCGAGGGAGGTGACCGCGTCCTCGTGCAGGACGAAGGGGGTCACCCCCGCACCCGAGCACCGCTCGGCGAGGGCACTGCTCGCCACGAGGTCCTCGAGCTCGGGCCACCGTGAGCGTCGCGACTGCTTGGCGGCGCGCTCGACGACCTTGGCCCACTTCTGCAGCCCCTTCTCGGCCCGCGGCCCCTTCCACCGGACGATGGAGCGGTCCGCCTGCCACGGGATGATGCCGTCGACACCGAGCTCGGTGGCCGCCTCGACGGCGTCCTCGTCCCGCCCGTCCTTGGCGAGCGCCTGCACGAGCGTCAGGCGAAGGGCGGGCGCCGGCTCGTCGATGCGCGCGACCACGCGCAGGCGGACGAGGTCCCCCGAGACCTGCTCGGCGCGCGTGCGCAGCCGGTGGCCCTCGCGGTCGGCAACCCAGACCTCGTCACCGACGGCCTGCCGGACCACGGTCGCGGCGTGGTGGGCCTCGGCCCCGGTGAGGTCGACGGTGTCATCCGGGCCGAGCCCGTCCAGGGCACCCGGGTCGACGAGGAAGAGCGGTGCGGTCACCGGGTCGTCGGGTCAGCGCTTGAAGGCGTGGCGCAGGCGTCCGACGAAGCCGGCGTCGATGTCGTCGAGCTGCCCGTCCGGCGCCTCCTCGTCCCGCACCCGGGCGAGATCGCGCAGCAGCTGCTCCTGCTCGCCATCGAGGCGGGTCGGTGTGCGCACGTCGACGTGGATGATCAGGTCGCCGCGGCCCTCGTGGCGCAGGTGGGTCACCCCGAGACCGGTGAGGACGATCGTGTCGCCGGGCTGGGTCCCCCGCTTGATGCTGATCTCCTGCTCGCCGTCGAGGGTGCGAAAGCTCATGTCCACCCCGAGCGCGGCCGCGGTCATGGGGACCGCCACCGAGGCGTGCAGGTCGTCGCCGCGTCGGGTGAAGGTCTCGTGCTCCATGACCCGCAGCTCGACGTAGAGGTCGCCGGCGGCCCCGCCGCCGGGACCGACCTCCCCTTCGCCCGCGAGGTGGATGCGTGTGCCGGAGTCGACACCGGCGGGGATGCGGACCTTCATCGTGCGGCGGGTGCGCACCCGGCCCTGGCCGGAGCACTCGTGGCAGGGGTTGGGGATGACCTCGCCGAAGCCCTGACAGGTCGGGCAGGGACGGCTGGTCATGACCTGGCCGAGGAAGGAGCGCTGCACCTGCTGGATCTCACCGCGACCGGCACAGGTGTCACAGGTGCGCCGGCCGGTGCCCGGCTGGGCACCGTCGCCGGAGCACGAGGAGCAGACGGTCGCGGTGTCGATGGTCAGGTCCTCCTGGCCGCCGAAGACCGCGGTCGCCAGGTCGACCTCGAGGCCGACGAGGCCGTCCTGCCCGCGGGAGGAGCGTGAGCGCCGGCCGCGGCCGCCACCACCGGCGGAGCCACCGAAGAACTGCTCCATGATGTCGCTGAAGCTGAATCCCGCACCGAAGCCGTCGTGGGCGCCGCCGTAGGGGTCGCCGCCCATGTCGTACTGCCGCCGCTTGGTCTCGTCGGAGAGCACGTCGTAGGCCTGCGAGACCCGCTTGAACCTCTCCTCGGCGTCCTCACCCGGATTGACGTCCGGGTGCAGGGTCCGGGCGAGCTTGCGGTAGGCCCGCTTGATCTCCTCGGGGCTGGCGTCCCGGCTGATGCCGAGGTCCTCGTAGTAGTCGTTCACGCGTGACGTCCTCGTGGGTCGTGGGTGGTCTGTGGTGCGGATGGGCGCCCGTCAGGCGTCCATGATCCGCGAGAGGTAGGTGGCGACGGCCCGCACCTGGGCCATCGTCGCCGGATAGTCCATGCGGGTCGGGCCGAGCACCCCGACCGTGCCGACCTGCTCGTCACCCGAGCCGTAGCCCGAGGTGATGAAGGAGGTGCTCTGCAGGCCGCTGACGGGGTTCTCCGAACCGATGCGCACGGAGACCTCGTCCTGGTCCGCCTCGACGGTGAGCAGCTTGAGCAGCACGACGTGCTGCTCGAGCGCGTCGAGGACCGGCTCGAGCGTCATCGGGAAGTCGCTCGGACGGCGGGCGAGGTTGGCCGTGCCGGCGAGGGCGACCTTGGTCTCCCGCTCCTCGGCGAGCGCGTCCTCGAGAGCGGCGAGCACTCCCGCGGTCAGCGCGTCCTCGGTCTCGGTGTCCTCGTCGTGGAGGGCACCGAGCGCGCCCAGCGCCTCGAGGAGGCGCTGGTCACGGGTCGCAGCGTTGATCCGCCCACGAGCCCGGGCGAGTGCCTCCTGGCCGGGAGCATCGGTGTAGTCGACGCCGGTGGGCACGACGCGTTGCTCGACGCGTCCGGTGCCCATGATGACGACGACCATGAGCCGGGCCTCGTTCATCGGGACCAGCTCGATGTGCTTGACCGTGCTGCGGGTCAACGACGGGTACTGCACGACGGCCACCTGGCGGGTGAGCGTCGAGAGGAGTCGCACCGTCCGGTCGAGGACGACGTCGAGCTCACCGGCGCCCTCGAGGTAGTCCGTGATGGCGGTCCGCTCCCCCTTCGACATCGGCCGGATGGCCTGCAACCGGTCGACGAAGAGGCGGTACCCGGCATCGGTGGGGATCCGGCCGGCCGAGGTGTGCGGGGCGATGATCAGGCCCGCGTCCTCGAGTGCCGCCATGTCGTTGCGCACCGTGGCCGCGGAGACGTTGAGCCGGTGACGGTCGAGCAGGGCACGGGAGCCGACCGGCTCCGATGTCTGCACGTAGTCCTCCACGATGGCGCTGAGGACGTCCATCCGCCGTTCGTCACTCATGAAGACCTCCTTCGACGCCTCTCGCCTGGACCCTTGGCACTCCGTCCGCCTGAGTGCCAAGTCTACGACCGGACCGGGTATTCCCCTGAATCCGGCGTGCCCTGCCCCTGGAGAACCTCCCCGCCGCCTAGCGTTCGTCCTCGTGAACGACCGATACGGCAACGACGTGCTCTCCGGCGACTGGCGCTCCTCGGGTCGGCTGGCCCGGCCGACCTCGCGGGCCCTCGAGGCGACCCGCGGCACGGTGGTCGAGGACGTCGACACCGGCTGGGTGGGTGCGGTCGTCGCGGTGGAGAAGGCGGGGGGCGTGCACGTCGTCCACCTCGAGGACCGTCGGGGCAAGGTGCGTGCCTTCCCCCTCGGCCCGGGATTCCTCGTCGACGGCTCCCCGGTGAGTCTCACGGCTCCCACGGCGACCCAGCGGGCGGCTCTCGCCCGGGCGCAGCAGGCCTCCTCGCGCACCGCGAGCGGCTCGGTGGCGGTCACGGGCGCGAAGGCCCGGGTCGCCCGCGGCTCCCGGATCTTCGTCGAGGGCCGACACGACGCCGAGCTGGTCGAGAAGGTCTGGGGCCACGACCTGCGGGTGGAGGGTGTCGTCGTCGAGATGCTCGACGGCGTGGACGACCTCGCCGCCGTCATCACGGACTTCTCCCCCGGCCCGGGCCGACGCATGGGCGTGCTCGTCGACCACCTCGTGCCCGGGACGAAGGAGTCGCGGATCGTCGAGAAGGCCAACCGCGTCGCCCCCGATCACGTGCTCGTCGTCGGGCACCCCTATGTCGACGTGTGGCAGTCCGTGCGCCCCCAGCGGTTGGGCATGGCCACCTGGCCGACGATCCCGCGGTCCATGGAGTGGAAGCGCGGGATCTGCGCCCACCTCGGGTGGCCGCACGACGACCAGGCGGACATCGCCCGGGCCTGGAAGCAGATCCTCGGCACGGTCCGCGACTACGCCGACCTCGAGCCATCCCTGCTGGGGCGGGTGGAGGAGCTGATCGACTTCGTCACCGACGAACGATGAGTCAGTCCCTCGGCCCACCGGCGACGTAGATGACCTGCCCGGAGACGAAGCCGGCCTCCTGGGACATGAGGAAGGACGCCGTCGCGGCGATGTCCTCGGGCTGGCCGACGCGACCGACGGGGGTCTCCTTGGCCGCGTGCGCGAGGAAGTCCTCGAAGGGGACGCCGATGCGCTCGGCCGTCGCGGCCGTCATGTCGGTCTGGATGAACCCGGGGGCGATGGCATTGGCGGTCACGCCGAACTTGCCGAGCTCGATGGCCAGGGTCTTGGTGAAGCCCTGCATGCCCGCCTTGGCGGTGGAGTAGTTGACCTGCCCACGGTTGCCCAGCGCGGAGGTCGAGGAGAGGTTGACGATCCGGCCGTACTTCTCCTGCGTCATGTGCGCCTGGCAGGCCTTGGTCATGAGGAAGGCTCCGCGCAGGTGCACCGACATGACCGCGTCCCAGTCGGCGACGTCCATCTTGAAGAGCATGTTGTCGCGGATGATCCCGGCGTTGTTGACCAGCAGCGTCGGCGCGCCGAGCTCGCCGGCGACCCGGGCCACGCCCGCCTCGACCTGCTCGGGGTCCGAGACGTCCACGCCCACGGCGAGGGCGGTGCCGCCCGCGTCGGTGATCTCGTCCGCGACGACCTGGCAGGCGGACTCGTCGAGGTCGAGCACGGCCACGTGGTGGCCGTCGGTGGCCAGTCGGTGGGCGATGGCACGGCCGATGCCGCGTGCGGCTCCGGTGACGACAGCGGTGCGCGTGGTGCTCATGGGCAGCTCCTCAGGGAGACGACGAAGGGCGAACCCCCACATCGTCGTGCATGGGCACCGGCGACGACACCCTCGTCCGCCGAGCGGTCACTCCTTGGGACGCACCACGACCCACCGCGGTTCCGTGGGGAGCATCCAGCCGCGCCGACGCGCGACGAGACATACCCCACCGCCGACGACCACCGCGACGGGCGAGGCCACCGACGGCGGGGCGAGGAGCTGCAGGAGGACGTACGTGGACCCGCCGACGAAGGCCGCGCTCGCGTACAGCTCGGAGCGCTGGAGGATCACCGGGACCCGACCGAGCATCATGTCGCGCACCGCGCCACCGCCGCACGCCGTGAGCACGCCCAGGAGGATCGCCGGGAGCCAGTCGATGTCGTGGCTGAGCGCCTTCTGCGTGCCGACCACGGCCCAGGTCCCGAGGGCGATCGCATCGACCCAGGGGAAGAGCTGGTTCCAGCGCCGCCCCTCCAGCGGGACGAGGAAGGCCACGAGGGCGGCGATGAGGGCCGTCGTCAGGTAGCTGAGGTCGGTGAGCGCGACGGGTTGCAGGTTGAGCAGCACGTCACGGATCGCGCCACCACCGAGGGCGGAGACGATGGCGAGGACGCTGAAGCCCACCGGGTCGAGGTGGTGGCGCCGGGCGACGGCTCCCCCGAGGAGGCCGTTCGCGAAGACGCCCATGAGGTCGAGGACCCGGATGATGTCCGGGATGGCGGACGGCTCAGGCACGACGGGTGGACACCTCGGGCTCGGGGGCACCGGCGATGAGGTGGTGCACGACGGTGTCGGCCAGCAGCCGTCCGCGACGGGTGAGACGCACGTGGCCGCCGATCGCCGCCCGGCCGTCGACGAGACCGTCCGCGACGAGCCCGGCGACCGCCCTTCGCCCGTCGGGGTCGAGGCGGTCGGTGGGCAGGCCCTCCCGGAGGCGGACACCCAAGAGGATCTCCTCGTCCGTGCGCTGCTCCCGGGTGAGCAGCTCGCGAGCTGCCGCCGGTGACCCCTCGGCCAGGCGCTGGGCCCAGGTGGCGGGGTGCTTGACGTTCCACCAGCGGACCCCCGCCACGTGGCTGTGCGCCCCCGGGCCGACGCCCCACCAGTCGTCGCTGCGCCAGTAGGCCTCGTTGTGCCGGCAGCGGTCGGCGTCGGTGCGCGACCAGTTGCTGATCTCGTACCACTCGTAGCCCGCGGCACCGAGCATCTCGTCCGCCAGCTCGTACTTGTCGGCCTCGTCGTCGTCGGTCGGTCGCGGCAGCTCTCCACGGCGCACCCGGGCGGCGAGCTTCGTGCCCTCCTCGACGGTGAGTGCGTAGGCCGAGAGGTGGTCCGGCTCGAGCGCGACGGCGGTCTCGAGGGAGGTGCCCCACTCCTGCAACGTCTCCCCGGGGGTGCCGTAGATGAGGTCCAGGCTCACGGCGAGACCGGCGCCCCGCGCGGCGGCGACGGCCTTGGCGACGTTCGCGGGGTCGTGCGTGCGGTCGAGCGTGGCGAGGACCCCCGGGACGGCCGACTGCATGCCGAGACTGACGCGCGTGAAGCCACCGTCGGCCAGGGTCCGCAGCGACTCCGCGGTGACGCTGTCCGGGTTGGCCTCCGTGGTGACCTCGACGTCCTCGGTCAGGCCCCACCGGTGCCGCACGGCGGCGAGGAAGCGCACGAGGTCCTCGGGTGGCAGCAGGGTGGGTGTGCCCCCGCCGACGAACACCGTGGACACCGGCGGTGGGCTCCCGAGGACCCCGCCGGCGAGGTCGAGCTCGGCGATCGCGGCGTCGACGAAGGTGGCGACGCTGGCGCCCTTCGCTCCCCCGACCGGGCCGAGCTCGGTCGCGGTGTAGGTGTTGAAGTCGCAGTAGCCGCACCGCACGGTGCAGAAGGGCACGTGGAGGTAGATCCCGAAGGGACGCTCGCCCACCGCGGCACGGGCTGTGGGTGGCAGGACACCGTCGCGCGGCGCCTCGTCTCCGTCGGGCAGGGCAGGCACCCGACCATCCTCCCACCCGGCGGGCACAACTCGGTCACCCTCCTGTCAGCAGGGGTGGCTACGGTATGGACCATGACGCGGTGGATCGAGCTCGATGGTGTCGTCAACATGCGTGACCTCGGGGGGCTGCCCACCCACGCGGGGGGCCGCACCCGCGAGGGACGGCTCGTGCGCAGCGACAACCTCCAGGACCTCTCCCCCGCGGATGTGCGACACCTCGTCGAGACCGTCGGGGTCACCGACATCATCGATCTGCGCAGCAACACCGAGCGGGAGATCGCCGGCCCGGGTCCGCTCACCGAGACCTCGCTGGCGCACCACCACCACAGCTTCCTCGTGGAGGACGGCGAGGTCGGCGTCGAGCGGGCGCTGCTGCTGCAGGGTGAGCAGAGCGACCGGAGCGCGCCCGACTTCTGGACGCAGCACTACCTCGGCTACCTCGCCCAGCGACCCGACTCGGTCGCCGGCGCGCTCGCCGTCATCACCGGCAGCCGTGGGGGGACGGTCGTGCACTGCGCCGCGGGCAAGGACCGCACCGGGACGGTGACGGCGCTGGCCCTGTCCGCCGCCGGCGTCCCCGACGAGGAGATCGTCCTCGACTACGCGGCGAGCGCGGAGCGGATCACGCAGATCGTCGAGCGCCTCATCGACGTCGAGCCCTACGCCCGGGGACTCCAGGGCCGCTCGATCGACGAGCAGACTCCACAGCCGGAGACGATGGCGGCGATCCTGCGCACCCTCGCCGAGGAGCACGGCGGCGCCACCGGCTGGCTGCGCGAGCAGGGCTGGGGCAGCGACCAGGTGGACCGGCTGCGGGATCGGCTCGTCGACTGAGCCCGGCCGGGGCCGATCAGGCCGACGGGGCCCCGGTCGGCTTCATGCTCACGTAGACCGGGATGACGCCCTCGACGGCGACGACACCGTCGGTGCGCACGGCCCTGACCCGGATCTCGACGTCACCGGGGGTCTCGGCCCACTGCTGCGGGTCGGTCTCGGCGACGCAGAGCAGGTCCGTCGTCGACTTCGCGAGATAGCTGACCTGCAGGCCACGGGGCAACCAGCGCCGGTCCTGCGGGCAGGTCGCCTCCGCGAGCAGGCCCATCGCGGCCTCGAGACCGTTGCAGACCGCGATGGCGTGCAGGGTGCCGATGTGGTTGTGCACGCGCTTGCGGTTGCGGATGGACAGCTCCGCGTAGTCCGCCCGCACCTCGCGCACCACGGGACGCACGGTCGCGAAGTACGGCGCCTTGAGGCTGTAGACGAACGAGAAGATCCGCTTGCCCGCCGGCAGGCGGCTGATGCGCTGGTACAGGTCAAAGGTCTGCTGGGCCATGGGGTGGACCCTATGCGTCACCCACCGACGGCGCCCCGAGCCGTGGCGTCGCCTTCGTCACGTCACCCGGCGTAGGTGCCGAAGCTCCACGAGTTGCCCTCCGGGTCGAGGATGCTGAAGCCACGCGAGCCGTAGTCGGCGTCCGCCATCGGCCGGGTGAGGGTCGCCCCCGCAGCCTCCGCGCGCGCGTGGACGGCCGCCGGGTCGTCGGTGACCACGTAGAGCATGGCTCCACCGACGGGCGTGGTGAAGTGGGGGTCGTCCGGGCGCGCGCTCGAGATCATCACCCGGCCCCCTTCGGGCCAGAGCATCTCGCTGTGCCGCACCAGCGCGTCCTCCTCGACGAGGATCCCCTCCTCGAAGCCGAGGTCACGCAACCAGGCGCGCAGCGCGATGGGGTCGCGGGCGGTGATGCCGGGCCAGATGGTGTGGTCGGTCCGTGTCGTGGGTGTCATGTCCCCAAGGATCACCGGGACGAGCCGCCCCGGTCTTGGACGAATGCGAGGTCGTCCGCTCGCAACCACCGGGTGGGGGGTGATCCCACGAAGGCGAGCCACTCCCGGTTGAGGTGGCTCTGGTCGGCGAGACCGCAGTGCGCGGCGACCTGCGCCAAGGGCATCCCGGCAGCCACGAGCCGGTGGCTCTCCTGGAAGCGCAACACCCTGGCGGTCGTCTTGGGTGCGTGCCCGTACTCGGCCCGGAAGCGCTCACCGAGGTGGCGCGCGGACCACCCGACCTCGGACGCGACCTCACGGATCGGCGCACGACCACGGCTCGCCTCCAGCAGTCGCCACGCGTGCTCCACCTCCGGGCGCGGCAGCCACCGGGGCTCGGGCCGGGCGAAGAGCGCGTCGGTGACGAGCGAGAACCGGGCGTCCCACCCGGGGGTCTCGGACACCCTCTCGTGCAGCCGGCGGGCCCGTGGACCGACGAGCTCGCCGAGGTCGACGGTCGTCCCGGACAGCTCCCCCGGTGGACCGCCGAGGAGCACTGACGCACCGGCCGGTGTCAGGGCGAGCTGGAGCCCGTGCTGGCGGCCGTCGTGCCGGATGAAGGCCGGGGTGGCGTGCAGGCCCGCGATGAGGGTGTCGAAGCGCCCTTCACGTCCGTCGGCGCCCACGAGGTCCAGTGGGGCGTCGAGCGAGAGGACGAGCGTCACCGTGCCCGAGGGCATCCCGACGTGGACCCCGGGACGGGCACCGGAG
This sequence comes from Janibacter sp. GS2, assembly GCF_051200835.1. Taxonomy (GTDB): domain Bacteria; phylum Actinomycetota; class Actinomycetes; order Actinomycetales; family Dermatophilaceae; genus Janibacter. Next base: position 2,661,438 of record NZ_CP195161.1, read on the forward strand.
ATGCGGTACCCCGTCATCGACTCCACGAACGCGCGCAGGTGAGCGGGGATGCGCGCCTCGACGAACTCCGCCATCCACCCACGATAGACGCAGGGACGGCTACTTCTTGGCCTTCTCCACGGCGTTGTCGTCGGAGGAGAGCGCGGCGATGAAGGCCTCCTGCGGCACCTCGACGGTACCGATGTTCTTCATGCGCTTCTTGCCCTCCTTCTGCTTCTCGAGGAGCTTGCGCTTGCGGGAGATGTCGCCGCCGTAGCACTTCGCGAGCACGTCCTTGCGGATGGCGCGGATGTTCTCACGGGCGATGATCCGGGACCCGATGGCGGCCTGGATCGGCACCTCGAACTGCTGGCGCGGGATGAGCTCCTTGAGCTTGCCGACCATGAGCGTCCCGTAGGCATAGGCCTTGTCCTTGTGCACGACCGCGCTGAAGGCGTCGACGCCCTCGCCCTGCAGCAGGATGTCGACCTTGACGAGGTCGGCCGACTGGTCACCGGCCTCCTGGTAGTCGAGGGAGGCATAGCCGCGGGTCTTCGACTTCAGCTGGTCGAAGAAGTCGAAGACGATCTCCGCGAGCGGCAGCGTGTAACGCATCTCGACGCGGTCCTCCGAGAGGTAGTCCATGCCACCGAGCTGACCCCGCTTGGACTGGCACAGCTCCATGACCGCACCGATGAACTCGCTCGGCAGGAGGATCGTCGCCTTGACGATCGGCTCGCGCACCTCGCCGACCTTGCCGTAGGGGAACTCGCTCGGGTTGGTCACGACGATCTCGGTGGCGTCGTCCATCGTCACGTCGTAGACGACATTGGGCTGGGTCGAGATGAGCTCGAGGTTGAACTCGCGCTCCAGCCGCTCCCGACAGATCTCCAGGTGCAGCAGCCCGAGGAAGCCGCAGCGGAACCCGAAGCCGAGGGCCGCGGACGTCTCCGGCTCGTAGACGAGCGCGGCGTCGTTGAGCTTGAGCTTGTCGAGGGCGTCACGCAGGGTCGGGTAGTCGCTGCCGTCCAGCGGGTAGAGGCCGGAGAAGACCATCGGCATCGGGTCCTTGTACCCGCCGATGGCCTCGGCCGCCGGTGTCCCGGCATTGGTCACGGTGTCGCCGACCTTGGACTGCCGCACGTCCTTCACCCCGGTGATGAGGTAGCCGACCTCGCCGACGCCCAGGCCCTTGCTCGGCGTCATCTCGGGTGAGATGACCCCGATCTCCAGCAGCTCGTGGGTCGCCCGGGTCGACATCATGATGATCTTCTCGCGCGGGTTGAGGTCACCATCGACGACGCGGACGTAGGTGACGACTCCGCGGTAGTTGTCGTAGACGGAGTCGAAGATCATCGCCCGGGCCGGAGCGTCGGCGTCCCCCTCGGGGGGCGGGAGCTGGATGACGATCTGCTCGAGGAGCTCCTCGACGCCCTCACCGGTCTTGCCGCTGACCTTGAGCACGTCCTCGGGATCGCACCCGATGAGCCCGGCGATCTCCTCGGCGTACTTCTCCGGCTGGGCCGCCGGCAGGTCGATCTTGTTGAGCACGGGGATGATCGTCAGATCGTTCTCCATGGCCAGGTAGAGGTTGGCGAGGGTCTGCGCCTCGATGCCCTGGGCGGCATCGACGAGGAGCACCGCGCCCTCGCAGGCGGCGAGCGACCGGGAGACCTCGTAGGTGAAGTCGACGTGGCCCGGCGTGTCGATCATGTTGAGGCAGAAGACCTCGGACTCGCCCGCGGCGTCCTCGTGGGCCCACGGCATGCGCACGGCCTGCGACTTGATCGTGATGCCGCGCTCGCGCTCGATGTCCATGCGGTCGAGGTACTGCGCACGCATCTGCCGGGGCTCGACGACACCGGTGATCTGCAGCATCCGGTCGGCGAGCGTGGACTTGCCGTGGTCGATGTGCGCGATGATGCAGAAGTTGCGGATCTTCGCCGTCGGCGTCGCGTTCGGAGGAAGGGCCTCTCGGGCCTGGGGTGACACGGGTGGCGGACCTCGGGTTCGTCGGGACAGGGCTCGAGCCCATCCTCCCACGGACCGAGGGCCGGACCGGCATCCGGACATGACGAAGGGGGTCGGTCACCGTGATGGTGACCGACCCCCTTCGGGTCCTCGACTCAGAGAGCGTTGACGCGCTTCGCCAGGGCCGACTTCTTGTTCGCGGCCTGGTTGGCGTGGATGACGCCCTTGCTCACGCCCTTGTCGAGCTTGGTGCTCGCGGTGACGAGAGCCGCCTTGGCGGCCTCGGCGTCACCGGCGTCGACGGCCGTGCGCACCTTGCGGATCCACGTGCGCATCTCCGACTTGTAGGTGCGGTTGCGCTCGGTCCGGGTCGCGTTCGTCTTGACGCGCTTGATCTGGGACTTGATGTTTGCCACAGGAGTACCTTCTTGGTCGTGATGATGTTCTGCCGTTAGAGGGCGGCAAGGCGACTCGGGACCGGCGTGGGGACACCGTGGGAGAGACGCCCTGGATGCTGCTTGCGCTGCGCGCACGACCATGCGCGCACGCAAAGACCAAACTTAGCAGGGGCCGCGACGCAACGACAAAACGCCGGCTCACCGCTCGCCGTTGCGCTCGCGAGTGATCGTCAGGACCGCCTTCTCCACGGCGTAGACGGGGTCCCGCCCCCCGCCCTTGACCTCCACGTCGGCGGCCGCGACCGACCGGATGCTCCGGCCGAGGGCATCGCCGCTCCATCCCTGCAGTGACCGCCGCGCCTTGTCCACCTGCCACGGCGCCATCCCGAGGTCGCGCGCGAGATCGACGCTGCGGCCCCGACCCGCTCCCCCGACCTTGGCCAGCTGGCGCAGCTGCTGGGCGAGCACGGCGACGATCGGCACCGGGTCCACGCCGACGTTGACCGCGTGGCGGAGGAGCCGCAGGGCCTCGCCGGTCCGCCCGGCCACCGCGGCGTCGGCGACCTTGAAGCCGGTCGCCTCGACCCGGCCCCCGTGGTAGCGCTCGACGACGGCGTCATCGATGGTTCCGGTCGTGTCGTCGACGAGCTGCTGGCACGCGGAGGCGAGCTCGCGCACGTCCTTGCCCACGGCCTCGACGAGGGCCTGCACCGCCTCCGGGGTCGCCTTGCGCCGCGCCCGCCGGAACTCGTGGGTCACGAAGTCCGCCTTGTCCCGGTCGGACTTGATCGCCGGGGCCTCGATCACCCGGGCCCCGGCCTTCTTCAGGGTGTCGAGGACCTTCTTGCCGCGGTTGCCCGACGCGTGGGTGACCACCAGCGTCACCGACTCCTCGGGGTCGGCGAGGTAGGACAGCAGGTCGACCTGCAGGACCTCGGGCGCCTGGTGGAGGTCGCGCACGACGATGACCTTGTCCTCGCCGAAGAGCGAGGGGCTGGCCTGCACGCTCAGCTCGCCCTCCTCGTACGCCTCGGCCAGGAGGGTGATGACCTCGAGCTCGGGCCGGGTGACCTTGACGTCGGCGATGACCTGGTCCACCGCCCGGTCCGCGAGGACGGCCTCGGGACCGGAGACGAGGACGAAGGGGGGTGTGGTCACCACGGGGCCACCGTCGGCACCAGCGGGACGAGGGTGGGTCCGGAGCGGCCGGGACGGCGAAGGTCCATGACCGACAGGCTATCCCCGCGTCGGGACAACGAGCCCGAGCGCCGTCGCCCGGGCCGTGACGACCGCCTCGTCCCGGTCGAGGGAGGCGGCGAGCTCCTCGAGGGGCAGCCCGAGGTCGACGCCGTCGCGCAGCTCGTCGTCGTCCTGGACGGACCACCCTTCGCCTTGCGTGACGGCCGTGCGCACCCCGTCGGCGGGGCCGGGGTCCGCTACCACCGCCTGCCCGGTCATCCCCCGCCGGCCGGGCTCCGCGACCGGCTGCACCTCCGGGGCGGTCTCGTCGAGCCGGCGCAGAGCCCCGAGCACGAGATCCCGGTCGGTCGTCGGCCAGAAGGGGGGCAGGGAGCGCTGCAGGAAGCCGGCGTAACGCGCCTTGATCATCCGGTGGTCGAGGAAGGCGACGACCCCCCGGTCGTCGGAGCGACGGATGAGGCGTCCGGCACCCTGGGCGAGCCGGAGCGCGGCGTGCGTGGCCGAGACCGACATGAAGCCGTTGCCCCCACGGCGGGCGATCTCCTGGGTGCGCGCGGACGAGAGCGGGTCGTCCGGCCGCGGGAAGGGGATGCGGTCGATGAGCACGAGCTGGCAGCTGCTGCCGGGCACGTCGACCCCCTGCCACAGGGTGAGCGTGCCGAAGAGGATGGTCGCGGGGTCACGGGCGAAGTCGCGCACGAGCGTGCCGATGGTCTCCTCGCCCTGGCAGAGGACGGTGACCTCGTCACCGAGACGCTCACGCATCGCCTCGGTCGCCTCCTTCGCCGCCCGCATGGACGAGAAGAGCCCGAGGGTGCGTCCCCCGGCGGCCCGCACCAGCGCCTCGATCTCGTCGAGGGTCTGCGTGGCCAGTCCGTCGCGCCCGGGGGCGGGGAGGTGCTCGGCGACGTAGGCGATGCCCTGCTGGGCGTAGTCGAAGGGGGACCCGACGTCGAGACCGGTCCACTCGGGCGCCCCCGGCCCACGCAGGCCGAGGGTGCCGGCCACGGCATCGAAGGTCCCGCCGAGCTCGAGGGTCGCGGAGGTGAGGACGACCGTGCGGTCGCGCACCCCCTCGTCGGCATCGGTGGCCCCCGTGCCGAAGATCCGCTCGCGCACGCGCATTGCGACGCTCATCGGGGCGACGCGCAGCAGCGGGCCGCGACGCATGTCACGACTGACCCAGATGACGTCGAGCTCGTGCTCCTCGAGCATCCGTCCGGCGGTGTCGTGGACCTCCTCGACGGTCGCGAGGGCGATCTGCCGGGAGGCGTCGACCTGCTCGCCCTTCGGCGGCTTCATCTCGGTGAGCAGGGCACGGCTGACGTCCCGGCACCGGCCGAGGATGCTCGCGAGGGCATCGGGGATGCCGGTGGCCAGCCGACCCTCGGGTGCCTCCTCGAGGACGGCCTCCAGGTCGCCGGCGAGGTCGTCGAGGTCGTCCGTGGACTCGGCGAAGGAGCGACCGCGCTTCGCCGCGGCCCGGATGCCGCCCGGGGTGAGCTCATCGGTGACGGTCGAGGTGACGCGGTCGACGAGCTCGTGGGCCTCGTCGATGACGAGCACGTCGTGCTCGGGCAGCAGGGGCCGGCCCTCGAAGGCGTCGATGGCCATGAAGGAGTGGTTGGTGACGATGACGTCGACGTCCTTGGCGGCCTCGCGGGATCGCTCGACGAAGCACTCGGCGACCATCGGGCACTTCGAGCCGAGGCACTCCTGCGCCGAGACCGAGACCTGTCGCCAGGCCTTCTCGGAGACACCGGGGACGAGCTCGTCGCGGTCCCCGGACTCCGTCTCCTGCGCCCACTCGCGGACCCGGACGACCTCCTTGCCCAGGCGACCGGCGGCGGCGTCGACCTCTCCCACGTCGAACATGCCCTCGTCCTCGGCGGGGAAGCCACCCTCGAGCTTGTGCTTGCACACGTAGTTGCGGCGGCCCTTGACGATCGCGTAGGTCGGGCGGCGCGTGAGGTGACCGGTGAGGGAGTCCGCGAGCCGGGGCATGTCCCGGTCGACGATCTGCGCCTGCAGGGCGAGGGTCGCGGTGGCGACGACTGCGGGTCGGCCGGTGCGCTGGGCGTGCTCGACGGCGGGCACGAGGTAGGCCAGGGACTTGCCGGTACCGGTCCCCGCCTGGACGAGGAGGTGCTCCTCGGTGTCGATGGCGCGGGCGACGGCCGTGGCCATGTCGACCTGACCCGGGCGCGTCGTGCCGCCCACTCCCCCGACGGCGGCGGCGAGCAGGGACTCAACTGACGAGGGCACTGCCCCACCCTAGGACGCCACGGCGACGGCCCGCACACGCCGTCCACAGCGTCACCAAGCAGGGGCGAACGAGCCGATGCAGTTGGCCCCTCTCGCGCCTACACCGACAGCGTGTTGATGGTCTTGGTCACCCGTCCGCCGTCGTTGTGGAGGAAGACGATCTCGCCGAACCCGACGTGCGACCAGCCGTCGGTGTCGTCGGTCAGTGCCTCCGAGGCGAAGATGGCGCCTGTCGCCTCCTCCTCGTCGCACGTCTCGAAGTCGTAGGTCGCCTCGTCCTTGTCGAAGTTGCGACCCATCAGGAGGTACATCGGCTCCAGGAGCATCGAGAGGTCGAAGTCGTCCGTGCCCGGGCCGGACTCACGCAGGGCCTTCCAGTCGCCGGTCGGACTCGTCTCGCCGTGGAGTCCGAGACCGACGTTGACCCCGATGATGCGGTTCGTGGACACCAGCGCCATCTTCAGCTTGGTCAGGCCCGGCAGGTCGAGATCCTCCATCGCTGCGGCGATCAGCCGGACCATCTTCTCGACCGCACGCTGGACGTCCTCATCGCGGTCGCCCTCGAGCAGTGAGAGCAGGAGCACGTAGAGGAACTCCGTGTCCGTCGTACCCCGCATCTGCTCCAGGTAGACGTCCTTGCAGTGCTGCAGGAGCTCCCGCTGCAGGAGCTGCCAGTTCGGCAGGTAGCCGTTCTGGGCGACGATCCAGGGGGTCCCGGTGAACGAGAAGGGGTGGCAGTTCTCGTCGGCCAGCACGACCTGCGCGTCGTAGGCGGCTGCCCTGACGTGGGCAAGCATCGTGCTGGCGCGCAGGCTCGGGACGATGCGCTCGAGGTTGTCGTCGTAGAAGGCGGCGACGGGTCGGCGGTAGATGAAGGGGTCCTGCGGGTTGAGGAGGTGCTCGCTCCAGGCGCCGAACCCCCACCCGGCCAGCTGGAGCTCCGGGTGGCGTTCCGGGTCGAGGGCCTGGTTGACCAGGCTGTTCGTGGGCTTGAGGAGCAGGTTCTCCAGCGGGGTCTCCGGCCCGATGAACGCGAGCACTCGGCACATGGGGTTCCTCCACTGGTGGCGGCTTGGTGGTGATCGTCGACAGCCTATGTCCCGGTGGCAGCAGGCCGGCAGACGTCACCACGGTGCGTTGTCGCCATCCATCGAAAGGTCGACCCAGGGACCAACCTCCCGCGCGATGTGGCGAGACCCCCCTTCGCGATGGGATGGATGCCATGACAGCGACCCTGCGCCCCCACCGTCCCGACTCCCCACCGGATGAGGCCCGTCCACCCCTCGCGCAGCGCCTGACCGGCCGCCGCGGGGCGCTCGTCGTGCTCGTCCTCGCGCTGCTGCTCGTCGGCCTCACCAGCTCCGCGCTCGGCTCCGCCGAGGCGCCCGCACGCGGTGACACCTACTCCGCGAGCGCCGAGTCCGCCGTCGTGGCCGACCAGCTCGAGACCTTCCCCGGCAGCGACGAGGCCACGGCCCTCCTCGTCGCGACGAAGGGGGACGGCGCCCGCCTGTCCGAGCAGGACCTCTCCGGCCTGGACGCGATGGCGGCCCGTCTGGGCGCCGCCGGCCATCCTTCCCCGGCGCGCGCCAGCGAGGACGGTCAGGCCGCCACGATCGCCTTCCCCATGACGGTGGGCGAGGACAGCGATGCCACCGTCGCGACGATCGCGGACCTGCGCGCCGACATCGCCCAGGACTCCCCCGACGGGATGACCGTGCAGGTCACCGGGGGTCCCGCCTTCGGCGCCGACATTACCTCCGCCTTCGACGGGGCGAACGTCACCCTGCTGGCCGTGACGATCGGTGTCGTCGCGATCCTGCTGCTCCTGACCTATCGTTCCCCCGTCCTGTGGCTCATCCCCCTGGCCGTCGTCGGCATCGCCGACCAGGTCGCCGGCACCGTGACCGCCGCCGTCGGTGAGGTGAGCGGACTCCCCTTCGACGCCGGGATCGTCTCCGTGCTCGTCTTCGGGGCCGGCACCAACTACGCCCTCCTGCTGATCTCCCGCTACCGCGAGGAGCTGCACGAGCACGAGGACCACCGCGCTGCGATGGCCATCGCCTGGCGCGCCACCGTCCCCGCCATCCTCGCGAGCAATGCCACCGTCGTCCTCGCGCTGGGCACCCTGCTGCTCGCGGCCGTCCCCGGTACCCGCGGTCTCGGTCTGGCATCGGCGGTCGGCCTCGTCATCGCCCTGCTCGCGGTGGTCCTCGTCCTGCCCGCGGCGCTTGCGGTCGTCGGCCGTCGGGTCTTCTGGCCCTTCGTCCCCCGCCCGGGTGGCGACCGGTCGCGCGACGGCGTGTGGGGCAGGATCTCGCGTGCCGTCGTCGGCCGCCCCACCGCGTACCTCGTCGGCGGTCTGGCCGTGCTCGGCGTGCTCGCCTCCGGCCTCCTCGGTGCGAGCGTGGGACTGAGCCAGGCCGACTCCTTCCGCACCGCGTCCGAGTCCGCGGACGGCCTCGTCACCGTGGACGAGCACTTCCCGGCCGGCTCCGCCGCCCCCTTCACCGTCACGACGAACGAGGGGAGCAGGGCCGTCACGATCTCCGCGCTGACGTCCGTCGAGGGGGTGACCTCCGTCGTCCCCGCCGGGAGCAACGGGGACGGCCTCGCGTGGCTCACGGTCGTCGGCGAGCCCTCCCCGGGTACGCCGGCCAGCCTCGCCCTCGCGAGCGACCTGCGCACGGCGGCCCACGACGTCACCGGTGCCGACGCGAAGGTCGGGGGTGGCTCCGCCGAGCTGCTCGACGCCCGTGCCGCTGCCGAGAGCGACCTCAAGACCGTCGTCCCGCTCATCCTCCTGGTGAACCTCGTGGTCCTCGTCCTGCTGCTGCGGGCGCTCGTGGGCCCGCTCGTGCTGTTGGTCCTCAATGCGGCCAGTGCCCTCGCCGCGATCGGGCTCGGCGCGTGGCTCGACGAGCACCTGCTCGGTCACCCGGCACTGGACGTCCAGGTCCCGCTCCTGGCCTTCCTCTTCCTCGTGGCGCTGGGGATCGACTACACGATCTTCCTCATGCACCGGGCGAAGGCGGAGACCGCCGAGCACGGCACCCGCGAGGGGGTGGCCCGCGCGGTCGCCCGCACCGGGGCGGTCATCACCAGTGCCGGCGTCGTGCTGGCCGCGGTCTTCGCCGCCCTCGGGGTGCTCCCCCTCGTCGTCCTCGGCCAGCTCGGGCTCATCGTCGGGCTCGGGGTCCTGCTCGACACGCTGCTCGTCCGCACGCTCGTCGTCCCCGCGGCCACCGCCCTCATCGGCGAGCGCTTCTGGTGGCCGGGCCGAGTAGCGTCGGGCCGGTGAGGCAGACGTCCACGGCCGCGGGGCCGCTCGCCGGGCACGACCCGTCGGCCGGTCCCGTCGGCGCGGCCACCGGGTGGTGGCTGCGTCTGGGCCAGCACGGCCTGCTCGTGGTCCTCGCCGCCGTCTGCGCCGGACGGGCCCTGGCCGACGGCACCCACCCCCTCGCCGAGCTCCTGGGCCTGGCCGTCTTCATCGGCTGGTACACCGTCGGTGTGCCGCTGGCGCGGCGCGGCGCGAGGGGCACCACGTGGTTCGTCGTGCTGGCGCTGCTCTGGGTCGGGCTCGTCCTGGTCTCCCCGGAGAACGTCTGGCTCGCCTTCCCGATCTGGCTGCTCGCCGGGCACCTCCTGCCGCTCGTCCCGGCCGTGCTCATCTCCCTCGCCGTCTACGGCGTCGTCGTGGCCGAGCCCGTGCGTCAGCTCGGGACGACGAGCTTCGCCGCCGTCATCGGGCCCCTCATCGGGATGGTCGTCGCGCTCGGGGTCGCCAAGGCCCAGCAGGCCCTCGTTCGTGACGGCGTCGAACGCCAGCAGCTCATCGCCTCGCTGTACGCGGCGCAGGAGGAGACCACGGCCCTCAGCGACGAGCTCGCGCGGGTGCAACGGGCGGAGGGCGCGACGAGCGAGCGCACGCGCCTGTCCCGGGACATCCACGACGGGATCGCCCAGGGCTTCTCTTCGATCCTCCTGCTCGCCCGAGCGGCGCTCGCCGAGGAGGACCGCGACCGGCTGCGCGAGATCCTCACGCACGTGGAGGACGGGGCCGCGGCCGGGCTCGAGGAGTCGCGCCGCGTCGTCGGTGCGCTCGCGCCCGCTGACCTGGACGAAGGGAGCCTGCCCGGCGCCCTCCGGCGCGTCACCGACCGTTTCGCCGAGGAGTCGGGGGTCGCGGCACGAGTCGTCGTCGCGGGGATGCTCGCGCCCGTGCCCACCACGGCGGAGGTCACGCTGCTGCGTTGCGTCCAGGGGGCGCTGGCCAATGTGCGCACCCACGCGGGGGCCACCGAGGTCGTCGTCAGCCTCGAGGCGACCGCGGACGCGGTCCGGGTCGATGTCGTCGACGACGGCCGGGGGTTCGACGCCGCAGCCTGGTGGGCGGCCTCCCCCGGGTCTCCCGGCTCTCCCCGTGAGGGCGGCTACGGGCTGCGGGCCACCCGGGCCCGCCTGCACGAGGTGGGCGGCGGCCTGGCCATCGAGTCCGCCCCCGGCGAGGGGACCGCCGTCTCGGCATGGATCCCGTTGCCCCACAGGACACCAGGGAGGACAGGGACATGAGCGGCCGTGTCGTCAGCGTCGTCGTCGTGGAGGACCACCCGGTGACCCGGATGGGGATCGTCACCCTGCTCGGGCAGGACGAGCGGCTGCGGGTCGCCGGGCAGGCGGGCACCGGGGAGGAGGCCCTCGCCGTCGTCGAACGCGCCCGGCCCGACGTCGTCGTCACCGACCTGCGCCTCGGTGACGGGATGGACGGGGTCGGGGTGACGACCGCCCTTCGCACCCGCCGCGCGGCGCCCGCCGTCCTCGTGCTGACCACCTACGACACCGACCGGGACATCGTCCGCGCGGTCGAGGCCGGGGCCACCGGGTACCTGCTCAAGGACGCCGACCCCGGCGACATCGTCGGCGCCGTGGTCCGAGCGGCCGCCGGCGAGACCGTCCTGTCCCCCGCCCTCGCCCAGCGGGTGGTCGCCCGGATGGGACGCCCGCGCGCCGATCTCTCGACGCGCGAGGTGGAGGTCCTCGCCGCCGTCGCCACCGGGCTGGGCAACCGCGAGATCGCCCGGTCGCTCTTCATCTCCGAGGCGACGGTCAAGACCCACCTCGTGCACGCCTTCACGAAGCTGGACGTCGACTCGCGCACCGCGGCCGTGGCGCGCGCACGCGAGGAGGGTCTGCTCCCCTGAGCCGCGCTACCGGGCCGCGCTCACGCGTGGTCCCGCTCCGGGGCGACGGCGGGGCGCAGCGGGTCCGGGACGGCATGCGTGATGAGGTTGAGCGCCCGCATGAGGTGGAAGGCCACGAGCGCGGCCCCGGTGCCCAGGGCGATGCCGGCGAACTGCAGGTCCCCGATCGTCCACGTGTAGTCGGCGATGCCGATGATCAGCGCGACGGCACCGGTCATGAGGTTGATCGGGTTGCCGAAGTCCACCCTGGCCTCGATCCAGATCTTCGCTCCGAGCAGCCCGATCATGCCGTAGAGGACGGTCCCGGCCCCGCCGAGCACACCCTGGGGAACGGTGGCGATGGCCTCGCCGAACTTCGGGGAGAAGGACAGCAGGAGCGCCACCAGCGCCGCGACCCAGTAGGCGGCCGTGGAGTAGACGCGGGTTGCGGCCATGACGCCGATGTTCTCCGCGTAGGTCGTCGTGCCCGAACCGCCCCCGGAGCCGGCGAGCGTGGTCGCGAGTCCGTCGGCGATGAGCGCCCGACCGGTGACCGGGTCGAGGTCCTCCCCGGTCATCGACGCGACCGATCGCACGTGGCCGACGTTCTCCGCGACGAGGACGAGCACCACGGGGATGAAGAGCCCGATGACGGCGACGTCGAAGTGGGGCGCGGTGAAGCTCGGCAGGCCGACCCAGCCCACGGCCTCCACCTGCGCGAAGTCGACCTCGCCGCGGACGAGCGCGGTGACGTAGCCGGCCGCCACACCGACGAGGATCGCGATGCGGGAGAGCAGCGTGCGGGTCGCGACGGTGACGAAGAGGATGACGACGACGGTGACCAGGCCGGTCACCGGCGAGGCCATGAAGTTGTCCTTGGCGCTCGGCGCGAGGTTGAGTCCGATGAGCGCGACGATCGCGCCGGTGACCATCGGGGGCATGACGGCCCGCAGCCACCGGTCCCCGGCGAGCTGGACGAGGACGCCGAGGGCCGCGAGGGTCAGGCCCGCGAGCACGACACCACCGAGGGCGGTCGGCAGGTCGTGGCTCTTCGTCGCCGCCGTCAACGGAGCGATGAAGGCGAAGGAGCTGCCGAGGTAGCTCGGCACGCGCCCGGCCGTGATGAGCAGGAAGAGCATCGTGCCCACGCCGCTGAAGAAGAGCGTGGTCGCGGGAGGCAGGTCGGTCAGGAGGGGCACGAGGAAGGTCGCCCCGAACATGGCCACCACGTGCTGCGCCCCGAGTCCGATGGTCCTGCCCCACGAGAGTCGCTCGCCGGGCAGCACGACCTCGTCGGGACGCACCGTCCGGCCGTCACCGTGGAGCGTCCAGCCCAGACCGAAGGGAGCGCGGGCGCCGCTCACAGGGACCGCGCCATGATCACGCCGTCACGGTCGTCGCCGGGCGCGACCCGGACGGCCCCGGGCACGCGCCCGACCTCCGTGTAGCCGAAGCGGGTGTAGAACTCGCCGAGCCCGGTACCTCCGCGGTAGTCGAGGGTCACCAGCTCGAGGCCCCGCTCCCGGGCAGCTCGGTGCAGGCCGGCGAGCAGCAGCGCACCGAAGTTGGTGCCCCGACGGGCCGGGTCGGTCATCACCCGCTCGAGCGTTGCGCTGTGGGCCATGAGTGCTCCGGTCGAGCCGACGACGAAACCGAAGCCGAGCAGCTCGCCGAGCGGGGAGTTCAGGGCGACGCACACGGAGTCGCCCTGCTCCAGTCGGGCGACGTAGCCGTCGAGCACCGGGACGACGTCCTCGGCGGTGGCTCCGGGCAGGAAGCCGACCGCCCCTCCGGCGTCATTGACGCCCACCCACATCGAGAGCATCGCCTCCCGAGCGCGCGGCGGGATCCGGTCGACGACGCGGACGTACGGCAGCTCGAGGACCTGCCACTCGTCCTCGTCGACGACGTGGTCGAGGTCGCTCACGTGCTCCATCCCCGCGGACTCGGCGACGAAGCGGGTGGCGATGTCCTCCGGGGCGACCCGGATGCGCACCGGCAGGTCCGGCAGGAACTCCATGGCGTGCGCCGCGACGAGCCGCAACGCGGCCGAGGCGAGGTCGTCGCCCCCTTCGCGCTCGAGGACGCGCAGGGTGAGCCGGATGAACTCGGCACCGGCCCGCAACCCGACGAACCCGACGCGCGCCCCCTGCTCGTCGCGGATGATCCACGTCCCGAAGCCGTGGGTGTCCCAGTGCTCGCGCCAGGCGGCGACGATCTCCACGGGCCGCTCCGCGCTCGCGGGCACGCCCATGAGCGCGGCCACGAGCACGACGTCATCGGGAACCGGAGGGTCCAGGGACAGGATGGGGCTGCTGATCGACCGGGGAATCGAGTTCACCGGGCCATGGTGCACCACCCCCGCCGGCGCTGGGACGATGGGCACACGATGACGTCACCCACCTCTGCTCCCGTCCGCCTGCCTGCTCCCCTCTCCGTGCCCGTCGGGACCGACCCCGACGAGGTCTTCGCCCGGTTCTCCGCCTGGTCGGCGGACCGCGGGCTGAGCCTCTACCCGCACCAGGAGGAGGCCGTCATGGCCCTGCTCGGGGACGACCACGTCGTCCTCGCGACGCCCACGGGATCGGGCAAGTCGCTCGTGGCCACCGGCGCCATCGCGCACGCCCTGGCCCAGGACAAGGTCGCCTTCTACACGGCCCCGATCAAGGCCCTCGTGAGCGAGAAGTTCTTCGACCTCTGTGCCGTCTTCGGCGCGGACAACGTCGGCATGCTCACCGGCGATGCCTCGGTCAACGCCGACGCGCCGGTCATCGTGTGCACGGCCGAGGTCCTCGCCAACCTCGCCCTGCGCGAAGGGAGGGACGCCGATGTCGGTCTCGTCGTCATGGACGAGTTCCACTACTACGCCGAGCCGGAGCGGGGCTGGGCCTGGCAGGTGCCCCTGCTGGAGCTGCCACAGGCACAGATGCTGCTGATGTCCGCCACCCTCGGCGACACCCGTGCCATCGAGGAGGACCTGGTCGAGCGCACCGACCGGGACGTCGTCGTCGTGGACGAAGCAGAGCGTCCCGTCCCGCTGACCTTCAGCTGGGCGCTCACCCCGCTGCAGGAGACGATCGAGGAGATCCTCGAGTGGCGGCGGGCCCCCGTCTACGTCGTCCACCAGACCCAGGCGAAGGCCTCCGAGCACGCGCGTCTGCTGCAGACCCTCAAGCTGCTCACCCCGGACGAGAAGCAGGCCATCGCCGACCGTCTCGGCGACTTCCGCTTCTCCGCGGGCTTCGGCCGGGTCCTCTCGGGGATGCTGCGCCGTGGCGTCGGCGTGCACCACGCGGGGATGCTCCCGCGCTACCGCCGCCTCGTCGAGCAGCTCGCCCAGGCGGGCCTGCTCAAGGTGATCTGCGGGACGGACACCCTCGGTGTCGGCATCAACGTCCCGATCCGCACCGTCCTGTTCACCTCGCTGACGAAGTTCGACGGGTCCCGCCACCGCGTGCTCCGGGTGCGCGAGTTCCTCCAGATCGCCGGACGGGCCGGCCGCGCCGGGTACGACACCGAGGGATATGTCGTGGTCCAGGCCCCCGAGCACGTCATCGACAACCACCGTGCGCTGGCCAAGGCGGGCGACGACGAGAAGAAGCGCAAGAAGGTCCAGCGCAAGAAGGCCCCGGAGGGCTTCGTCGTGTGGACCGAGGACACCTTCACCAAGCTGACGACCAGTGCGCCGGAGACCCTGAAGTCGCGGATGAAGGTCGACAACTCGATGATCCTCGGCGTCCTCGCCCGGCCAGGCGACCCGGTGGCCGCCCTCTCCCGGCTGACCAGGGACAACCACGAGGACACGAGGGGCAGGACCCGCCTCGCCCGTCGTGCCGTCCGCCTCGGGCGCAGCCTCCTCGACTCCGGGGTGCTGGAGCGCCTCCCCGAGCCGGACGAGACCGGCAGGACGGTGACGCTCACCGTGGACCTGCCGAAGGACTTCGCGCTCAACCAGCCGCTGGCCCCCTTCGCCCTGGCCGCCCTCGACCTGCTCGACCCCGATGACCCGAACCACGCCCTCGACGTCGTCTCGACGATCGAGGCGGTGCTCGAGTCCCCCCGCGCCATCCTCATGGCGCAGCAGCACGCCGCGCGCGGCGATGCCATCGGGGAGATGAAGGCCGATGGCATCGAGTACGAGGAGCGGATGAAGCTGCTCGAGGAGATCACCTGGCCGCAGCCGCTCGCCGAGGACCTCGCCGCCGCCTTCGAGACCTACCGACAGACCCACCCGTGGCTGCCGGAGGAGGCCCTCGTCCCGAAGTCGATCGTGCGACTGATGTGGCAGGAGGGGATGTCCTTCGCCGACTTCGTGCGCCGCTTCCAGCTCGGCCCGCGCGAGGGACTCGTCCTGCGCTACCTCACCGATGCCTACCGCACCCTCACCCGCACCGTGCCCGAGGCACACTCCTCACCCGCCCTCGAGGAGATCATCGACTGGCTCGGCGAGACCGTGCGCCAGACCGACTCCTCGCTGCTCGACGAGTGGGAGGCGCTCGCCCACCCGGAGTCCGCCGCCGACCTCGTCCGGGGACGGGAGGAGGCACCCCCACCGCGACCGCTCACCGCACGGACCGGCCCCTTCCGGGCGATGGTCCGCGGCGCGCTGTGGCAGCGGGTCGAACGCTGCTCGCGCGATGACCTCGGCGCCCTGGCCGCGATCGAGGTGGCGGCGGCCGAGCTCGCCGATGACGACCGCTCCCCCGTCATGCGCCGCGACGACTGGGACGTCGCCCTCGGGGACTACTGGGAGGAGCACGACCGGATCGCCACCGACCAGGACGCCCGCGGCCCGCACCACCTGCACATCGAGGAGGCGAGCGGTCCACCACCGGGCCTCGATGACGCCGAGGACGTGCGGCTGTGGCTGGTGCGCCAGACCCTGGCCGACCCTGCCGGCGACCACGACTGGATCATCGAGGCGAGCGTCGACCTCGACGCCTCGGACCGCGTGGGTGAGGCCGTCGTCCTCGCCACCGACCTGCGGAGGATGTGAGCCGACGATGATCCTCGTCGATCCGCCGACGTGGCCGGGCTGGGGACGTACGTGGAGCCACCTCGTCTCGGACTCGACCCTCGAGGAGCTGCACGAGTTCGCCGGGCGGGTGGGCGTGCCGCGCAGGCTCTTCGACGAGGACCACTACGACGTGCCGATCGACCGCTACGACGAGGTCGTCGCTGCGGGGGCGCACGAGGTGAGCGGCCGCGAGCTGATCCGTCGGCTGCGGGCCAGCGGCCTGCGGATCACCCGTGCCCAGCGAGCCGGTCGAGCTCACGGGCGAGGTTGACCCGCGCGCGCTGCGTCCAGTGGGCGTGGGCGTGCTCGGTGAGGTAGAGCCGCTCCCGGGTGGCGAAGGGGGTCAGCACCGCGGTCCGTCCGCGAGCGAAGTCCGCGCGCGGCACCATCCGGTACTCCAGGCGCACCTGATGGCAGTAGGCGTCGAAGCGCTCCGTCGGTGACGCGAGGATCCACAGGTCCGCGTCGTGGAAGGCGAGCGTCGCCGGGTCCCGTGTCGTCATCTCGTGGGTCGCGCTCTCCCGGACGAGACGCACGACCTCGGCCACGACCTCCTCGGGCAGGCCGAGCAGCGGCAACCGCTGCTGTGCCAGGGCTGCCGAGGCCTCCTCATTGACCCCTGCGGCGACTCCGGCGTCGTAGACGGCGTCGTGGTACCAGGCGACCAGACCTGCCAGGTGCCGGTCACGGGCGGGGAGGTCGCCCCCTTCGGACAGCTCGTCCAGGGCCGCGAGGACCTCGGCGAGGTGCACCGCGTCGTGGTAGGCCCGGTGGTCCTCGAGCCAGCGATCGAGCAGGTCCGTCCCCTCCGCCGCGACGCGGTCGCGGTCCGGGGCCGCGCACAGGGCGGCGACATCGGCCCGCCATCGACTCCTCAGGGTGTCCACCTGTGCGATTGTGCCCGACGGACGCCCGGGCTCAGGGCCGACGCACGGGTCGCAGCCCTCGAGCGGCCCCGTGCACCGCCACGCTCAGCCGGGTGATCCGGGGCGTCTGCAGGGTCCAGACCTGCCAGTAGAGGGGGACGTCCCGGTGCGCCCGGGATCGCAGCAGGACCAGGCGCCCGGTCTCGAGGTCGTCGCCGAGCTGGGTCTCGGGCACCATCGCCCACCCGAGCCCCGCGCGGACCGCGGCGACGAATCCTTGCGAGGAGGGCACCTGCGACGTCGGCGGCGAGCTCGTCACCCCGAGGTCGTGCAGGACACCGGTCTGGAGAGCGTCCTTGGTGTTGAAGCGGAGCACGGGCATCGTCGACCACGCGTAGCCGCGACCGAGCGCGTACCGGTCGGCCAGCGCCGCCGAGGCGACCGGCAGGTAGCGCATGGCCCCGAGCGCCTCCGTGCGGCAACCGGCGACCGGTACCGGGTCCGCGGTCACCGCGCCGACGACCCCGCCCCGCCGCAGGTGGTCGGCGCTGTACTCCTCGTCCTCGACCTCCAGCTGGAGCCGGGTGTCCGTCCACCCCGCGGCCACACCGAGGACCGGCTCGAACCACGTGGCGAGCGAGTCCGCATTGACGGCGACGGGCAGGTCGACGGCCCCGCCCCCTTCGCCCAGCTCCAGCCGGACGTCCTCCTCGAGGAGGACCATCTGCCGGGCCGCGCGCACGAGCGTCTCCCCCGCCGGCGTCGCTCGGCAAGGGGTGGCGCGCTCGACGAGCACCCGACCGGTGTCGCGCTCCAGCCCCTTGATGCGCTGGCTCACCGCCGAGGGGGTGACGTGCAGGGACCGGGCCGCTGCATCGAAGGTTCCGTGGTCGACGACGGCGAGGAGTGCCCGGAGCTGGTCGAGGTGCATGAAGCAACTCTAATGATCCTGCAGAATCATTCGCTGGGCTTGTGCTCATCGTGGGTCTAGCGTCGAGCTGTGCTCCTCACCGCCTTCGCCGGGATGCTGACCGGCCTCGCCCTGATCATCGCCATCGGCGCCCAGAACGCCTTCGTCCTGCGACAGGGCATCCGACGGGAGCACCTGCTACCGGTCGTGCTCATCTGCATCACGGCAGATGCCGCCCTGATCGGCCTGGGCACGGCCGGAGTCGGCGCCGTCGTGAGCGGCCACCCCGCTCTCGTCCGGGTCGTGACGTGGGCCGGGGCGGTCTACCTCGTCGCCTACGGCCTGCTCGCCCTGCGGCGGGCGACCCGACCGACGGGTCTGACCGCGACGGCACCCGCCTCCCGCGGGTCGGTGGTGCTCACCACGCTGGCCCTCACCCTGCTCAACCCGCACGTCTACCTCGACACCGTGCTCATGCTCGGGTCGATCGCCAATGGCTTCGGGGAGGAGCGCTGGACCTTCGCGGGAGGGGCGATGGTGGGCAGCGCCGTGTGGTTCATCGGGCTGGGGCTGGGCGCGCGGGCCCTCGCGACCCCCTTGTCCCGGCCCCGCACGTGGCGGGTCCTGGACGGCGTCATCGGGGTGACGATGATCGCCCTGGCCGTGCGGTTGGCGGCCCTGTGAGTCAGGCCGTCGTCGCGACGAAGGGCGCCAGCTCGGCGGCGAGGCCGTCGTGCACCTTCGCCCGGATCCGGGTGCCCTCGCCGACGTGCTCCTCGACGAGGATCTTCGCCTCGTCGTGGAGTCGGCTCACGAGGTCGCCGCGCGCATAGGGCACGAGGACCTCGACGTCGATGTCCGGCTTGGGCAGCTCATCGGCCACGAGGGCGAGCAGCTCGGGCACGCCCGCGCCGGTGCGGGCGGAGACGGCGATCGAGTGCTTCTCGTGGCGCAGGATGCGCTCGACCACCTCGGGGTCGGCTGCGTCGACCTTGTTGATGACGACGACCTCCCTGACGTCGGTCGCCTCGACATCGGCGAGCACGGCGCGCACCGCCGAGATCTGACCCTCGGGATCGGGGTGCGACCCGTCGACGACGTGCAGGAGGAGGTCGGCGTCGGACACCTCCTCCAGGGTGGACCGGAAGGCCTCGACGAGCTGGTGCGGCAGCGCCCGGACGAATCCGACGGTGTCGGTGAGCGTGTACTCGCGCCCGTCATCGGTCTCGGCCCGACGCACGGTCGTGTCGAGGGTGGCGAAGAGCTGGTTGTCGACGAGCACGCCGGCGTGGGTCAGGCGGTTGAGCAGGGTCGACTTGCCGGCATTGGTGTACCCGGCGATGGCGACGGCGGGGACCCCGTGGCTGATGCGGGCCGAGCGCCGGGTGTCTCGGTGGGTCTTCATCCCCGACAGCTCACGCTTGAGCTTGGCGATCCGGGAGTGGATGCGGCGGCGGTCGAGCTCGATCTTCGTCTCACCGGGGCCACGAGAGCCCATCCCCTGACCACCGGCCGCCTGGCCACCGGCCTGCCGGGACATCGAGTCACCCCAGCCGCGCAGGCGGGGCAGGAGGTACTGCAGCTGGGCCAGCTCGACCTGGGCCTTGCCCTCCCGGGACTTCGCGTGCTGGGCGAAGATGTCGAGGATCAGCGCGGTCCGGTCGATGACCTTGACCTTGACGACGTCCTCGAGGGCGCGCCGCTGGCTCGGGGCGAGCTCGGCGTCGCAGATGACGGTGTCGGCTCCCTCTGCCATGACGATCTCGCGCAGCTCGGCGGCCTTGCCGGAGCCGAGGTAGGTCCCCGGGTCGGGGTTCTGCCGGCGCTGCAGGACCCCCTCGAGCACGTCGGAACCGGCTGTCTCGGCCAGGGCGGCGAGCTCACGCAGGGAGTTCTCCGCGTCGGCCACGGTCCCGTCGGTCCACACCGACGCGAGGACGACCCGCTCGAGCCGCAGCTGGCGGTACTCGACCTCGGTGATGTCCTCGAGCTCGGTGGACAGTCCGTGGACACGGCGAAGGGCGGTCCGCTCCTCGCGGTCCAGCTGGTCACCGTCGTGGGAGTCGTGGGACGCACCCCCACGATCGGCTCCTGCCAGCGCCGGGGCGCGGCGCGAGAGCACTCTGTCGATGGTCGAGTCGAGTGCGCTCGAGTCGTCCTGCTCGTCGTCGTGGTCGGTGCCGTCGCTGCGCAGTGGTTCTGTCATGTTCTCCTCAGGGTCTCATCA
The DNA here is from genome assembly GCF_051200835.1 of Janibacter sp. GS2. Lineage (GTDB taxonomy): Bacteria > Actinomycetota > Actinomycetes > Actinomycetales > Dermatophilaceae > Janibacter. The sequence goes on from NZ_CP195161.1 coordinate 2,681,454, forward strand.
GGGAACGCCTCTCGGCCACCGAATAGTCCCGTCCCGGGTCGGCGGCGCACGGACTGCAGGGCTGGGGCCATCAGAACTACTCGGGCAGCGGAGGCCCGACCACCTCAAGTCCGTAACGCGGGCCGATCTCGGCCCATCGCGGGATCTCGACCTCCGGCGTCAGTCCGTCCGGTCCCGGCAGTCGCAACTCGAGCGCCGGGATCCCGATCTCGTCGTAGAGGCCGAACAAGCCTCCGGGTGCGGCCAGGGCGAGGAAGCGGGCCGGGGCGTCACCGCGGATACGGAAGGCGTGCGGTACGCCGCGTGGAAGAAACAGGAAGCATCCGGCATACAGCTCGAAGAGTTCGTCGCCTGCCCGGTAATCGACCTGTCCGTCAAGGAGGAAGAAGGCTTCGGCCTCACGAGTGTGCCGATGCAGCGGCGTCGCGACGCCGACGGGCTGCGTCACCAGGGCGACGTCCAGCGATCCGCCGCTCTCGGGTGCCTCGATCAGATGCTCGAACAGGGACGCCATCGCCCACGTGCCCCGAGCGGAGCCGGGTTCACGCATGACCACGCGAGGCTGGTCACGGTGCTCTGGGCGCTTCGACTCGGTCGTCATGGCGACACCCACATATTCGTCCGAAGGGACTTCGACTGAATTGATACGCTACGCCGCATGAGTGATCCGGTCAAGAGACGGCGCTACGATTCGCCGGCACGCAGGGCGGCCGCCGACGACACCCGCCGCGCCGTCCTGGGTGCCGCCCGCGACCTGTTCATCAGCCGGGGCTGGGCCGGAACATTGGTGACCGAGGTGGCCAGGTCGGCCGGCGTCTCGGTCGACACGGTATACACCAGCGTCGGTCGCAAGCCGGAGCTGCTCCTGGCAGTCCACGACAACGAGCTGGCCGAGGGAGCCGGGCCCCTGCCCGCCGGAGAGCGTGCCTACGTGGCTGCGGTGCGGTCCTCGTCCACGGCCCGCGGCATGATCGAGACGTACGCTGAGGCGCTCAGTCGGCTCCTGCCCTGCACCGTCCCGCTGCTCTTGGCCCTGCGCGAGGCGGGTGACAGTGACCCAGCCTGTCGCGACCTCTACGCCGCGGTCTCGGCCAGGCGGGCTGCCAACATGCGCCTCTTCGCCGCCGACCTGCGCGCAACCGGGCAGCTGCGGGCAGGCCTCGACGATGACTGGGTCGCCGACCTCGTGTGGTCGATGAACGGCCCCGAGTACTTCGAGCTGATCACCTCACGCGGGCTCGACCCGACGGACTACGCACAGCTGTTGACCCGGGTCTGGGTCTCCACCCTCGTGCGGGAGTGACCTCGGCGGACGCGACGGCGAGGCCTCCCGACGCCGATCAGCCCTTGGCCAGGGTCCGGATGTCGGTGGCCTCGGTGCGTTCGGCGTCTGCCCGCTCGTCCTCGGTCATCTGCTGGGAGTCGATCTCGGCCTGCACGCGGCGCAGGTAGTGCTGCACCTCCGAGTCGGTGCGCTCCTCGTCCCACCCGAGCTCCGCCGCGAGGACGGGCCCGGCGGCCCGAGCGGCCTCGACACCACGGTCGGTGGTCTCGATGGAGATCCGGGTCCGACGGGTGAGGAGGTCGTGGAGGTGCACCGTCGCCTCGTGACGGGCGGCGTACACGACCTCGACCGTGAGGTACTCCTCGGCTCCGGGCAGCGGCTCGGCCAGCGAGCGGTCCTCGTCGATGAGGGCGAAGAGCTCCTCCGCGAGCGAGCCGTAGCGATCGAGCAGGTGGGTGATCCGCCAGGCCGGCAGGTCGTGCCTCCGGCTGAGGACGTCGAGCTGGTTGACCAGCGCCTGGTAGCCCTCGGCCCCGACGAGCGGGATGTGCTCGGTCACGCTGTCCGGAACCCCGGCCGACAGGTCCTCGCGGGCCGCGTCGACACCGTCCCGGGCCATGACGCGGTAGGTCGTGTACTTGCCGCCGGCGATCGAGATCAGACCCGGCTGGGGCCGGGCCACGGCGTGCTCCCGGCTGAGCTGCGAGGACTCCTCCGACTCACCGGCGAGGAGCGGGCGCAGACCGGCGTAGACGCCCTGGATGTCCTCACGCGTCAGCGGCGTCAGCAGGACGCCGTTGATCTGGTCGAGGATGTAGTCGATGTCCGCCGAGGTGGCCGCGGGGTGCGCCCTGGACAGGTTCCAGTCCGTGTCGGTCGTGCCGATGATCCAGTGGGTGTTCCACGGGATGCAAAACAGGACCGAGGACTCGGTCCGCAGGATCAGGCCGGTCTCGGAGTTGATCCGGTCGCGGGCGACGACGAGGTGGACTCCCTTGCTCGCCCGCACGTGGAAGCGACCCCGACCGCCCGCCATCCGCTGGATGTCGTCGGTCCACACACCGGTGCAGTTGATGACGACGGAGGCCTTGACCTCGACCTCGTTGCCGGTCTCGACGTCAAGGACCTTCGCACCGACGACCCGCTCCCCCGCGTGGAGGAGCCCGGTGACCTTGGCCGAGTTGAGCACCGTGGCGCCGTAGGCGGCGGCCGTGCGCACGACGGTCAGGGTGTGGCGGGCGTCGTCGCACTGGGCGTCGTGGTACAGCAGTCCACCGTGGTGAGCCGAGGGCTTCAGGCCCGGCGCGATGCGGCGCACACCCCCCTTCGTCATCTGCTTGGTGCGCGGCACCGACCGACCGCCACCCATCGTGTCGTAGAGGGTCAGCCCGGCGGTGACGTAGGGCCGCTCCCAGATCGGGTGACTCAGCGGGTAGAGGAAGGAGACCGGCTTGACGAGGTGCGGCGCGATCCGGGTGAGCATGAGCTCACGCTCCTTGAGCGCCTCCCGCACGAGACCGAAGTTCAGCTGCTCGAGATAGCGGACACCGCCGTGGAAGAGCTTGCTCGAGCGGGAGGAGGTGCCGGAGGCGAAGTCGCGCTGCTCGACGAGCGCGACCTTCAACCCCCGGGTGGCCGCGTCCAGGGCCACGCCGGCGCCGGTCACGCCGCCTCCGACCACGAGGACGTCGAGGTCCTCCTCGGCGATGCGGCGCCACGCCGCGTCACGCTGTGCGGCATCGAGCGGGGTCGCGACGGGCATGCATCCTCCGGGGTTCGCTGTGACGAAGGGAGCCGGTGTCCCTCCGCCCCAACGGTACGTGGCTACGGCCTGAGCCCGTGAGCGAGACCTGAGAAGATGCCGTCATGAGCACTCCGACGACGTACGTGCTGGCGATCGACCAGGGAACGACGAGCACCAGGGCCATCGTGTTCGACCGCGAGGGGCAGGTCATCTCGAGCGACCAGCTCGAGCACGAGCAGATCTTCCCGCGCGCAGGGTGGGTCGAGCACGACGCGCTGGAGATCTGGCACAACACCCGTCGGGTCATCGGCGGCGCGCTCGGCAAGGCCAACCTCAACAGCGGACACATCGCGGCACTCGGGATCACCAACCAGCGGGAGACGACCGTGGTCTGGGAGAAGGCCACCGGGCAGCCGATCCACAATGCCATCGTCTGGCAGGACACCCGGACGCAGGCGCTGGTCGACTCCCTGGCGCAGGACGGGGGAACCGAGCGCTTCAAGGACGTGTGCGGGCTGCCGCTCGCGACCTACTTCGCCGGTCCGAAGATCGCCTGGATCCTCGATCACGTCGAGGGTGCCCGGGAGCGGGCCGAGGCCGGCGAGCTGCTCGCCGGGACGATGGACACGTGGGTGCTGTGGAACCTCACCGGGGGCGGCGAGAACGACGGGGTCCACGTCACCGACGTGACAAATGCCTCCCGCACCATGCTCATGGACCTGCGTGCACTGGCTTGGGACGAGGCGTCCTGCGAGGCCATCGGGGTGCCGATGCAGCTGTTGCCGCAGATCCGCTCCTCGTCGGAGGTCTACGGCGAGTGCCAGCCGGGTGTGCTCAACGGCACGCCGGTCGCCGGCATCCTCGGCGACCAGCATGCGGCGACCTTCGGACAGGCCTGCCTGCAGCCGGGGACGGCGAAGAACACCTACGGCACGGGCAACTTCATGCTGCTCAACACCGGCACAGAGATCGTCACGAGCGAGAACGGCCTGCTCACCACCGTCTGCTACCAGCTCGGTGAGGAGGAGGCGGTCTACGCGCTCGAGGGATCCATCGCGGTGACCGGGTCCCTCGTGCAGTGGCTGCGGGACAACCTCGGACTGATCAAGGACGCGCCGGAGGTGGAGCAGCTCGCCGCGAGCGTCGAGGACAACGGTGGCGTCTACTTCGTCCCGGCCTTCTCCGGACTCTTCGCACCGCACTGGCGGCCGGACGCCCGGGGAGCGATCGTCGGGCTCACGCGCTTCGCCAACAAGGGGCACATCGCCCGGGCGGCGCTGGAATCGACCGCCTACCAGACCAAGGACGTCCTCGACGCGATGCAGGAGGACGCCGAGCGGGCCGGTGGGCGGCTGACCGAGCTCAAGGTCGACGGTGGCATGGTCGCCAACGAGACCCTCATGCAGTTCCAGGCGGACGTGCTCGGGGTGGACGTCGTGCGGCCGAAGATCGCCGAGACCACAGCCCTGGGTGCGGCCTATGCCGCCGGGCTCGCGATCGGCTACTGGGCGTCGACGGACGAGATCGTCGACAACTGGTCCGAGGACGTGAGGTGGACCCCGCAGATGGACACCGACGAAGTCGCCCGGTTGCATCGCAACTGGACCAAGGCGATCAGCAAGACGCTCGACTGGGTCGACGAGGACGTGGTCTGAGCACTCCGTCGGGTCAGGCAGCCTCGAGGAGTCGCTCGAGCGCAGCCTCGAGCACCGAGTCGGGTCGATGGTGCCGTTCAGGTCGTCGGCGACGGCCGTGACCGAGCAGAGGTGCTGCGACACACCGGTACTCGCCCCGCGTGGGTGTCCGCCAGAGGACCTCGTGGGCTCCTCCTCCGGGATCCAGCCCGGTCGCGACCACCTCGGCGGACCAGCCGGGCTCCTCCTTGACGAGGTTGTGGCGTTGGCAGGTGCCCATGGCATTGGCGGCGCCTGTGGCTCCTCCGCGGGCGAAGGGAGCGACATGATCGACCTGCCGGGTCGGCGCATCGCACCAGGGCACCCGGCACGTGGCATCGCGCAACTCGACGAAGCGACGCAGCACCCCGGTGAAGAGCCGGCGACGCGACTCCATCGCGACGAGGTCGCGTCCATCGGGCGAGGCCCACAGCCGACGCAGCCACACCCGCTCGTCCGCGTCGAGGAGGGAGAGCAGATGCTCGCGGGCCGACTGCGCGGGGACGGAGCCCCAGCCGGGGACCTCAGCGTGGCCGTCATCGTCGGCACTGCAGGACTTCTCGGCATCCGGCAGGATCGCCGACTCGCTCATGACCAGGGCGACCTCGACCCGCTGGAGTTGCCCCTCCGATCGGCCGGACAACCGCTCCAGCGCAGTATCGGCCATCCACGCACCGCGCCCCCGCTCGTCGCCGGCGCGGGCGGCGTCCACCTCGGGCTCACCGGTCGCGACGTGCCGTGCCCTCTCTCCAGCGGTCAGGGCCGCGTACGCACCGACGACGTCGACGAGCGGACCCACGACGCTGAGGAAGGCCATGCCGTCGGGTGCCGGTCGCACGCTGACCCGGCGCGCGCCTGCGGCGCGGCGACGGCGCTCCACGAGCGCCTCCTGATCGAGATCGACACAGGCGCGGTGGGCCGCCGCAGCGAGAGCGCGGTCCCCGAGCATCGTCAGGTCCGGCGCCAGCCTACGGTCGACCTCGGCGCGGTCCGCCGGGGACAGGCAGGTCGTCTCCCGCACGATGATCGTCGCCCGCCACTCGCTGATCCTGCCGGCCGTCAGCGCCGACATCGTCTGCGGCAGGTCGTGGACGAGAGTCGTGGCCGCGCCCACGTGCCGGTCCGCCTGACCGGGTGAGGACCGACGGGCCAGAGCGACCTCCGCCCGGGTCGCGCTGCGCCGGCACGAGGCCTCTCGTCGGGAGATGTCACCGCGCTCGCGGGCTGCACGGGCATCGGCGTCACGCTGCTCGACGAAGCGTGCCGTGGCATGTGCCTGCAGGGCCGCTGCGGCGCCCTTCGTCGCCTCGAGCAAGGTGACGACATCGAGGCACTCAGCCTCCGTCAGACCGTCCACCGACGCCGAACCCAGCGCGGCCAGCGCCTCGGACAGCTGTCGGGGCAGGAAGGAGTTGCTGGATGTCCCGATCGTCGGCTCGGTCATGGCCCCTCCCTTCACCACTTCCATTATCGAACACCTGTTCGAATTCTGTCAAGGGTCCGGACGCCACGGCGGTGACCGGGCCATAGTGTTGGCACCGTGACCGAGCCGACCAGCCACTACTTCACCGACGCCCCCGCCGCCCCCTCCGGGGAGCGGCGTCAGGTGCACACCGAGCTCGCCGGGCGCGAGGTCACCGTGGAGACGGCCGGCGGCATCTTCTCGCCCGGGCGCCTCGACAGGGCCACGGCGATCCTTCTCGATGCGGTTCCCGAGCCCCCTTCTGCCGGAGACCTGCTCGACATCGGCTGCGGCTGGGGGCCGGTCGCCCTCACCCTGGCCATGCGCTCCCCCGGGGCCACGGTCTGGGCCGTCGACGTCACCGAGCGCGCGCTCGACCTCACCCGCCGCAATGCCGCGTCCCTGGGCTTGGACAACGTCCGCGCGGTCCGGCCGGAGGAGGTCCCGGCGGCCCTCCCCTTCGCCGCGATCTGGTCCAACCCACCGATCCGCATCGGCAAGCCCGCGGCCCAGGACCTGCTGCGCACGTGGCTCCCCCGCCTCGCGACCGGAGCCGATGCCCACCTCGTCATCGGGAAGAACCTCGGGGCGGACACCTTCCACCGGTGGATGACGACCGAGCTCGACCTGCCCACCGAGCGCGTGTCCACGAGCAAGGGCTTCCGGGTCCTGCGCGTCAGCCGTCCCACGGTGGATTGATGGTGTCCCCCTCGTAGGTGAGGTCGGCGTCCTCGTCGACCTCGAAGGCCTCGAAGGTCTCGTCGGCGATGACCGCCTCCACGAGCGAGCGTGAGCCGGCGACGATCGTGCTGTCCCAGTCGATCTCGCTCGCGACCACCCAGGAGTGGTCGGCCGGCCAGATCAGTTGCGGACTGATGTCGCCGCCCCCCGGCAGGACCCCGATCCCGGCACGCTCGGGCCACGTCGGGTCAGCGAGCTCGGGCAGTGACGTCGCGAAGAGGACGAGATCGCGTGCCGGCCACTCCAGGAAGGGTCCGGCTTTGGCCATCCGCTCCACCTCCGGCGACAGCGCGACCCGCCGCTCGGCCTCTGCCTCTCGCTGGGCCCGCCGCTGGGCCCACCAGCCCTGCAGCCCCGAGCCCTCCTCGCGGTAGTACGCCCAGCCGTGGTGGCCGAGCTCACCCCAGCCGTTCCAGATCGCCGCGACCACGTCCTCCGGGGTGCTCGTGGCGTCGGCGAGGTGCCCGGTCAGGGTCGCCAGCAGCCCGAGGTCGAAGAACCCCTCGGTGGTCTGGTGCACGCGCCACCCGTCCTCGAAGGACGTCCCGTCATCGACGTCCCGGGTCACCCGGTTCCACTGCACGAGCGGATGCATCGTGCGGCCCACTCTCCGCGCGACCGCCGACCACGGCCACTGCGACTCCTGCAGCACCGGGTGCATCCCCCACTCGTCCGTGACGGACAGGTCCTCGAGGGTCGCGGGGACGGGGTGCAGGATGCGGGCATATGCCTCGAACCCCGTCCCGGCCGCCCCACCGACCCTGGCCCACCCACCGGCCCGGTCACGCAGCCACGCCCCGCGCTCGACATCGGTGATCAGCTCCATGCGGGGAGCGTAGACGTGGACCGACATCGTCGGCCGGTCGAGGGCGGACCGGGGCGAAGGGAGTCAGACGAGCGTCGTGGTGCCATCGGCCACGAGCGCCGCCGGTCCGGCGAGCTCGACCGCACGGCCGGGCAGGAGCCGCACCTCGAGGGTGCCACCGGGTACCTCGACGGTCGTCGTGGCCGGCGAGTCCACGTCCCCGGACCAGAAGTTCATCCCGATCGCGGCCGCGCAGACACCGGTGCCGCAGGCGCGGGTCTCCCCGACGCCGCGCTCGTGGACGCGCATCGAGATGTGGCCGGGACCGAGGACCCGGACGAACTCGACATTGCTGCCCTCCGGCGGCTCGGGGTTGACCACCGGCGGCCGGAGCAGGCGCAGGTTGTTCAGCGAGACGTTCTCCGGGAGCGCGACGACGGTGTGCGGGTTGCCGAGGTCGAGCGAGAGCGCCGAGTACGGCTCGGTGATCTCCTCGGCCTCCTCGACGTGGACGAGGGCATCGAAGCCCTGGCTCTGGGCCCTCTCCTCGTCGACGAAGCGCCAGGTGCCCATGTGGGTGACGATCTGGTCCCCCTCGAAGCGGATGCCCCGCAGCCCGGCCCGGGTGGCGAGGCTGAACTCGTCGCCGACGAGGCCCTCGCGCCGTAGCCAGCTCGCGATGACGCGGGTGCCGTTGCCGCACATCTGCGCCAGTGAGCCGTCGGCATTGCGGTAGTCCATGAACCACTGCGCGTCGCCGGCGAGGGCACGCACCGACTCCTCCTGGGCCGCCGCGGTGGGGACGATCCGGATCACGCCGTCGCCACCGATGCCCGCCTGGCGGTTGGCGAGGAGCGCCACCTGCTCGGCGGTGAGGTCGAGCGTGGCGTCGAGGTCGGGCAGGAGGACGAAGTCGTTCTCCGTGCCGTGGCCCTTGGTGAAGCGCAGGTTCATGGGGTCCATTCTGACGGATCCTGCGTCGGACGCCGAGCCAGATCCGTGGCCGCCTCCACGAGTCCACCGGCGGTGGCCTCGAGCCACTCGACGCGGTGGTCCGGCCGGAGCCAGGACTCCTGCCGCCTCGCGTAGCGACGGGTCGCCTGCGCGGTCTGCGCGATGGCCTCCTCGCGGCCGATCCGCCCGTCGAGCTCGGCAAGGGCCTGGGCATACCCGATGGCCCGGGATGCCGTGCGGCCCCGACGCAGGCCGAGGGCGTCGAGCGCTGCCACCTCGTCGAGCAGCCCGTCCGCCCACATGCGGCGGGCCCGTCGCTCGATCCGGACGTCGAGCGCGGCCCGGTCGTCGTGCAGTCCGATGACGACCGAAGGGCGCCGGTAGCGCTTGGTCGGCGCCGTCGCCGAGAAGGGCCGGCCGGTGATCTCCACGACCTCGAGGGCCCGGACGATCCGACGGATGTTGTTCGCCTCGATCGCCTCCGCGGCGACGGGGTCGGCGGAGCGCAGCCGGGCACGCAGGGCCGCCACGCCCCCTTCGCCCGTTGCCTCGGCCTCGAGCCGGGCCCGGACCGCCGGATCGGTCGGCGGGATCTCGAGGTGGTCGAGCGCCGCACGGACGTACAGGCCGGACCCACCGGCCAGGACGGGGATCCGGCCCCGCGCACGGATGTCGACGATCGCGGCCTCAGCACGCGCCTGGAAGTCCGCGAGCGTCGCCTCGTCGGTGACCTCGAGGACGTCGAGGAGGTGGTGGGCGACCCCCCGCCGCTGGGCCACCGGCACCTTGTTGGTCCCGATGTCCATGCCCCGGTAGAGCTGCATGGCATCGGCGTTGACGACCTCTCCCCCGAGGGCCTCGGCGAGGTCGAGCGCGAGGTCGGACTTGCCGGTGGCCGTCGCGCCGACGACCGCCACGACCTCGGGAGCGGTGCTCACTCCTCGTCGTCGGGCTCGTCGTGGCCGAAGGGGTCGGGGCCCTCGCCGGGCACCCACGTCAGCCCGGCCACGCCCCAGCCCTCCGCCCGCACGGCCTTCTTCGCCTTCTTCTTCCACCGTTCGTTCAACCGGTCGAGGTAGAGGAAGCCGTTGAGGTGGTCGTACTCGTGCTGCATGCAGCGCGCGAACCACCCGGTCGCCGTGAAGGCGACCTCGTGGCCGTCCCGGTCGTAGCCGGTGACCTCGGCGCGCTCCCCCCGACGCAGGGGGAAGGAGTAACCGGGCACGGAGAGGCAGCCCTCGGACTCGTGGTCCCGGTCCGGCTCCCCGACCGCCGGCTTGATCGCCTTGACGAAGGGATTGATCACGTGACCGAGCGACGGAACACCGTCGTCATTGGCCATGCTCCAGCTGAAGATCCGCAGGCCCACCCCGATCTGGGGGGCCGCGAGGCCGACGCCGTGGGCGGCCTCCTGGGTGGCGTACATGTCGTCGATGAGGGTCCGCAGCGACTCGTCGTACTCGGTGACCGGCTCCGCTCGGGTGTGCAGGACCGGCTCACCGCAGATGGTGATCGGGTGGATGGTCATGGGCGGCATCTTCTCACCTGTGTCTCGGCGCAGCGGACGAGCCCCGAGGCCGCAGTGGCCTCGGGGCTCGTCGACGGTGCTCGTCCTCAGGCCTGCTTGATCGCGGAGATCTCGAGGTTGAGGGTGATCTTCTTCGAGACGAGGACGCCACCGGTCTCGAGCGCGGCGTTCCAGCTGAGGTTCCAGTCCTCACGCTCGACGGTCGTGGTGGCCGTGAATCCGGCCCGGACGTTGCCGAAGGGGTCCTGGGCGGTCCCGTCGTACTCGGCCTTGAGGGTGACCGGCTTGGTGATGCCCATGACCGTCAGGTCGCCGGTGAGGTCGAATCCGTCGCCGGTGACATCGGCGAGGCCGGTGGAGACGAAGGTGATCTCCGGGTGGTTGTCGACGTCGAAGAAGTCGGCCGACTTCAGGTGGCCGTCCCGGTCGGCACTGCCGGTGTCGACGGACGCGGTCTTCATCGTGGCGGTGGCGCTGGAGGCGGCGGCGTCGTCGGCGACGGTGATGGTGCCCTCGAGGTCGCGGAAGTACCCACGGACCTTGGTGACCATCGCGTGCCGAGCGACGAAACCGACCTCGGTGTGGCTCGGGTCGATGACGTAGGTGCCGGCGGCGAGGGTGCTGAAGTCAGTCATGCAGTGCTCCTTGGGTGGTTGAGCTCTCGTGGTGCGGTGTGAGAACCACTCTAGGCATACATGGTTGAAACGTCAATTAACTCCCGCACCCGGCGTCCTCGACGGGATCCGGCGCCCCGATGCGGGGCATCCCGAGCGAGACGCTCGGCTTCGCGACGGCGCCCTCGGTGCCGTCCTCCTGCAGGGCGGCCCAGGCATCCCCGCCCTTCGTCCGGCGCACCGCGAAGGTCCCACCCTCGAGCGCCGAGTCGGCGACGAGGTGGTGTGGGGCGCCGTAGGTGACGCCCACGGTCACCACGTCGCCGGGGCGCGGGCGCTCCGCCTCGGGCAGGTGCTGCGGCAGGGAGAAGTGGACGAGACGGTTGTCCCGGGCGCGACCGCTCAGGCGCGCCGTCTTCAAGTCCTTGCGCCCCTCCCCCGTGGCGACGAGGACCTCGAGCTCGCGGCCCTCCTGGGCCCGGTTGCCGGACCAGGAGATCTCCTCCTGCAGCGCGATGAGTCGCTCGTAGCGTTCCTGGACGACCTCCTTCGGCACCTGGTCGTCCATCGTCGCCGCGGGCGTGCCGGGTCGGATCGAGTACTGGAAGGTGAAGGCGGAGGAGAAGCGCGACTCCTGCACCACCCGCAGGGTCTGCGCGAAGTCCTCCTCGGTCTCCCCCGGGAAGCCGACGATGATGTCGGTCGTGATCGCGGCGTCGGGGATGCGCTCGCGCACCCGCTCGATGATCCCGAGGAAGCGCTCCGAACGGTAGCTGCGCCGCATGGCCTTCAACACCCGGTCGGATCCGGACTGCAGGGGCATGTGCAGGCTGGGCATGACGTTGGGCGTCTCGGCCATGGCATCGATGACGTCGTCGGTGAAGGCGGCCGGGTGGGGGCTGGTGAAGCGCACCCGCTCCAGACCCTCGATCTCACCGCAGGCACGCAACAGCTTGCCGAAGGCGAGCCGGTCGCCGAACTCGACACCGTAGGAGTTGACGTTCTGCCCGAGCAGGGTGACCTCGATGACGCCCTGGGCGACGAGCGCCTCGACCTCGGCGAGGATCTCGCCCGGGCGGCGGTCCTTCTCCTTGCCGCGCAACGCCGGGACGATGCAGAAGGTGCAGGTGTTGTTGCACCCGACGGAGATCGACGTCCACCCGGAGTAGGCCGAGTCCCGACGGGTCGGCAAGGTCGAGGGGAAGGTCTCCAGGGACTCGAGGATCTCGACCTGCGCCTCCTCGTTGTGCCGGGCGCGGTCGAGCAGCGCCGGCAGGGAGCCGATGTTGTGCGTCCCGAAGACGACGTCGACCCAGGGTGCCTTCTCGACGATCGTCGCCCGGTCCTTCTGCGCCATGCACCCACCGACGGCGATCTGCAGGTCGGGGTTGCGCTGCTTGAGCGGGCGCAGCATGCCGAGATTGCCGTAGAGCTTGTTGTCGGCGTTCTCCCGCACCGCGCAGGTGTTGAAGACGACGACGTCGGCGACCTCGCCCCGGTCCTGCGGAGGCAGGCTGGCGAGGTCGACGTAGCCGGCGGTCTCGAGGAGGCCGGAGAGTCGTTCGGAGTCGTGGACGTTCATCTGGCACCCGTGGGTGCGCACGTCGTAGGTCTTGGGCGTGACAGTCATGGCCCGACAAGGGTACGACGGACGAAGGGGGTGACTCACCCCCTTCGCCCGAGGTCACCCGAGACGGGTGTAGGTGATCTCGAGATCGAGGTCGACGATGCCGGGGCCGACGAACATCCCGCGGAAGGGGGCGACGTCGTCGTAGTCACGGCCGCGGCCGATGACCACGTGATCGAGGCCGACCTCACCGGGGGTGGTCGGGTCCAGGGGACGCCACGCGCCGTCCCACAGCTCGATCCACGCGTGGTTGCGGCCCGGCCCGCTCTGGCCCCGCTCGAGCTCGCCGGCCTCCGCGGTGACGTAGCCACTGACGTACCGGGCCGGGATACCGAGCGTCCGCAGGCCGCCGAGCGTCACGTGAGCAACGTCCTGGCACACCCCGCGACGGTGGGTCCACACCTCGGCGGCCGTGGACTGCCAGCCGGTGATGCCCGGCTCATAGGTCAGGGCTGCCTGGATGCGGCTCGACAGAGCCTGCGCAGCCGCACGCGGAGTCGGCTCGGCGCCGGCCTGCGCGGCGAGCTCGGCGACCTCTGCCGGGGGTACGGTCCGAGGGGTCTGGGCGACGAACTCACTGAGGCGGTCCTGCGTCTCGTGGTCGCGGACGGCGTCCCATCCCCCGGTCTCGACGTCGATGGGCGACTCCGAGCGCTCCACCATGCTCGTCGCCTCGATCTCGAGGACCTCGTGCGGGGTCTGGGCCTCCATCGCCATGACCTGGCTGCCCCAGTGGTCCTCGTAGACGTGACTCCACGTGAGGGGGCGCACGCGCACCCGCGCCTCGAGCGTCGCCTGTCCCGGTTCGCTGACCGGGATCATCCGCAGCTCGTTGTGCGAGGTCGAGACCTCACCGTCGTAGCGCATCGTCGTGCGGTGCACGATCCGGTGCCGCCTGCTGCTCATACGACCTCTCCCGTCCACTCCTGGGCCGGCGCCGACATGAAGTAGCGGGCGCTGATCGCGTCCGCAGCGGCCATGACGGCCTCCTGCACCTCCTGCATCCGCTCGGGCAGGTCCTCGAGCACCCGATCCGGGTTGCTGAACTCCAGTGACGTGCGCACCTGCCCGAGGATGCGGCGGGCCTCGTCGGAGAAGCCGACGCGGTCCTTGTCCGGGGACAGGACGATGAGCCGGTCCTCGGCCTCCTTGAGAGCGGCGATGACCGAGCGCGGGAAACGACGGTCGAGCGTGAGGAAGGCGGCGGCGTTGCGGTCGGTGACGACACCACGCATCGTGCGCAGCATCGCCTGCTGCGCACCGCAGCTCGCGAGGACCGAGCCCCATCCGGGACCGAAGTCGCTCGCGCCGGTGGCCACCATCCGGGCGGTCATGTCGGCGCGCTCGAGGGCACGACCGAGGATGAGGAAGTCCCAGGCGTCGTCGTGGCTCATCGTCGTGTCGGCGATGCCGTCCACGAGCGCAGCGCGCTCGCGCACCCAGCCGAGGTGGTGCTGCGTCGCCCGTCCCGGCGTGAAGACATTCCACCGGTGGTAGGTCGTGTTGAGGGTCTCCCACATCTCGGTGGAGACCGTCTCGCGGGCCCTGCGCGCGTTCTCCCGGGCGGCGCGCCAGGACCCGGAGATCGCATTGGGGTTGGCGGTGTCGAAGACGAGCATGCGACTGGTGCCCTGGTAGTCGACCTCGCCGACGTCCTCGTAGCCCATGATGCCGCGCAGCACCATGGTGCAGGCGGTCTGCTCGTCGGTGGCCGGGTCCTCGAGGAGCTGCAGCCGCAGCACGTCGACGATCCGAGCCGTGCCGTCGGCCCGCTCGACGTAGCGGCCGATCCAGAAGAGGGCATCGGCGATCCGGCTGAGCATCAGCGGTCCTCCTCGCTCGAGCGTGGCTCATTGGGAGCCCCGGAGCCGAGGAAGATGACCTCTCCCTCGTCGGTGTCCTGCGGTACCCGGTTGTACCGACCCGCGAGCACCCAGGTGTCCTTGGAACCACCGCCCTGGCTGGAGTTGACGACGAGCTGGCCCTTCGGGAGCGCCACCCGGGTCAGCCCACCGGGGAGCACCGAGACCTCGTCGCCGTCGTTGACGGCGAAGGGCCGCAGGTCCACGTGGCGCGGCTGCAGCGTGCCGTCGATGAGGGTCGGGACGGTGGAGAGCTGGACGACCGGCTGGGCGATCCACCCGCGGGGGTCCTCGAGCAGCTTCGCGCGCAGCTCGTCGAGCTCGGTCGGCGAGGCGCTCGGGCCGATGACCAGGCCCTTGCCGCCGGAGCCGTCGACCGGCTTGACGACCATCTCGTCGAGGCGCCCGAGGACCTCCCGCAGCGCCTCGGGCTCGTTGAGCCGGTAGGTGTCGACATTGGGCAGGATCGGGTCCTCGTCAAGGTAGTACCGCGTCAGCTCCGGGACGTAGGAGTAGACGAGCTTGTCGTCGGCGACGCCGTTGCCGATGGCATTGGCGAGGGTGACGCGTCCGGCGCGCACGGCGGAGACCAGCCCGGTGACACCGAGCATCGAGTCACGACGGAAGTGCACGGGGTCGAGGAAGTCGTCGTCGATGCGCCGGTAGATGACGTCGACGCGCTCCTCGCCGTGGGTGGTGCGCATCCGCACCTCACCGCCGCGCACGACGAGGTCCCGGCCCTCGACGAGCTCGACGCCCATCATCCGGGCGAGCAGCGAGTGCTCGAAGTACGCGCTGTTGTAGACCCCCGGGGTGAGGACGACGACGGTCGGCTCGGCCCGGCCCTCCGGCGCCGACGCCCGCAGCGCCTGGAGGAGCATCCGGGGGTAGTCGTGCACCGGGCGGATGCGCATCGTCGCGAAGGGCTCGGGAAAGACATTGGTCATCGCCCGCCGGTTGGCGATGACGTAGGAGACCCCGGACGGGACCCGGACGTTGTCCTCGAGGACACGGAAGGTCCCCTCCTCGTCCCGGATGAGGTCGATGCCGCTGACGTGGGAACGCACGCCGTTCGGCGGCCGCAGGCCGGCGACGGCGCGGTGGTAGTGGGCCGACGTGGCGATGAGCTTCCACGGGATGATGCCGTCGTCGACCGCGCGAGGCAGTCCGTGCGGGCGCGAGTAGATGTCGTCGAGGAAGGCCTCCAGGACCTTGACCCGCTGGGCCACACCCTGCTCGACGGTCTGCCAGGCATCGGCGTCGATGACGCGCGGCACGGCGTCGAGCGGGAAGGGCCGCTCCTCGCCCGCGTGGTCGAAGGTGACCCCCTGGTCGAAGAACATCCGGGCGAGGGCGTCGGCGCGCTCCTTGAGCGCCTCCGGCTCCATGTCGCGCAGGGTGTGGTGGATCGGCTTGTACGGCGGTCGGGGCTCACCCGACTCGTCGAGCATCTCGTCCCACGCCGCACTGGGTGAATAGGTCCCGAAGAGAGTGTCCAGTGCGTCAGTCACGAGGCCACACTAACCGCGAGACGGTCCGCGCAGGCGCGAGAAGGGCACCCGGGGGCAGGGTCAGTCGCGCGCGTGCTCGGGCTGGGCGTCGAGTGCCTCGGTGATCACGAGACGCGAGACCTCGCTCCCATAGCCCTTGCGGGCGAGCATGCCGGCCAGACGGCGGGTCTGGACCGAGCGGTCCAGACCGTGCATCGAGCGCAGCTTCTTCGCCACGAGCTCGTGCGCCCGGGCTCGCTCGTCCTCGGGCTCGACCTCCTCGAGGACCGCTTGGGCGATCTCCTCGTCGACCCCCTTGTGCCGCAGCTCGTGCGAGAGGGCACGCCGGGCCAGACCACGACCGGCCTGCTTGGACCGGACGAAGGAACGGGCATAGGCCTCGTCGTCGACCAGCCCGACCTCGGTGTAGCGGTCAAGGACCGAGGTCGCCACGTCGTCCGGGCAGCCCTTGCGGTGCAGGGCCTTCTCCAGCTCGGAGCGGGACTTCGGTGCTCCCGCCAGCAGGCGGAGGACGACCGCCCTCGCGACGGCATAGGCGTCCGCATCAGCGTCCTTCGCTGTCGGGTCCGGGGGCGGCTGGTCACGCGGCGCGGGTTCGTGCTCCTCGATGGCGCAGACCGCCACACGCAGCTCATCGAGCGTGCGTGCGGCGGCCTGGGTCGACTCGTCGCTCATGTCGATCAGAAGTCGACCGGGACCTCGGCCGGCTCGTCGACCGTCTCCTCGACGGGTGCGACACCGATGCCGAGCTTGGTCTTGATCTTCGACTCGATCTCGTCCGAGAGCTGCGGGTTGTCCTTGAGGAACTTGCGGGCGTTCTCCTTGCCCTGTCCGAGCTGGTCGCCCTCGTAGGTGTACCAGGCGCCCGCCTTGCGGACGAAGCCGTGATCGACACCCATGTCGATGAGCCCACCCTCGCGGGAGATGCCCAGGCCGTAGAGGATGTCGAACTCGGCCTGCTTGAACGGCGGGGAAACCTTGTTCTTCACGACCTTGACCCGGGTGCGGTTGCCCACCGGGTCGGTGCCGTCCTTGAGGGTCTCGATGCGGCGGACGTCGAGACGGACCGAGGCGTAGAACTTCAACGCTTTGCCACCCGTGGTCGTCTCGGGCGAGCCGAACATCACGCCGATCTTCTCGCGCAGCTGGTTGATGAAGAGCGCCGTCGTACCCGAGTTGTTGAGCGCGCCGGCGATCTTGCGCAGCGCCTGGCTCATCAGGCGGGCCTGGAGGCCGACGTGGCTGTCCCCCATCTCACCCTCGATCTCGGCGCGGGGCACGAGCGCCGCGACGGAGTCGATGACGATGATGTCGAGTGCGCCGGAGCGGATGAGCATGTCGGCGATCTCGAGCGCCTGCTCGCCGGTGTCCGGCTGGCTCACGAGCAGGGCATCGGTGTCGACGCCGAGCTTCTTCGCGTAGTCCGGGTCGAGGGCGTGCTCGGCGTCGATGAAGGCGGCGATGCCTCCGGACCGCTGGGCACTGGCGACGGCGTGCAGGGCGACGGTCGTCTTGCCGGAGGACTCCGGGCCGTAGATCTCGACGACGCGGCCGCGGGGCAGCCCGCCGATGCCGAGGGCGACGTCGAGGGCGATCGAGCCGGTCGGGATGACGGCGATGGGCGGGCGGATGTCATCGCCGAGACGCATCACCGCGCCCTTGCCGTGCTGCTTCTCGATCTGGCCCATGACGTTGTCGAGGGACTTCAGCTTCTGCTGCTGGAGCTTGCTGTCGAGCGTGGTGACGTCAGCCATGCCACACCTTCCTGGTTCATCGTGTCGGGCGCGTCCACCGGCGACCAGATCTGCACAGTCGGACGTCTCGTGCTGTCTGGTCAGACGCTAGGAGCCACCACCGACAACGGTCCGCAGCTGCCGTGGGGCTGTGGACACGAGTGTCGTCGGCTGAGCACCTGTGGACGACATTACCCGAACACGTGTTCGAGGTCATGGCGCGGCGCGCCGACACGCCGGGACGTCCACCCGGCCAGGGGCCACCGGGGTCGCCAGCACTGCGCGGATGGCCTGCCAGAACCCCACCACGTGCGCTCGCGCGGCCGCTTCGGCACCCACGGCATCACCGTCGGCCACGGCCCGGAGCAGTGCGCTGTGCTCGGCGACCGCCGCGTCCAGGCGAGGCACCCGGTCCAGTCCCAGGAACCACAGCCGCAGGCTCAGCGTGAGGTACTCATCGGCCGTGGACTGCAGGTAGCCGTTGTGCGCGGCGCGGTGAACGCAGTGGTGGACCCGCTGGTCCAGGCGGATCAGGTCGCGCGGGTCCTGGCCGTGGTCCCGGCCGTGGACCTGCGCGACCAGATCGGCGGCCGACCGGCGATCGTGGGCGTCCGCGCGGCGAGCGGCCTGACGCGCCGCCAATCCCTCGAGGTCCACGCGCACCTCGGAGACCTCCTCCAGGTCGCTCGCGTGCACCGGAGCCACGACCATGCCGCGTCGGGCATAGATGAGGACCAGCCCCTCGTCCCCCAACCGCCGCAGCGCCTCCCGCACCGGGGTCCGACCCAGCCCGAGCCGCTCCATCAGCTCGCGCTCCACCACGACCCCACCCGGTGGCAGCTCCAGCGTGACGATCAGGTCCCGGATGAGGTAGTAGGCGATCGCGGACCGGGAGCCGACGGGTGTGCCCTCGGGCACGAGCACGGTCAGGTCCGCCAGCGGCGCACCGAGGCCCGCGCCGGTCGAACGCGCGGTGGCCATGGTCAACCCTCCTGCTGCTGATATATCATGAGTTTATCAGTGCCTCGTTCGGGAGGTCGCCATGGCACGGGTACCTGATCGTGCAGACATCGTCGTCATCGGCGCGGGGATCGTCGGCAGCTCGGTGGTCCGGCACCTGGCCGGCCACGGATGGCGGGACATCGTCCTGGTGGAGAAGGGTCCGCTGCCCGATCCTGGAGGGTCGACGGGACACGCCTCCAACTTCGTCTTCCCGGTGGACCACTCCCGGCAGATCACCCAGCTCACCGTGGACTCGATGCAGCAGTACGAGGACCTCGGGGCGCTGATCACGTGCGGGGGCATCGAGGTGGCCCGCACCCGGGAGCGGATCCAGGAGTTCCAGCGGCGGATGTCCTCGGCCACGGCCTGGGGCGTGGAGGCGCAGCTCATCGGACCGCGGGAGATCGCTGACCTGGTCCCCTACTGCGACACCGATCAGTTGCTCGCGGGCTTCCACACACCCTCCGGCGCCATCGTCGATCCGATCCTCGCCAGTGAGCGGATGCGCTCACTGGCCGCCCAGATGGGCGCACTGACCGTGTGTCCGCAGACGCAGGTGACCGGTATCGATGTCGCGAACGGGCACGTGCACCGGGTTCGCACCGATGGTGGGGACATCGAGACCGAGACCGTCGTGGTGGCGTGTGGGGTCTGGAGCTCGCAGGTGGCCGCCCTGTGCGGGGCGAGCGTCCCTCTCAGCCCGGCGGTGCACCAGATGATCGACGTCGGCCCCATCCCGCAGCTGCAGGCCAGCGGGGGGTGGATCGACTTTCCACTCGTCCGCGACATCGACCACCTCATGTACGAGCGCCAGCGGGGGGCGAACCTGGAAATCGGCTCCTACGCGCACCGCCCGATCCTGCACCGGGCGGAGGAGATCCCGCCGGTCGGCTCCGGCGACCAGCCCTCCCCCACGAGCTTTCCGTTCACGGCCGAGGACTTCGAGGTACAGCTTCGTCAGGCCCGAGAGCTCTTCCCGTCGCTGCTCGCCGACCCCGACCCGCCCGTGACGTCGGCCATCAACGGACTGCTGTCCCTGACCCCGGACGGCGGGCCGCTCATCGGACAGACCCCAGAGGTCGCGGGCCTGTGGTCGGCGGCTGCGGTCTGGATCAAGGAGGGTGCCGGCGTGGGTCGGATGCTCGCCGAGTGGATCACCGACGGCGTCAGCGAGATCGACCCGCACACCCTGGACATCGCGCGGTTCCACCCCCACGCCCGCAGCTCCACCCACGTCCGCGCCCGGTGCGCAGAGGGCTTCCCGAAGATCTACGGAATCGTGCACCCCCGGGAGCAGTGGCTCAGCGCGCGGCCGATGCGCACCAGCCCGTTCCATCCGCAGGAGCAGGCACTGGGAGCGCAGTTCGTCGAGGTCGGCGGCTGGGAACGTCCCCAGTGGTACGAGTCGAATGACTCCCTGCTGCACGAGCACGGCGACCGCACACCCGTCCGTGAAGCCGAGTGGGACGCCCGATGGTGGTCACCCATCATCGAGGCCGAGCACCTGGCCATGCGCGAGTCGGCGGCGATGATCGACCTGAGCGCGTTCGCGGTCTTCGAGGTGACCGGTCCCGGCGCACTCGACTACCTGCAGCACCTGGCGATGGCCACGGTGGACCGACCGGTGGGACGCGTCGTCTACACCCCTCTGCTCACCCCCGCCGGCGGATTCCAGTCCGACCTGACCATCGTGCGCCGAGGGCTGGCGGACTTCCGAGTGATCACCGGGGGCGCAGACGGAGCCCGGGACCTGGCGTGGTTGCGCGCCCACCTCCCCGAGGACGGCTCGGTGCACCTGAGCGATGTCACGTCCGGGGTGTGCACCGTGGGGTTGTGGGGCCCGCGGGCCAGGGACGTCCTCGCTCCCCTGACCGAGGACGATCTCAGCGACGAGGCCTTCCCGTTCGGGACGGCGCGTGATGTCGTCCTCGACGGTGTCCCCACCTCCATGCTGCGCATCTCCTACGTGGGTGAGCTGGGGTGGGAGATCCACGCTCCGACGGAGCACGGCCTGCGGTTGTGGACGGCCCTCGCCGAGGCGGGTCGGCCCCACGGGGTGATCCCTGCCGGGATCGGGGTCTACGGAACGACCGGACGACTGGAGAAGGCTCACCGTCTGATGGGGGCGGAGCTCAGCGCTGAGTACAACCCGGTGGAGGCGGGCCTGGCCCTCCCGAAGGTCAAGAGCGCGGACTTCATCGGCAAGGCGGCCTACCTGGCCGCACGGCAGCAGGACCCGGCCGCCACCTTGTGCACCCTCACGGTCGACGACCCACACGACCGCGAGGGCGTCGCGCGCTTCATGAGCGGCCATGAGCCGATCCTGTCCATGGCCGGTGAGCCGCTCGTGGACAATCGGGGCCGTCGCTCCTACGTGACCTCGGCGGGACCGGCGCCCTCGCTGGGTCAGTACCTGCTGCTCGCCTACCTGCCGCCGGCCTACGCGGTGCAGGGGCAGACGCTGCAGGTGGAGTACCTGGGTTCGAGGTTCCCAGTCTCGGTGTGCACGACCGGCCGCACCGCCCCCTTCGACCCGACGATGACACGGGTGAGGGGATGACCGAAGGGGAACCACCTGCCCGGCCGCTCCGTCAGGCGGTGGTCTCCCGGCGATGCCCCATCTTCGCCGAGACCTCCTCGGCCGCTGCCCGCACCGTCGTCGCCACCTGCGGCAGGCGCTCGGGGCTGAGCCGGTAGGTGGGGCCCGCGGCGCTCAGGGCAGCGATGACCGCCCCGTCATGCCCCCGGATGGGGGCGGCCACGGCGTTGAGGCCCTCCTCGTACTCCTCGATCGATTGGGCCCACCCGTGCCTGCGGACCACGGCCAGCTCGGGACGCAGATCCTCGGCGGAGCAGTGGGTGGCGCTGGTGAATCGCTGCAGCGGCGGCCGGAGCAACCGTCCACGCTGGTGGCTCTCCAGGTACGCCAGCAGCACCTTCCCGCTGGCGGTGGCATGCAGCACCGTGTGCTGCCCGACCCAGTTGCGCATGCTCACCGAACTGGCCCCGCCCGCCTGGCACACGTTGATCGCGACGTCGCCACTGAGGATGGCGACATTGGCGGTCTCACCGACCTCGGCCGCCAGACTGTCGCACACGGGCTGCGCCTCGGTGCTCAGATCGAGTTGCGAGGCGGTCGCCCCCGCCAGGCGGAGCAGACCCGCGGCCAACCGCACGCTGCCGCTGCCGGCGTTGCGCTCGAGCAGCTCGCGCGCCGCCAGGGTGTCGATCAACCGGAAGGCGGTCGAGCTGTGCACCTGCAGCTCGTCGGCCACCTGCCCGACCGTCAGCTCGCCGTCCCGCGCGAGCATCTCGAGGATGCGCACCGCGCGGTCGACCGATTGCACACGGTGATTCTCGACCATGCATCCAGCCTAGGCGCCGAGAGAACGTTGCGTCATACGCAACCTATTGCGTATGACGCACGAGAGTGGGACGCTGGAGACATGCATCACGGCTCCACGTGATCCAGTTCTAGGAGGCAGAGATGCCTGAGGTCACCCGCCCGAATATCCTGCTCTACCCGAGGATCCGGAAGTCGCCGTTCTTCTACGCGTCCCGGCAGCACGGGGTCGAGATGTACAGCGTGTACAACCACACGTACCATCCACGCCACTACGGCGACCCCGTGGCCGAGTACTGGGCCCTGCTGGAGGGTGTGACGCTGTGGGACGTCGGCGTCGAACGGCAGATCGAGATCACCGGCCCTGACGCGTTCGAGTTCACGAACATGATGGTCACGCGCGACCTCTCGAAGTGCCGGGTCGGCCAGTGCAAGTACGTCTTCCTCACCGGTGAGCACGGTGGCATCCTCAACGACCCCGTCCTGTTGCGCCTCGGTGAGAACCACTTCTGGCTCTCCCTGGCCGACTCCGACATCCTCTTGTGGGCCTGGGGCCTGGCCCACCACTCCGGGCTCGACGTGCACATCCAGGAGGCCGATGTGGGCCCGATGCAGGTGCAGGGCCCGTTGTCGGCCACGGTCATGAGCGACGTCTTCGGGCCCGAGGTCCTCGACATCGACTACTACTTCATGCGCGAGTTCGAGATCGAGGGGATCCGCGTCGTCGTCTCCCGCACCGGTTACAGCGGTGAGGTGGGCTACGAGGTCTACGTCCGCAACGCCAGCAGGGATGCGATCCGCATGTGGGATCTCATCTGGCGGGCCGGAGAGCCCCACGGGATGAGGGTGATCGGGCCCTGCCACATCCGCAGGATCGAGGCCGGAATCCTCGCCCTCGGCGCGGACATCACCTTCGACACCAATCCCTTCGAGGTCGGGATGGGCTACGAGTGGATGGTCGATCTGGATCAGGAGTCCGACTTCATCGGCAGGGCGGCACTCGAGCGCATCAAGGCGGAGGGCCCGCAGCGACAGCTCGCCGGGGTCGAGATCGGCGGCGAACGGCTGGGCTCCTTCAACGACGGCTCGATGATCGACGTCATGCCCGTCCACCACCGCGGCGAGCGCGTGGGGCAGGTCACCTCGGCCTGCTACTCACCCCGGCTGGAGAAGAACATCGGCTATGCGATGGTGCCGGTCGACCTCACCGAGCTCGGCACCCGGCTGGTGGTGGACACCGGAGCGGGCCGCAACGACGCCGTCGTCGTGGCCAAGCCCTTCATCGACCCGAAGAAGCACCAGCCCAGGACGGACGTCAGCTCCCTCGTCGGCTCCGGCCCCCGAGACGCTCGGAACTGAGGGATCGTCGTGCTCGGCCGGCCGACCACCCGCTCCGGGCCGGACCCCGGACCGGTCGCTCTCCCGGGCCCGCCACGGTTCGAGGTCCTGCCCCTGCCGGGGATCACCGATGCGGTCCGTGAGTTCCTGCCGCCACGGGCGACCGTGACCGTGACGGCCTCCCCGCGTCGGGGGCAGGAGGCGACCGTCAGCACCGCCGTCGCCCTGGCGCTGCAGGGGAGGCAGGTCGTGCCGCACCTGTCCGCGCGACTGATCCGGGACGAGGCTGCCCTGAAGGCCACGCTGGACTCGCTGGCCGGCAGCGGGGTCACGGAGGCGTTCGTCATCGGGGGTGACGCCGTCGACCCCGTCGGCGAGTACACCAGCGCCGTGGACCTCCTGCCGGCCATCACGCGGATGGGTCACGGACTGCGCATCGGGATCGCCGGCTACCCGGAACCGCATCCGCTCATCGACGACGACGTGGTGATCCGGGCGATGCAGGACAAGTGCCCGCACGCCTCCTACGTCGTCAGCCAGATGTGCTTCGATGCGTCGACCCTGCTCACCTGGGTTCGGCGGATGCGCCAGCGCGGGGTGGATCTCCCGGTCCTGGTCGGTGTCCCGGGCCCGACCTCCGTCAACACCCTGCTGCGGGTCGGCGCCAGGGTCGGCGTGGGCGAGTCCACGCGGGTGCTGCGCAAGCACCGCGGTCTCCTGCGGCGCCTGGCCTCTCCCCTCCCCTGGCAACCGACCCAGTTCCTGCAGGACCTCTCGCCGGGGTTCGCCGACCCCGACTACGGCCTCCAGGGGGTGCACGTCTACACCTTCAACGCCGTCGGCGCCGCGGGGCGTTGGTGGCAAGAGATGTCGCACGGCCACCAGGAGGCCGCCCACAGCCTGGATCAATGACCACGCCGAGGGAGGCGAGGACCATGACATCGACCACCACGCGCTCCGCTCTGGACATCGGGCGGGCGGCGGCCCTGAGGCCGATCGAGCACGTCGCAGCAGACATGGGGATCGGCCCCCACCTGCTCGAGTCCTACGGCACCGGCGTCGCCAAGGTCGACCTGGCGGCCATCGGCGAGCTCAGCGGTCGCCCACGGGCGAAGTACGTGGTGGTCTCGGCGATCACCCCGACCCCCCTGGGGGAGGGCAAGACCACCACGACCATCGGGCTGGGCCAGGGCCTCAACCACACGGGGAGAAGGGCCACCATCGCCATCCGCCAGGCGTCGATGGGCCCCACCCTGGGCATCAAGGGCGGCGCCGCGGGCGGTGGGCACAGCCAGGTGGTCCCGATGGAACGGCTCAACCTCCACCTGACCGGTGACATGCACGCCGTCACCGCAGCCCACAACCAGCTGGCTGCCATGATCGACAACCACCTCTACCGCGGCAACGACCTGGGGATCGAGCCGTCCTCGATCACCTGGCGTCGTGTGCTGGATGTCGACGACCGGGCGCTGAGGGACATCGTGGTCGGGTTGGGCCCACGCACCAACGGACTGCCACGGCAGACCGGCTTCGAGATCACCGCGGCCTCGGAACTGATGGCGACCCTCGCCATGGCCACCTCGCTGCCCGACCTGCGCGCGCGCCTGGCCCGCGTCGTCGTCGGGTACACCGCCGACCAGGAGCCGGTGACGGCGGAGCAGCTGCACGCAGGCGGAGTGATGACGGTGCTGCTGCGTGACGCGCTCAAACCCAACCTGCTGCAGACCCTGGAGAACACACCGGCCCTGGTGCACTGCGGGCCGTTCGGCAACATCGCCACCGGCAACTCCTCGATCGTGGCCGACCTCATCGGCATCCACAGCGGGGACTTCCTGGTCACCGAGGCCGGCTTCGGGGCCGACATGGGCGCTGAACGGTTCTTCAACCTCAAGTGCCGCACCTCCGGGCTCGTGCCGGATGCCGCGGTGGTCGTCGCGACCGTGCGGGCCCTGAAGCTGCACTCGGGGCGGCACCGGGTGAGCGCCGGCAGGCCCCTTCCGCAGGAGATGCTCGCCGAGAACCCCGACGACGTGTACGCCGGCGCGGAGAACCTGTGTCGGCAGATCGCCAACATCCAGGTGCACGGGGTCACCCCGGTCGTGGCCATCAACGCCTTCGGCACGGACCACCCGTCCGAGCACGAGGCGATCCGGGACATCGCCGCGAGAGCGGGGGTGCGGTGTGCCACCTCGACGCACTTCACCGACGGTGGCACCGGGGCCGCCGAGCTGGCCGAGGCCGTGGCGGAGGCGGCCGAGGAGCCACCCGGGTTCACCTTCCTGTATCCACGCCGGTTGCCGCTGCGGGAGAAGATCACGGCGATCGCCACCCGCATCTACGGGGCCGACGGCGTGGACTACTCCACGACGGCGGCCCGGGAGCTGGACCACTTCGAGCGGTGCGGCTGGGGGGACCTGCCGTTGTGCATGGCCAAGACCCACCTCTCGCTCTCCTCGGACCCGAGCCTGCGCGGCGCCCCCACGGGCTGGCGGCTGCCGGTCCGGGAGGTGCGCGCCTCGATCGGGGCGGGCTTCATCTACGCCGTCTGCGGCGAGGTGCAGACCATGCCCGGCCTCGGTTCCGACCCGGCCGCAGCGCACATCGACATCGACGAGAGCGGGCTGACGGTCGGGCTCTTCTGATCGCCTGCGGCGACCTCCCCCCACCGGCGAGGGTGGGTGTACTCACGCCCGCAGCAGGGTCTCGATCCGCCGGGAGGTCGCCCAGATCCCGACGACCCCGAGGGCGAGGAGATAGGCGACGTGCCACAGCAGGCCCCACCCGACCTCCCCGAGCATGAGGCCGCGCTCCAGGGCGACCCCGTGGTAGAGCGGCGTGGCCCGGACGATGGGCTGGGCCCAGCCGGGGTAGGTCGCGAGCGGGAAGAAGGTCGCCGAGAGCAGGAAGAGCGGTTGGATGACGAGCATGATCCAGTCGAAGTCGACCCAGGAGCGCATGAAGGTCGTCGCGAACATCCCGACCGCGGAGAAGGCCAGCCCGATGAAGACCGCCGCGGGCACCGCCAGCACCGACCACCACGACTCGACGACGCCGACCGCGAGCGCGACGAGGTAGAAGACGAAGGCATAGATCCCACCGCGGACGAGGGACCACACCACCTCGCCGACGGCGATGTCCCGCGGCCCGAGCGGGGTGGCGAGCATCGCGTCGTAGATCTTCGCGTACTTCAGCTTGAAGAAGACGTTGAAGGTGGAGTCCATGACCGCGCCGTTCATCGCCGAGCTGGCGAGCATCGCCGGAGCGACGAAGGCCGCGTAGGTCACCGTCGAACCCCCGTCGGTCATGACGAGGGGAACGAGGGAGCCGACGCCGATGCCGAGGGAGAACAGGTAGAACACCGGCTCGGCGAAGCCGGTGACGAAGGCCGCCCACTGCCGCCGGAAGGAGACGACGTTGCGCTCGACGACCGAGCGCCACAGGGCCAGTCCGGGGGTGAGCACACCCGTGCTCATGACACGAGCCTGCGGGTCATCCCCGAGTGGGCGTACACCCAGCCGAGACCGAGGAAGAGCAGCAGCACCGTGAGGTGCACGAGGTCGACGGCCGCGACGGATCCCTGTCCCACGGAGCGCGTCAGCTCGACGCCGTGCCACAGCGGGGTGATCCAGGCGAGCGCTTCGAGGGCGATCGGCAGCCGGTCGACGGGGAAGAAGACACCGGAGAAGAGCATCAGGGGGGTGACGACGAGGCGGTAGACGACGTTGAAGGAGGAGTCCCCCTTCGCCCGGGCCGTGAAACCGAAGAGCGGGACGGCGAAGGCGAGCGTCACCAGTACCCCGATCGGCACCGCGAGGAGCACCCACCACGAGGAGAAGCTGCCGAACAGGGCCGCGACGAGCACGAAGGCCGCCGTGGCGATCCCACCCTGGACGGCGACGACCACGAGGTGCCCGAGCAGCAGATCACTCACGGTGAGCGGGGTGGCGAGCATCGAGTGGTACATCCGGTTCCACGTGAACAACCCGTACACGGGGTAGGTCGACTCGCTGACCGCGACCATCATCGCCTGCACGGCGACCATCCCCGGCGCGACGAAGGCGAGGTAGGGCACCCCGTCGACTCCCCCGGAGGCACCGTCGACGAGCGAGCCCAGCCCCAGGCCCATCGCGAGCAGGAAGAGCACGGGCGAGGCGAAGCGGCTGAAGAGCGAGCCCTGCCAGGTCCGGCGGTAGACGACGAGGAAGTAGCCGGCCACCGCCCGGATGCGCTCCATGGGACGAAGGGGTCTCCGCGCCCCGGGCAGGTGCCGGGCTCCGGCCTCCCGCGCCGGTGACGAAGGAAGGGCCATCAGTCCACCAGGGTCCGTCCGGTGAGGTGGAGGAAGACGTCCTCGAGGGTCGAGCGCCGCACGATCGAGCTGATCGGCGCCAGGCCGCGGGCGTGCACGGACTCCAGGGCCGTGTCGCCGTGGTCGGTGTAGAGCAGCAGCCGGTCGGGCAGTGCCTCGACACGATCTCCGATGCCCTCGACGAGGTCGGTCGCGGTGAGGTGGTCCTCGACCTGCAGACGCAGCTCGAGCACCTCTCGTGTGGCGTGCTCCCGGATGAGCGAGCGCGGCGAGCCCTCGGCGACGATCCGTCCGTGGTCCATGACGACGAGCCGGTCGCACAGCTGCTCCGCCTCGTCCATGTAGTGGGTGGTGATGATCAGCGTGACGCCCTGGCGCTTCAGTCGGAAGAGCCGGTCCCACAACACGTGCCGCGCCTGCGGGTCGAGTCCGGTCGTCGGCTCGTCGAGGAGCAGGATCTCCGGGTTGTTGATGAGTGAGCGGGCGATGGTCAGGCGGCGCTTCATGCCGCCGGACAGTGGCTCGACCCGGTCCGTGCGGCGCTCGGTGAGCTGGGCGAAGTCGAGCAGCTCGTCGGTGCGCTCGCGGATCACCCGGCGAGGCAGGCCGAAGTAGCGGCCGTAGACGTGGAGGTTCTCCTCGACGGTGATCTCCTCGTCGAGATTGTCCTGCTGGGGGCAGTTGCCCAGACGGGCCCGTACCGCGGCGCCGTCGGTCACCGGATCCAACCCGAAGATCTCCAGCCGGCCGCCCGTCGGCGGGGAGGTCGCAGCGACCATCTTCATCGTCGAGGACTTGCCGGCACCGTTGGGGCCGAGGAAGCCGAAGGACTCTCCCTTCGTCACGTCGACGTCGATCCCCCGGACGGCGGTGACGTCGCCGAAGGTCTTCGTCAGGCCGCGGGCCCTGAGCAGGACGTCACCCACGTCGCTCACTCGGAGGGCTCGTTCGCGATCTCGGGCGGAACCTCCATCGGCTCCCGGTCGACACCGAGGCGGCGGTGCTCGGGGACGCCGACGTCCTCGCACAGCGCCTCCCAGACGCGTCGGGGCGACTCCCCCTGCTCCAGGGCGACGGCCACCGTGCGCTCACCGAGAGCCTGGATGACGTGGCCGCGGGCGAGCGTGTGGGCATACCCCTCCCCGAACTCGTCCTCCATGAGGGTCCAGAACCGACTGACTCGCACTCCGCGAGTGTAGGTGCCGCCGAGGGACGGCATACTGCACCCACGACGACGAAGGAGGTCGCCCGTGGTGGGCGAGACGACCCCGTGGCGCATGCCGGCCGAGTGGCGCACGCACGAACGCACGTGGATGGCGTGGCCGAGCAGCGGATACACCCTCGGCGACACCGAGGACGAGGCCGATGTCGCGCGCCGCACCTGGGCCGGGGTCGCCCGTGCGGTGGCCTCCTTCGAGCCGGTGACGATCGTCGTCGAGCCGCGCGACATCCACTCCTGCCGGGAGTTCCTCGGCAACGACACGACCCATCCGATCGACATCGTCATCGCCGATCTCGACGACGCGTGGATGCGCGACATCGGTCCGACCTTCGTCCTCGCTCCCGATGGCGCGCTCGGCGCGGTCGACTGGATCTTCAACGGCTGGGGGGCCCAGCCGTGGGCCACCTGGGACCGGGACGCCGAGGTGGCCGAGCGGGTCGCCGACGCGGCCGGCGCGCACCACCTCCCGTCATCCATCGTGGGCGAAGGGGGTGGCCTCCACGTCGACGGGGAGGGCACCGTCCTGCTCACCGAGACCGTCCAGCTCGACCCCGGCCGCAACCCCGGGGCGACGAAGGGCGACATCGAGGCGGAGGTCGGTCGCCTCCTCGGCGTCGACACCGTCATCTGGTTGCCGCGGGGGTTGACCCGTGACTACGACGAGTTCGGCACCCGCGGGCACGTCGACATCGTCGCGACCTTCACCGAGCCCGGCCACGTCCTCCTGCACTGGCAGGAGGACGCGACGCATCCCGACCACGCGGTCTCCCGCGAGATCGAGCGGGTGCTCCTCGCCGCGACGGACTCCGCGGGCCGGTCGCTGCAGGTGACGCGCATCCCCGCGCCGCGGACCCTCACCGATGACGAGGGGCCGGTCGACTGGTCCTACGTCAACCACCTCGTGTGCAACGGCGGCGTCGTCGCCTGCGTCTTCGAGGACCCGCACGATGCGCGCGCCCTCGAGGTGCTGCGGGAGGTCTACCCCGGCCGGGAGGTCGTCGGGGTCGACGCCCGCCCGCTCTTCGACCGCGGTGGAGGCATCCACTGCATCACCCAGCAGCAACCGGAGTCAGCATGAGCCGTGCCGCCGTCATCCGCTCTCGCGCCGACCTGCTGGCGTACCTGCCGGCGGCCGTGACCACGACCGTCGCGGCGATGGCCGGGCGGCACGGTCCGCACATCGCGAGCAAGATGCTCATCGCGCCGACCCTGGCAGCGGGCGTCGTGGCGACGAGGTCCGACCGCTGCACCACGCGCAACACCACCCTGCTCGTCGCGCTCGCCGGATCGGGCGTCGGCGACTGGTTCATGTACCGGTCCGCTCGCACCACGGGAGATGCCTCCCGGCAGCAGATGCGCCGGGGTGCCAGCGCCTTCGGCGTCCAGCAGGTCGGCCTGCTCGGTCTGCTGCTGCACGACGGCGCCCGGCCGCGACCGGTCCCCTCGGCGAGCGCCGCAGCGGTCATGGCCGCTCTCGCGGTGCTCGACTCCGACGGGGGTGCCCCCGACCCGGTCCTCGGGACCTACGGCGTGCTCCTCGGCTCGATGTCCGCGCTGGCGATGGGCGAAGGGAGGCGCCCGCGGGCCGGACGCACGATCGCGCTCGGTGGCGCGCTCTTCCTCCTGTCCGACGCCGCGATCATCGTCGGACAATGCTTCGCCGACACCCCGGTGAAGCGCGCCCTCACCGACGGCGTGGTCCTCTCGACCTACACCGCCGCGCTCGCCCTGCTCGTCCACGGCCTGCGTGAGGACCCGGCCGCGGCCTGAGGACCGCTCACCGCTCGACCCTTGCCACCGTAACTTGCGACTGCAAGTATCAATCCATGAGCGGGCTCGCCCACGACCTCCACGTCCTCGTCCGCGCCCTGGACCGGGCCGCGGAGGGCCGGCTCGCCCCCTTCGGCATCACCTATCCGCGCTACCTCGCCCTGGTGATCGTCGACGACCACCCGGGGCTGACTCAGCGGGAGCTGGCCACCGCCCTGGGCCAGAGCGAGGCCACGGCCTCCCGCACCACCGCGGGGCTGGTGCGGGAGGGTCACCTCGAAGCGGAGCGGACCCCGGGCGCCGGCAACCGCCGCGGTCTGAGGCTCACCGCTGCCGGCGGCGACCTCGTCGCCAGGGCCGGCGACGCCCTGGGCACCTCCTTCGACGAGGTCGTGCGCGACATCGGCCGCGATCCGCAGGCCTGGGCAACGGACGTCCGCCGGCTCAGCACGATCCTCGAGGAGTCCCCATGACCCCGCTGCTGCTCTCCCACCTCCTCGCCGCGCTCGTCGCCCTGCCCCTCGGTGGCTACCAGCTCTTCCGGCCGACGAAGGGGGACCCCCGCCACGTCCTCCTCGGCCGGGTCTGGGCCGGGCTCATGCTCTGGGTCGCGATCACCTCCTACTGGATCCGCGACATCCGGGAGGGCGACCTCTCGCTGCTGCACATCCTCTCCACGGTCACCCTCGTGACCCTCACCCTCGGCGTCGTCCAGGCTCGTCGGGGCAACATCGCCGCCCACCGGGGCCTCATGCGCGGCAGCTGGCTCGGACTGTGCGGCGCCTTCGTCGGCGCCGTGGCCGTCCCCGACCGGGTGATCCCCACCTTCGTCGTCACCCGCCCGCTCGACGCGCTCGTCGTCGTCCTCCTCCTGGTCGGGCTGACGATCGCCCTCATCCGTGCGGGGTCCCTCCTCACCCGGGAGCCCGACCCGACTGCTGGGGGGCGCCCGGTCGTCCACCGCTGACGGTGGTCGGTGGCAGGCTGGCCCGGTGGTTGCGACATGACCGACATCCTCGAGCGCTTCTCCCCCGCCACCGCCGCGTGGTTCCGGAGCAGCTTCACCGCGCCCACCGCCGCCCAGGAGGGGGCGTGGCAGGCGATCAGCGCGGGCAGCCACGCGCTGGTCGTCGCCCCGACCGGGTCGGGCAAGACGCTCTCCGCCTTCCTGTGGGCCCTGGACCGCCTGGCCTCGACCCCGCGGCCGCCGGAGCCGAAGGCCCGCTGCCGGGTGCTCTACATCTCCCCGCTCAAGGCGCTCGCCGTCGACGTCGAGCGCAACCTGCGCTCCCCCCTCGTCGGGATCGGCCACGCCGCCGACCGGCTGGGCCTGGCCGCACCGAAGGTCTCCGTCTCCGTCCGCTCCGGCGACACACCCGGCACCGAGCGCCGGGCCTTCGCCCGCCGGCCGACGGATGTGCTCATCACCACCCCCGAGTCGCTCTTCCTCATGCTCACCTCGTCCGCCCGCGAGGCCCTCGTCGGCGTGGAGACGGTGATCGTCGACGAGATCCACGCGCTCGCGGGGACCAAGCGCGGTGCCCACCTCGCCCTCTCGCTCGAGCGCCTCGATGCCCTCCTCGACTCCCCCGCCCAGCGGATCGGCCTGTCCGCGACGGTCCGGCCGGTCGAGGAGGTCGGTCGCTACCTCACCGGCGGCCGCCCCCTCGAGATCGTGCGACCGCGGTCGCACAAGACCTGGCAGCTCGACGTCGTCGTCCCCGTACCCGACCTCACCGAGCTCGGCGAGCCCACGGGTGACCTCTCGGGGGCGGCGGCGGGCGGTGAGCGGCGGGCGTCGATCTGGCCGCACGTCGAGGAGCGGGTGGTCGACCTCGTCTCCGAGCACCGCACGACCTTGGTCTTCGTCAACTCCCGACGGGTCGCCGAGCGCCTCACGGGCAGGCTCAACGAGATCTGGCAGGAGCGCACGGCGCCTCACGAGGAGGCGGCCGAGCCCTCGCCGACCCGGGCGCCGGCCGAAGTGATGGCGCAGGCCGGTTCCGCCGCGGGTGCCCCGCCGGTGCTCGCGCGCGCCCACCACGGCTCGGTGAGCAAGGAGCAGCGCGCCGACATCGAGGAGGAGCTGAAGTCCGGTCGCCTGCCCTGCGTCGTCGCCACCTCCAGTCTCGAGCTCGGCATCGACATGGGCGCGATCGACCTCGTGATCCAGATCGAGTCGCCGCCGTCGGTCGCCTCCGGGCTCCAGCGCGTCGGTCGCGCCGGGCACCAGGTGGGCGCGGTGAGCCACGGCGTCGTCGTCCCGAAGTTCCGTGGTGACCTCGTCCAGTCGGCCGTCGTCGTCGAGCGGATGAGGTCCGGACAGATCGAGGCCCTGCACGTCCCGGCCAACCCGCTCGACGTCCTCGCGCAGCAGGTCGTCGCGATGTGCGCGCTCGACGACTGGCAGGTCGACGAGGTGGGGGCACTCGTGCGCCGGGCGGCCCCCTTCGCCTCCCTGCCGACGAGCCTGCTCCACGCCACCCTCGACATGCTGGCCGGGCGCTACCCCTCGGAGGACTTCGCCGAGCTGCGTCCGCGGATCACCTGGGACCGGGTGGCCGGCACCCTCGTCGGGCGCCGCGGTGCCCAGCGCCTGGCGGTCACCAGTGGTGGGACGATCCCCGACCGGGGTCTGTACGGCGTCTTCCTCGCCTCGGGCGACGGACCCGGACGACGCGTCGGCGAGCTCGACGAGGAGATGGTCTACGAGTCCCGCGTCGGTGACGTCTTCACGCTCGGGACGAGCAGCTGGCGCATCGAGGACATCACGCACGACCAGGTCCTCGTCACCCCGGCCCCCGGTCAGCCCGGCCGGCTGCCCTTCTGGCACGGCGACCAGATCGGGCGCCCCGTCGAGCTCGGTCGGGCCGTGGGCGCGTTCCTGCGCGAGCTGTCGGGCACGGACACGAAGGGGGCGAGCGCCCGCCTCAGCGACGCCGGGCTGGATGCCTGGGCCGGCGACAACCTCCTGCAGTACCTCGCGGAGCAGCGCGCCGCGACCGGCCGGCTGCCCGACGACCGCACGATCGTCGTCGAGCGCTTCAGGGACGAGATCGGTGACTGGCGCGTCGCGATCCACTCCCCCTTCGGGGCCCAGGTCCACGCACCGTGGGCCCTGGCGATCTCCGCGCGGATGCGAGAGCGCTTCGGCGTCGACGTCCAGGCGATGCACGGCGACGACGGCATCGTGCTGCGTTTGCCCGACCTGGAGTTCGACGAGTCCTCCGGCACGCGCGCCGACGAGCTGATCGACCTGATCAGCCTCGACCCCGCGGACGTCGAGCGGATGGTCACCGAGGAGGTCGGCGGGTCGGCCCTCTTCGCCGCACGCTTTCGCGAGTGCGCGGCCCGGGCGCTGCTCCTGCCCCGCCGGCGTCCCGATCGGCGACAGCCCCTGTGGCAGCAGCGGCAGCGCGCGGCCTCCCTGCTCGAGGTCGCCAGCGCCCACGCCGACTTCCCCATCGTGCTCGAGGCGGTGCGGGAGTGCCTCCAGGACGTCTTCGACGTCCCCGCCCTGACCGAGCTGATGACACAGGTGGCCGGGCGGCGGGTCACCCTCGTCGACGTCGAGAGCCAGCAGCCCTCCCCCTTCGCCACGTCCCTGATGTTCGGTTACGTCGCGCAGTTCCTCTACGAGGGGGACTCGCCGCTGGCGGAGCGGCGCGCTGCTGCGCTCACCCTCGACCCCACGCTGCTCGCCGACCTCCTCGGTCGTGGCGAGCAGCTCTCCCTGGCCGACCTCCTCGACCCGGCCGCCGTGGAGCGGACCGCCGCCGAGCTGCAGCACCTCCTGCCCGAGCGGGCCGCCCGCGACGGCGAGGACGTGCTCGACCTGCTCCGGGTGCTCGGTCCGCTCTCGGTCGACGACCTCGACCGGCGCAGCGTCGAGTCCCTCGACGCTGCTGCCCTGCACGCTGCGCTCACCGATCTCGAGGCCTCGCGCCAGGTCATCCCGGTGCGGGTGGCCGGGCAGGACCGGTGGGCCAGCGCCGAGGACGCCGCCCGGCTGCGGGACGCCCTGGGGGTGAGCCTGCCCCCGGGTGTGGCCGACTCGATGCTCCAGCCGGCCGCGGACCCGCTCGGGGACCTCGTCGCCCGCTATGCCCGCACCCACGTCCCCTTCGCGACCGCCGACCTGGCAGCGCACTACGGCATCGGCAGGGCAGTGGCCCACGATGCCCTCCGCCGACTCGTGCAGACCGGCCGGCTCGCCGAGGGGGACCTGCTTCCGGTCGAGTGTGGTGGCCGGGGCGGGGAGTTCTGCGATGCCGAAGTGCTCCGGAGCCTGCGCCGTCGCTCCCTGGCCGCCCTGCGGCACGAGGTCGAGCCCGTCCTGCCGCAGCAGTACGCCCGCTTCCTTCCGGCCTGGCAGGGCGTCGGCACGCGCATGCGGGGACGCGAGGGGATGCTCCGCGTCGTGGAGCAGCTGAGCGGCGTGCCCCTGCCCGCCAGCGCCTTGGAGTCGCTCGTCCTGCCCGCGCGGATCGACGAGCCCCCCGGCCCCCTGCTCGACGACCTCATGGCCACCGGGCAGGTGCTGTGGGCCGGTCACGGACGGCTGCCGGGCGACGACGCGTGGATCAGCCTGCACCTCGCCCAGGGCGCCGAGACGACCCTGCCGGCGGGTGACACGGGCGACCTCGGCGAGCTCGAGGAGGCCGTGCGCTCCTCACTCAGCGGTGGTGGGGCCTGGTTCTTCCGCGACATCGTGGACGCGGTCGCCGCCGCCCGGACGGACGGCACGAGGGCCGACGACGGCGAGGTCGCCGATGCCCTCTGGTCGCTCGCCCACCGAGGACTCGTCACCGGTGACACGCTCGCCCCCGTGCGGGGCCTGCTGGCCGGAGGCCGGTCGGCGCACCGCGCTCCCCGTCGGCCCGCTGCGCGCAGCCGGTACGGCGGTCGTCCGCGTCTGGGGCGGTCCGGTGTCCTGCCGTCCAGCGGTCCCCCGCGCGCGGCCGGGCGTTGGTCCCTGCTGCCCACCGCCGAGGTGGACCCGACGGTCCGGATCCATGCGGCGGCCGAGGGCCTTCTCGATCGGCACGGGGTCGTCACCCGGGGTGCCGTCGTCGCCGAGGAGGTCACTGGTGGCTTCGCTGCCATCCACCGTGTCCTCGGGGCTGCCGAAGAGGCCGGTCAGGTCCGTCGTGGGTACTTCATCGAGGGGCTGGGCGCCTCCCAGTTCGCCGTTCCCGGGGCGGTCGACGAGGTGCGGGCCGTGCGCTCCGGCGACGAGGTCGTCGTCCTCGCGGCCACCGACCCGGCCAACCCGTGGGGAGCTGCCCTGCGGTGGCCGCCACGCGACTCCGGCCACCAGCCCGGCCGCAAGGCGGGAGCGCTGGTCGTGGCCGTGGACGGGGCGCTGGTCCTCTACGTCGAGCGCGGTGGCCGCACGCTGCTCTCGTGGGGCGAGGACGAGCAGGCCCTGGCCGCCGCCGCCACCGGCCTCGCCGACGCCGTGCGGCGCGGCGCCCTCGGTCGGCTCACGGTGGAGAAGGCCGATGGCTCCACCGTCCTCGGCTCCACCGACCCGCTGGCCGGGGCCCTGACCGGAGCCGGCTTCTCGATGACCCCGCGCGGACTTCGCCTGCGGCCGACCGGGCGGGTGTGAGACGTGCCCGAGGGTGACACGGTCTGGCGCACGGCCCGGCGCCTCCACACGGCCCTGGCCGGGCGCCCGGCGCTTCTCGTGGACATCCGGTGGGGCGCGATCGGCGAGGCCCCGGTGCGTGGGTGCGTGGTCGAGGAGGTCGTGCCGCGGGGCAAGCACCTGCTCCACCGCTTCGACTCCGGGTGGACCCTGCACACGCACCTGCGGATGGAGGGCTCCTGGCGGGTCGAGGCGGCGGGGACTCCCGCCGCTGCGCGGGGGCTGCGCCGCGGCGACCTCAGGGTGGCGATCGGGGGCCCCGAGTGGACCACCCTGGGACTCCGCCTCGGCGAGGTCGACCTCGTGCGAAGCACCGACGAGCACGCCCTCGTGGGACACCTCGGGCCCGATGTGCTCGGGGACGACTGGGATGCCGACGCGGTCGTCGACCGGCTCGTGGGAGGACCCGAGGGGGCATCCGTGGCGGCTGCGCTCCTCGATCAGCGGCTCCTGGCAGGTGTCGGGACCTTCTGGGCGAGCGAGGTGCTCTTCGTCCAGCGACTCCACCCGTGGCACCCGGTCACCGCGCTCGGGCGCGAGGAGGTCGAAGCCCTGGTCGAGAGGGTCCACGTGATGATGGTGCGCGGTCGCGAGCACGCCGTGCAGTCCTCGACCGGGATCCTGCGAGCGGACGAGCGTGCCTGGGTCCACGGCCGCTCCGGGCGGCCGTGCCGCCGGTGCGGCGAGACGATCCGGGTCGCCCCGCTGGGGCAGGGGCCGGGACAGCGGGTCTTCTTCTCCTGCCCGGGGTGCCAAGGGGGCCTCGCCCCCACCGACGACGGACGCCCCCAAGCCCCTCTGGGGGCGCGGCGGCGCAGGTGAGGCACGGCGGGACCTCGGGCCCGGTGCGTGTGGGGGCGCGGCTCAGGCCGCGGAGACGACGTCCTCGTCACGCGCGGCGAGGGGCAGCGCCACGGGAGCGCTCGCGCGCTCGGCCCGACCGGCGCGGTGGGCGATCTCGGTGAAGACGACGGACATCGGCAGACCCAGGGCGTGACAGATGGAGGCGACGAGCTCGGAGCTCGCCTCCTTCTCGCCGCGCTCGATCTCACTGAGGTACCCGAGGGAGACGGCCGCCTCGGCGGAGATGTCCCGGAGGGTGCGGCCCTGCTCACGGCGGGCGTGACGCAGCACATCGCCGAGCTCTTCTCTCAGCAGCACCATTGCGCCCACCTCCTTGATGTCGTCCGTCAGGCTCCACCGTACCCCGTGCCACCGTCAGCGGACAGGATGCCCTGCTGCCCGAGTGCCAGGGCCGCGAGGACCGCACCGACGCGCACCGCGGACCGCTCCCCCGACAACGTCACGAGGCGTGCGGTCACTCCCTTCGCCGTGGCACAGGCCACCCAGACGGTCCCGGCCGGCTGCCCCTCGCTCGGTCCCGGACCGGCGACACCCGTGGTGGCGAGGGCGACGTCGACGCCGAGGACCCGACGAGCGCCGACGGCCATCTGGCAGGCGACGTCCTCGTGCACGGTGCCGACCCGGTCGATCAGGGCCCGGTCCACCCCGAGGACCGACGTCTTCACCGCCGGGTCGTAGGCCACGACGGCCCCCGAGAAGACCCGTGATGCCCCCGGGACGGCGACGATCGTCGCAGCGAGCAGCCCGCCCGTCAGCGACTCCGCGGTCCCGAGCGACCAACCGCGCACGGCCAGCTGATCGAGCAGCGGGCCGGCGTCCGGTGCCGCGTCAGCCGCCACCGGCCGCCTTGCGCTCACGCTTCATCCGGGCGCGCTCACTCGTCGAGCGCAGTTTCAACGCCTTGGTCACGTAGTCCACGCCCGTGGCGATCGTCACCCCGAGTGCGGCCACGAGGACGACCCAGGCCGCGCCACGCCAGAGCCACTCGATGGGGAAGGTGCTCAGCGGCAGGACGAAGAGGCCGATGGCCAGCGCCTGGAGGAAGGTCTTGATCTTGCCACCGCGGCCGGCGGGCATGACCCCGTGACGGATGACCCAGAAGCGCATCAGCGTGATGCCGACCTCGCGCGCGATGATGACGATGGTGATCCACCACGGGATCTCGCCGATCATCGACAGCGTGATGAAGCCGGCCCCGGTGAG
Organism: Janibacter sp. GS2; assembly: GCF_051200835.1. Classification (GTDB taxonomy): domain Bacteria; phylum Actinomycetota; class Actinomycetes; order Actinomycetales; family Dermatophilaceae; genus Janibacter. Next base: position 2,719,697 of record NZ_CP195161.1, read on the forward strand.
CGCCTTGTCCGCGATCGGGTCGGCGACCTTGCCGAAGTCGGTGACGAGGTTCTTCGCCCGGGCCAGGTCGCCGTCGACCCGGTCGGTGATGATCGCCACCGCGAAGACGCCCCACGCCCACCAGCGCGAGGCGGCGTCGTCGCCACCGTGACGCAGGATGAGCCAGACGAAGACGGGCACGAGCAGGATCCGCAGGACCGTGAGCGCGTTCGGGAGGTTCCACGGGCTCGGCGGCGCGGCCTCGACCGCGGACGCGGTGGGTGCTCCGGTCTGCTCGCTGCTCATGCCACCACCTCCGCGACGAGATCGATCCCTTCCGTCCCGGTCACCCTCGCGTCGACGAGGACACCCGGTGTGAGCTCCTCGACCGCGCCGGTGAGGAGCGTCGCGCCATCGATGTCGGGACCCTGGTGGGCCGCGCGACCCGAGACCTCACCGGTCTCGGCGTCGATCTCCTCGACGAGGACCGACACCTGCTCGCCGATGCGCTCCTCGGCCCGCTGCGCCGTGAGCTCCTCGACGAGGCGGGTGATGCGCTCGACGCGCTCGGCGACGACGTCCGGGTCGACCTTGTCGGCGAGACGCTGACCCTCGGTGCCGTCCTCGTCGGAGTAGCCGAAGACGCCGACGACGTCGAGGCGGGCCTCGACGAGGAAGTCCTCCAGGATCGTCACGTCCTCCTCCGTCTCGCCCGGGAAGCCGAGGATGACGTTGGAGCGGATGCCCGCCTCCGGCTGGCGATCACGCACCGTGCGGATCAGCTCGAGGAAGGAGGCGCTGTCACCGAACCGGCGCATCCGCCGCAGCAGGGGGCCGGACGCGTGCTGGAAGGAGATGTCGTACCAGGGCACGACCCCGGGCACGCTCGCCATGGCGCGCAACAGCCCCGGACGGATCTCCGCGGGTTGCAGGTAGGAGACCCGCACCCGGTCGATGCCGTCGATCCCGACCAGATCCGGGAGGAGCTGCTCGAGCAGGTCGAGGTCGCCGAGGTCCTTGCCGTAGGACGTGGAGTTCTCGCTCACGAGGAAGAGCTCACGCACTCCCTGGGAGGCGAGCCACCGCCCTTCGGCCACGACGTCGTGGGGACGACGCGAGACGAAGGCGCCCCGGAAGGTGGGGATGGCGCAGAAGGAGCAGCGACGGTCGCAGCCGGAGGCGATCTTCAGCGGCGCCCACGGCCGGTCGTCCAGACGGGCCCGAGGGAGGTCACCGGCCCCGTGGCCGGGCAGGGCGACGCCCTCGGTGGCGGCGTCGCGCTCCACCGGGGAGATCGGGAGCAGCGTGCGCCGGTCGCCCGGGGTGTGGGACTGCGGGGCACGACCGTCGAGGACGGCCCGCAGGTGGCTCGACATGTCGGTGTAGGAGTCGAACCCGAGCACCGCGTCGGCCTCGGGCAGCTCATCGGCCAGCTCCTTGCCGTAGCGCTCCGCGAGACAGCCGACGGCGACGACCTTCTGGGTCCTGCCGTGCTCACGCAGGTCATTGGCCTCGAGGATGGCGTCGATCGAGTCCTTCTTGGCCTGCTCGATGAAGCCACAGGTGTTGACGACGGCGACATCGGCCTGCGAGGCGTCGTCGACGAGCAACCAGCCCTCGGCGGACAGGCGCCCGGCGAGCTCCTCGGAGTCCACGTCGTTTCGGGTGCATCCCAAGGTGACGAGGGCGACGCTGCGGGTGGAAGCGGACATGGCCCACAGTCTAGGTGGCGTCGGGACCTCCGTCCGCCACCAGCGCGCTCCGGTCAGCCGCGGGTGCCCCGCATCACCGTCAGCGCCACGAGCCGCGAGATGACCATGGCCACGTACAGCACACCGCCGAGCTGCTCGATGGTCACGGCAGCACGGGCGTGCGACTTCACTGCGACGATGTCGGAGAGGCCGACGCTGGTGAGGTTGGCACCGGAGAAGTAGAGCAGCTCGAGGAAGGTCAGGCGCTCGTTGGTCCCCTCACCGATGAAGGAGCCCGGGGCCAGGGTCTGGATCGCGACGTAGAGGTACGCGAAGGCGAAGAGCAGCACGGTGAAGGCCGAGGCCACGGCGAACATCTCGTCCTTGGTCACCCACGTGTCGGCGAACATGTAGGCCACGAGGCCGTAGGCGACGTAGAGGTAGAAGATCGCCAGGAGCAGGTGCGCCATGAAGGTCACCGGCACGTTGTCCACGTCGAGGACCGACCACACCTCGAGGATGAAGGCCGGCAACCCGATGAGCAGGGCCAACCACGTCAGGGCCGGCGTCGACCGCACCACCCAGATGCCGAAGGTCACCGCCACGAGCGAGAGCCCCGTGATGACGGCGCGTCCCCACGGCTCCGACTCGACCCACGGCAGCAGGGCGATGGCGAAGAGCTGGAGGGCGACGAGGACCGCCGAGGGCTGTTTGCGCACGACGGCGGCCCAGTAGCGGGCCCCCGTCGGACGGCTGTCGAGCTCGTACCAGGCCTTGGTCATGCGCCAACTCTAGGTCGCCGACAGCGATCTAGACTCCCCACGTGCTCACCGGCCCCCTCCTCCTGCCCCCCGTGGTCCTCGCCGTGCTGCTCCTGCTCAGCGGTGCGAGCAAGGTGCGGCACACCGAGGCCACCCGCAGCGCCTTCGCCCAGCTCCGCCTCCCGAGGTCGCTCACCGGGTCCGCCGCGCCCCGAGCCCTCCCGTGGGCGGAGATCGCCCTCGCCGGCGCGCTCCTCGTGGCTCCGCCGCCGTTCGCGGTGCCGGCGGCCCTGCTCGCCCTGCTGGTCTTCCTGGCCTACCTCGTGGTCATCGCCCGGGCCCTGACCTTCGACCACCCGGTCACCTGCGGGTGCTTCGGGGAGCTCGGGCTCGGCGAGGTCACGCGGCGCACGCTCGTGCGCAACGCCCTGCTCGTCCTCCTCGCCGGTCTCACCGTGTGGTCGGCGACCGCGCCGACCTCGGTCGTCGCACGCCTCCTCGGGGCCGGGGCGAGCACCTGGGTCTGGTTCGCTCTGCTCGTCCTCGTCGGCGCCACCCTCCTCACGACCTTCGGCGGGACGAAGGGGGAGCCCCTCACCCCGCCCGTCCGGGGCGGCGCCGGCGCCGGCGCCGGCGCCCCGGAGGATGCCGAGCTGGACTATCGGCGCCAGCCGCTCCCCTTCGCCTCGCTCATCGACGACGAGGGCATCTCGCACAGCCTCACCGACCTCACCCGCCAGGGTGCTCAGCTGCTCGTCTTCGTCTCCCCCGGGTGCGCTCCGTGCGCCGCGCCGATCGCGCAGATCCCGCAGTGGGCCACCGACCTCGGCCCGGTCCGGGTGCGGGGGGTCGTGGCGGCGCCCATCGAGGCGACGCTCTCGGTGGTCCCCGAGCTCGACGGGCACCTCCTGCACGACCCGCAGGCGACGACGACGCGGATCTTCGGCACCGGCACCCCGGGTGCGGTCCTGCTCGGCATGGACGGACTGCTCGCGGGTGGCCCCGTCGAAGGCAGCGACGCGGTCCTCGAGTTCGTCGAGGACGTGCGTGCCGAGCTGGTCGACAGTGGCGTGATCAGCGATGCTCGGTGAGTGACCAGGCGTCCTCGTCGTCGTCCTCGCTCCACTCCTCGGCCACCGGCTCGGTGCCGATCGGGTCCTCCGCGTAGCGGCGGGGCGGCGGGGTCGGCATCGCGGTGGTGTCGGCGATCGGGGTGCCCTCGACCTCCTCGGGGGTCTCCGGCGCGAAGGCCTCGCCCTCGCCGGCCCCGCCCTCGGGCTCCGGCGGGTCCTCTCCCTTCATCAGGGCGAGCGTGGTCGGCAGGTCCTCGGGCGTGATGAGGACGTCGCGGGCCTTCGACCCCTCCGAGGCACCCACGACACCACGGGACTCGAGCAGGTCCATCAGGCGGCCCGCCTTGGCGAAACCGACCCGCAGCTTGCGCTGGAGCATCGACGTGGAGCCGAACTGCGTGGTCACGACGAGCTCGGTCGCCTGGAGCAGCACGTCGAGGTCGTCGCCGATGTCCTCGTCGATGTGCTTCTTGGGCGCCTCCGCGGGTGCAACGTCCTCGCGGTAGGTCGGCTTGAGCTGACCGGTGACGTGGCTGACGACGTCATGGATCTCCGACTCGGTGACCCAGGCACCCTGGACACGCATCGGCTTGGACTTGCCCATCGGGAGGAAGAGCGCGTCACCCTGACCGAGGAGCTTCTCCGCACCGGGCTGGTCGAGGACGACGCGCGAGTCGGAGAGCGAGGAGGTGGCGAAGGCCATCCGCGAGGGGACATTCGCCTTGATCAGCCCGGTGACGACATCGACCGACGGACGCTGGGTCGCGAGCACGAGGTGGATGCCGGCAGCACGGGCGAGCTGGGTGATCCGCACGATCGAGTCCTCGACATCGCGCGGGGCGACCATCATCAGGTCGGCGAGCTCGTCGACGATGACGAGCAGGTAGGGATAGGGCTGCAGGACCCGCTCGCTACCGGGGATCGGCTGGACCGCGCCGGTCGTGACCGCCTTGTTGAAGTCGTCGAGGTGCTTGTAGCCGTACGTGGCCAGGTCGTCGTAGCGCATGTCCATCTCGCGCACGACCCACTGGAGGGCCTCGGCGGCCTTCTTGGCGTTGGTGATGATCGGCGTGATCAGGTGCGGGATGCCCTCGTAGGCGGTCAGCTCGACACGCTTGGGGTCGACGAGCACCATGCGCACCTCGTCGGGGGTCGCCCGCATGAGGATCGAGGTGATCATCGAGTTGACGAAGGAGGACTTGCCGGAGCCGGTGGCGCCGGCGACGAGGATGTGCGGCATCTTCGCGAGGTTGGCGATGACGTAGCCGCCCTCGACGTCCTTGCCGACGCCCATGACCATCGGGTGCTCGTTGTTGCGGGCCACGTCGGACCGCAGCACGTCACCGAGGCAGACCATCTCCTTGTCGGTGTTCGGGATCTCGATGCCGATCGCCGACTTGCCGGGGATGGGGCTGAGGATGCGCACGTCCGCGGAGGCGACCGCGTAGGCGATGTTCTTGGACAGCGCCGTGACGCGCTCGACCTTGACACCCGGGCCGAGCTCGACGACGTAGCGGGTGACGGTCGGTCCCCGGTGGAAGCCGGTGACCTGGGCGTCGATGCCGAACTCGTCGAGGGTGGTGGTCAGCGCCTCGACGACCCGGTCGTTGGCCTCGGAGCGCTCCTTGTGCGGCGCGCCGGGCTTGAGGTACTGGCTCTCCGGGAGCGTGTAGGTGACGTCCCCGGCGAGGGCGAGCTGCTCGACCCGCTGGGGGAGCTGGGTCGTGGGCGGCGCCTCGAGGACCGTCTTGTCGCTGCCCTTGACCGGCGCGACGACAGGGTTCTTCGTCGGGCGCTTCTCACCCGGACGCGGGCCATCGGTCTCGGGCGCCTCGCTCGCGGTGGTCGTGTCGACGGGTGCGACCGCGCCCTTGCTCTTGCGGCCCTTGCGGTCGTCGGCCGGCTGGACGAGCGCCGCCTGGTCGTAGGCGGTGTCCCCGTCGCGCGCCCCGGAGAGCGCCTCGTCGTCGGCGTCGAAGGTGCGCCTGCTGCGGCGAGCGCGGCCGACCGCGGCCTTGGGGGCATCACTGGTCTCGCCCCGGCGGGCGCTCACCTCGGCGGCGGTGACGTGCGAGGGCACCTCCCCGGTGAAGGCGGCGCGCACGTAGGCCAGGCGCTGGGGAACCTCGTGCAGCGGGGTGCCGGTGAGCAGCAGCAGGCTGAAGAGGGCGAGCAGGACGAGGAGGATCGTGGCGGGCCACTGCGTCACCGCGGTCGTCAGCGGGTCGGAGGCGAGGAAGCCGAGGATGCCGCCACCGTCGCGCATCGGGCCGGCGCCGTCCGGCGGCTGGGGGATGTCCTTGGCGATGTGCGTCAGGCCGGAGGCGGCGAAGAGCGCCATCGCCGTGCCGAATCCGAGGCGGGCGTCGGCCGCGTCATCGCCGGGGGTGCGCAGCAGACGCACGCCGAGGAGGACGAGCACGATCGGCAGGGCGTAGGCCACCCGACCAAAGGTCCCGGCGAAGACCGCGTGCACGAGGTCGCCGAACAGGCCGCTCAGACCCCACCACTCGCGCACCGCGACGACGAGCGCGAGAGCAAGAGCGAGGAAGCCGAGCCCGTCGCGACGGTGCTCCGGCTCGATCTGGCTGGCCCCGTGGCCCATCCGTCGCACACCGGACCCGGTGGCGTGGGCGACGCCCATCCAGGTGCGCTGGACGGCGGCGATGGGCAGGGGCAGCCCCCCGCCGGAGGCGCCCTTCTTCCGGGCGGCGGTGGTCTTCCCCTTCGCAGCGGGCCTGCGCCCGGTGGGGCGCGTGCTGCCCTTGGGACGCGATGACGCACCCTTCGTGCTGCGTGAGGTGGTCGACGGACGAGAGGCCATGCTCCGCAGGCTAGGCGAAAACCACGCCTGACACACGTGTCACACGCGCAACAGGCGATAGCCTCGCCGCGTGGACACCCGCACGATCATCGTCATCCTCGCGATGACCGCCCTCGGGTGCGGCGTCGCCGCCTGGTTGCGCACCGGCGCCTACCGACGCGCGGACGAAGGGGGGCCCCTCCCCGCCCACTGGTGGACGGTGCCGGCCGCCCCGGTCCTGGGACACCTCGTCGCCCGCTCCCTCACGGACCAGCCGTGGCCGGTCCTGCTCCCCTACCTCGCGCTCGTCCCCGCCGGTCTCGCGCTCGCGGCGATCGACGCGGACGTCCACCGGCTGCCCAACGCGATCACGCTCCCGCTGCTCCCGGTCGAGCTCGTGCTGCTCGCCGGGGCGAGCGCTGCAACCGGTGACTGGGACGCCCTTCGCCGGGCCGGGCTGGCCGCACTGCTCGTCGGCGGTGGCTTCCTCGTCCTCGCCTTCGTCCTCTACGGACGCTCGATCGGCATGGGCGACGCGAAACTCATGGTCTCGCTGGCCCCGGCCCTGGGCTGGCTCTCGTGGACCCACGTCCTCATCGGCCTGTGGGTCGGCTTCGTCATCGGCGGTCTCGTCGCCCTGACCCTGCTGCTGACCCACCGCGCGTCGAAGGGGACCCAGCTCGCCTTCGGCCCCTACCTCGTCGCGGGCACACTCGTCGCCGTCGCGCTGGCCTGAGCCCCGCGGATCGTCCACGACCCGAGACGACACCGTCCGCGCCTCGACACGAACACCCCTGCGTCCGGTACTGTCACGGCCAAGGTCACGAGTACCAGCGACAAGCCCCGGCTAGCTGGTCGGCAACCCTCCTCCGCGGTGGGGTGCTCCGGGTGACGACCCGGCCGGCGACGAGGTGTCGCCCGGCAAGCGCGGACTCGCGGTCGATGCCCGGGTCCTTGGCCCAGGAGATGACCCATGTCCCTGCCCGACCTGCAGCACACGACCACCGCCCTCCCCCAGCTCGTCTCGAGCGGGCTGACCTACCGCGACCGGGACGGCTCGAGCGTCGAGTACGCCCACCTCGACCACGGTGCGACGACGCCCGCCTTCGTCGCCGTGGCCCAGCAGGTCTCGAACGCGGCCGTCACCTACTCCTCGGTCCACCGCGGCGCCGGCTTCGCCTCCCGCGTCACCAGCTCGCGCTACGAGCAGGCCCGCGAGTCGGTCGCCGACTTCGTCGGGGCCCGCGCAGAGGACCAGGTCGTCTTCACCCGCAACACCACCGACTCCTTCAACCTGCTGGCCCGCGCCCTGCCGGCGGGGACCACGGTCTTCGTCTTCGCCTCCGAGCACCATGCCGCCCTGCTCCCGTGGTCGAACGCGGTGCGCCTACCGATCCCGCACAGCCACGCCGAGGCGATCACGATCCTCGATGAGGCCCTGCGCGCCCACCCGGGCGAGCACCGGCTCGTCGTGGCCACCGGCGCGTCGAATGTCACCGGCGAGCACTGGCCGATCGAGCGACTCGCCACGCTCGCCCATGAGCACGGCGCCCGCTTCGCCCTCGACGCGGCCCAGGTCGTTCCGCACCGGCGGGTGGACATCGAGGCCCTCGGAGTGGACTGGATCGCCTTCTCCGGGCACAAGGTCTACGCCCCCTTCGGTGCCGGCGCGCTCGTCGGCCGGCGTGACTGGCTCGATGCCGCGGAGCCGTACCTCGCCGGGGGCGGCGCCACGGCCCGTGTCGGCGAGGACCTCACCGAGTGGACCTGCGGTCCGGCCCGGCACGAGGCCGGCAGCCCGAATGTCCTCGGCGCGATCGCCCTGGCGACCGCCTGCGAGATCATCACCGAGCACGAGGACGCGATCCTCACCCACGAGCGCGCCCTGCGCACCCACCTGCTCCGGGGCCTCGCAGCCATCGACGGAGTGCACGTGCACACCCTCTTCGGAGGGGTCGAGGGGGCGCCCGTCGCGACGATCACCGTCGACGGCTACTCGAGCGAGGAGGTGGCCCGGGTCCTCGGCGACGACCACGGGGTCGGCGTGCGGGACGGCAGGTTCTGCGCGCACCTGCTCGTCGACGACCTGCTCGCCGACCACGACCAGACCTCCGCGGTGCGCATCAGTGCCGGGCTGGGCACGACGCCCGAGCACATCGACCGTGTGCTCTTCGCCCTGCGTTCCCTCTGACGCCTCCTCGGGAGTGCGAAGGGGGGTCCCGGCAGGCCCCCTTCGCACTCCACAAGAGAAACCCCCGCTTCGCCGGAGTTTCCTACTCTTGCGAAGCGGGGGTTTCTCGGGTGACCCGATAAACCTGGGGCGGCCCGATCAGGCCTCGACGACCACCGGGATGATCATCGGGCGGCGACGGATCTTGCCGCCGACCCAGCCACCGACCGCCCGGCGCACGACCCGCTGCAGCTGGTGCGTGTCGGTCGTGCCCTTGGCGGTCGCCTCGTCGAGTGCCGCGATGATCTTCGGCCGCACCTGGGTGAAGATCTCGTCGTCCTCGGCGAACCCGCGGGCGGTGATCTCCGGGCCCGCGACGATCTTGCCGGTCGAGGAGTCGATGACGACCATGACCGAGATGAAGCCCTCGTCGCGCAGGGTGCGGCGGTCCTTGAGCAGGTCCTCGGTGGCCGCGCCGACGCTCGACCCGTCGACGTAGACGTAGCCGCAGGGCACGGCGCCGGAGATGCGGGCCCGACCATCGATGAGATCGATGGCGACGCCGTCCTCGGCGATGACGACGTGCTCCGGGTCGACGCCGGTGGCGATGGCCAGCTCGGCATTGGCCACGAGGTGGCGCCACTCGCCGTGGACCGGCATGACATTGCGCGGCTTGACGATGTTGTAGCAGTAGAGGAGCTCACCGGCGCTGGCGTGGCCGGAGACGTGCACCTTGGCATTGCCCTTGTGCACGACGTCGGCGCCCAGGCGCATCAGGCCGTTGATGATCCGGTAGACGGCGTTCTCGTTACCGGGGATCAGGCTCGAGGCCAGCAGCACGGTGTCGCCCTCGCCGACGTCGATGCGGTGGTCGCGGTTGGCCATCCGGGCCAGCGCGGCCATCGGCTCGCCCTGGCTGCCCGTGCACACGAGGACGACCTCGTCGTCGGGGAGCTTGTCGAGCTTCTTGACGTCGACGAGCACCCCGTCGGGCACGTGCAGGTAGCCCAGCTCGGCCGCGATGCCCATGTTGCGCACCATCGAGCGGCCGACCATCGCGACCTTGCGGCCGGACCGCTCGGCGGCGTCGAGCACCTGCTGAACCCGGTGCACGTGGCTGGAGAAGCACGCGACGATGACCCGACGGCGGGCCTTGCGGAAGACGTCGTCGATGGCCCCGGAGATGTCGCGCTCGGGGGTGGTGAAGCCGGGGACCTCGGCATTGGTCGAGTCGGTGAGGAAGAGGTCGACCCCCTCCTCCCCGGCGCGGGCGAAGGCCCGCAGGTCGGTCAGGCGACGATCGAGCGGCAGCTGGTCCATCTTGAAGTCACCGGTGTGCAGCAGCGTGCCACCGGCGGTGCGCACGAAGACCGCGAGCGCGTCCGGGATCGAGTGGTTGACGGCGATGAACTCGCAGTCGAAGACACCGAAGCTCTCGCGACCGCCCTCCTTGACCCCGAGGGTGTACGGCTTGATCCGGTGCTCCTTCAGCTTCGCCTCGATGAGGGCGAGCGTGAGCATCGAGCCGACGAGCGGGATGTCCGGCTTGTGCTTGAGGAGGTAGGGGACGGCGCCGATGTGGTCCTCGTGGCCGTGGGTGAGGACGATCGCCTGGACGTCGTCGAGCCGATCGAGGATCGAGTCGAAGTCCGGGAGGATCAGGTCGACGCCGGGCTGGTGGTCCTCGGGGAAGAGGACCCCACAGTCGACGATCAACAGCTGGCCGTCGTGCTCGATGACGGTCATGTTGCGGCCGACCTCACCGAGCCCACCGAGCGCGGTGACGCGCAGGGCGCCCTTCTTCAGCGGCGGCGGGAGGTGCAGGTCGGGGTGCGGATGGCTCATGCGGTGGCTCCGATCGCGGAGGCGGACAGGCCCGAGGCGGCGAGGCCGGCGCGGAGGATCTCGAGGTGGTCCGCGGTGCCCTCGACGTAGGGCAGGCGGACGGTGGCGTGCTCGATGACCCCGAGCTCGACGAGCGCGGCCTTGGCCATGATCGCCCCCTGGGTGGTGGACATCAGGGCGTTGGTCACGGGGATGAGGCGGTGGTGGATCTCGCGGGCGCGCGCCAGGTCCCCGGCATCGACGGCGGCGACCATGTCCGCGTACTGGCGGCCGGCGACGTGTCCCACGACGGAGACGATGCCGTGCGCACCCTGCGCGAGGTGGGCGAGGTTCTGCTCGTCGGCACCGGAGTACCACAGGAGGTCGGTCGCGGCCATGACCTGCGAGGAGGCCCACAGGTCCCCCTTCGCGTCCTTGACCGCCAGGATCCGCGGGTGGCTCGCGAGCTCGATGAGCGTCTCCACGGCGAAGGGCGTCGCGGTGCGCCCCGGGATGTCGTAGAGGATGATCGGCAGCTCCGCGGCGTCGGCGATGGCGCGGGTGTGCGCGATGAGCCCGGGCTGGGTCGGCTTGTTGTAGTAGGGCGAGACGACGAGCAGTGCGTCGGCACCGGCCTCGGTGGCCGAGGCGGCCATGTCGATGGCGTGCGCGGTGTTGTTCGACCCGACCCCCGCGGTGACCGCGAGCCGGTCGCCGGCAGCCGCCTTGACCTCGCGGACCATCGCGATGCTCTCCGCCGAGGACAGCGTCGGCGACTCACCGGTGGTGCCGTTGACGACGACGCCGTCGTGGCCGGTGGCGACGAGGTGATCGACGACGGCGGCAACGCCCTTGGGGTCCAAGGCGCCGTCTGGGGTCATGGGAGTGACCATCGCGGTGATCACCCTGCCGAAGGGGGAAGTCGTCATGCTGGTCAGCGTAGCCGTCGGACCCGGCGTCTATCGTGGCGCCATGCGCCAGTACCTCGACCTGCTCTCCCACGTGCGTGACCACGGCGTCGAGAAGAGCGACCGGACCGGCACGGGGACCCGCAGCGTCTTCGGCCACCAGATGCGTTTCGACCTCGCCGACGGCTTCCCGGTGCTCACGACGAAGAAGCTCCACCTGCGCTCGATCATCGGTGAGCTGCTGTGGTTCCTCCGCGGCGACACCAACGTGCGCTGGCTGCAGGAGCGAGGCGTCTCGATCTGGGACGAGTGGGCGGACGAGCAGGGCGACCTCGGTCCGGTCTACGGGCACCAGTGGCGCTCCTGGCCCACTCCCGACGGAGGCACGATCGACCAGATCAGTCAGGTCATCGAGGGACTGCGCACCGCCCCGGACAGTCGCCGGCACATCGTCTCGGCGTGGAACGTCGCGGAGGTCGGCGAGATGGCGCTGCCGCCCTGCCACACGATGTTCCAGTTCTACGTCACGCCGGCGCGTGACGGCGCGCGGGCGCGGCTCTCCTGCCAGCTGTACCAGCGCAGCGCCGACGTCTTCCTCGGCGTGCCCTTCAACATCGCCTCCTACGCCCTGTTGACGATGATGGTCGCGGACCAGGTCGACATGGAGCCGGGCGAGTTCGTGCACACGCTCGGCGACGCGCACCTCTACCTCAACCACCTCGAGCAGGCCGACCTGCAGCTGACCCGCGAGCCGGGCCCGCTGCCGCGGATGCACATCGCCCCGCGGCCGTCCATCGATGCGTACGAGATCGAGGACTTCACGCTCGAGGGGTACGAGGCGGCGCCGCGCATCAAGGCACCGATCGCGGTTTGATGGGCACCCCACGGATCACCCTCCTCGCGGCCGTCGGTCCCGGTCGTGTCATCGGTGACGGCGAGCGCATGCCCTGGCACCTGCCCGAGGACCTGAAGTACTTCAAGCGCACGACGATGGGCCACCCGATGGTCATGGGCCGACGCACCTTCGACTCGATGGGGGCGCTGCCCGGCCGACGATCGATCGTCATCACGCGCCAGCCCGACTGGTCGGCCGAGGGGGTGGTCGCGGTGGGCTCCCTCGAGGAGGCCCTCGCGATGGCGACGGATGGCGAAGGGGGTGACGAGGTCTTCGTCGTCGGTGGTGGTGAGATCTACCGCCTCGCCCTGCCGGTCGCCGACCGGCTCCTCCTCACCGAGGTCCACCTCGACCCCGCCCGGGTCGCGGGGGGCGTGACCTTTCCCGAGGTCGCTGACGAGCGCTGGACGGTGACGTGGTCGGAGGATCGTGAGGGATTCGCATGGACCGAACGATTGAAGCTAAACCCTTCACTTGATCAGAAATAAGGTATCCTCTTCATATGAGTGCAGGTGCAGCGGCGACCTTCATCGGCGACGTCGTCGGCTCTCGACGGGCCGACGACCGCCAGTCGGTGCACGATGCGCTCGTGGCCGGCCTGACGGGCTCCGCCCGGCTCGAGGGGGTCATCGATCCGGGCCGGGTCACCGTGGGCGACGAGTTCCAGGGCAGCTTCGCCACCTTGGGACAGGCGCTCACGGCAACGCTTCACCTTCGGCTGACCCTCCTTCCCGAGGTGGACGTACGCATCGGCCTCGGCTGGGGCGGGGTGAGCACGCTCGACGCCGACACCCGTGACGGCCCCGGGTGGTGGGCGGCCCGCGAGGCGATCGACTGGGTCAAGGACACCCAGACGAAGGGGGTGACCACCCACGTCCGCTCGGCCTACCGGCGCGCCCCTGCGGGCGACGGAGCGGACCCACGTGGCTCGCTCGGGCCGGACCCCGGGGCGGTCAACGCCGCGCTGCTGTGTCGGGATCAACTCCTCGGCGAGCTCGACGCGCGCGATCTGCGTCTCCTCCGGGGACTCCTGGCGGGCCGCAGCCAGCGAGAGCTGGCCGACCAGGAGAAGGTCTCCCCGTCGGCGATCTCCCAGCGTGTGCGCTTCGGTGGGATCGGCGTCCTGATCCTGGCGGACGAGCAACTCGCGACCGTCGGGAGCGCGCGATGAGCATCTTCGCCGTCCTGCTCATCGCCGTCGGCACCGGCGACCTCGCCCGCAGCATGCTGCCACGAGGCAGGTACGACCTCGGTGCCTCCGCCAGCATCTCGATCCTGACCGGCGTCGCGATGGTGTGGCTCGCGGCGGGCCTGGCGGGCCTGGTGACCGGCGCCGCCGGATGGTTGCTCACCGCGCTGGCGACCGTCTCCGTCGTGGCCTGGGTCGGCACCGCGGAGCGTTCGCTGTCCCGGGGGCGAGGTCACGTCGCGCCGCTGCTCGTCCTCGCCGGCGGGCTGGCCGCCCAGCTGGCGCTGTCCGGCTGGGCGCCGCCCGTGCACGGTCCGCTGGCGCACTGGCTGGACTGGGCACACCTGCCCTGGTCGCCACAGCCGGATCGCACACTGCTCCTGGCCGGTCTTGCCCTGGTCCAGCTGAGCACCGGCAACCTCGTCGTCCGGCTCGTCCTCATCAGCACCGGCGCGATGCAGGCGGCTCCGACGCTGGACGAGCCCTCGGGCGGGCTCAAGGGGGGACGGCTGCTCGGCCCGCTCGAGCGGCTGTTCATTCTCGGCCTGGGCCTGGCCGGGCAGGTCACCTCCGCCGGTCTGGTCATCGCGGCCAAGGGACTCATCCGCTGGCCGGAGCTCAATTCCCACTCTCGCGACGTCGCGCGAGGACACATCGACAAGGTCACCGAGTACTTCCTCGTCGGCAGCTTCGTCAGTTGGCTCGTGGCGCTGTCTGCTCTCGCTCTCGCCGCCTGAGCGCGCACCGCTCGAGGGCGGGACGGACTCCTCGCAGCGCGATGGCGGCGACGAGCGCCAGCAGGCCGATCCCCACGACGTCGGGCAGGACGCCCCAGTCCCCGGGACCACCGTCGGTCTGGACCCGTCCGGGGATCTCCGGTGGTGGAGCCGGGTCACCACCACCGGCAGGAGTGGGGTCGAGCGTGCCGCCGTCACCGCAGGGCGCAGAGCTCGTCCCCTGGACGATCCCGACCCGCAAGGACAGCGACAGGACCTCGTCCTGGCTGATGTTGCGTGACGAAGCCGGCAAGCCGACCGACATCGGGACCCGTTGCCGTTGGCCCGGATCGAGGACGTGGCTGGCGAGCACCCGGCACCGGCCGAGCTCACCACCGGAGAGCTCGGTCCCGCCGACGCGCACTCGGAAGTCGTCGCGGGCGGCGACGTCCGCGGGCAGGGTCGAGCGGATGTCGCGGGAGACCACGGTCAACGTCGCCCGGTGCGAGGAGGAGTTGCGAGCCCAGACCTGCGCGTGGGTCCGCCCCCCGGGGACGACGCGGGCCCCCCCGTCGAAGAGCGGCCGGGACAGGCTGCTTCCCCACGTCCTCCCGTCCGTGGAGACGTCGAGGCCCGGATCTGCGGCACCGGCCACGGACGGGGCGGCGATGAGCAGGCTCAGGGCGAGGACCGTCGCCCGACGGAGGGTGTCAGCGAGCATCCTCGTCCCCCGGCTGCATCCGGCGACGACGCTGGCGCGCGGCGGCGAGCACATTCCACGTGGCATAGAGGAAGAGCGCACCGGCGAGTGCTGTCGCGAGGGAGCCCTTGCGGTTCTGGGTCATGCTCGTGGCGACATGGCCGACCCACGGCACGTGGTAGCGGACGACACCCCGCAGCTGGGTCGGACCGACCTTCGCCTCGTCAGGGGTGTTGTTCGCGTCCCCCTGGGTCGTGAACCGCGGGGCGCCGTCTGCCGTGTACGCGACGGCGACGACCCGGTGTGTCACGAGGGTCGGGTCATCGGGGCGGGGCATGAAGGTGATGGTCGAGCCGACGCCGACCTGCGTGGCGGCCTCCGCGGGCGTCTCCACCGGCTCGACGAAGACCTGGCTCCCGACGGGGTACGTCGGCTCCATCGACCCGGAGAGGATCGTCAGCGGCACGTAGCCCTTGGCCTTCGGGTAGGCGACGGTGACGACGAGCAGGACGCAGAGTAGGAGGAGAAGCGTGGCCAGGAGCCACCCCACGCCTCTCCTGATCCACCCACGGACCCCCGGGGCCACCCTGGCGTCCGTCGCCGGCCGCTGCATGTCCGATGCGGTCATGGCATGTTGTGCGGGCCGGCGTCGGGGTTCGGCAGCTGCGGCTGGCAGACCCACCGATCCGTCAGGATCGACCGCTCGTTGCTTGCCCGGGCGATCCATTCCGACTCGACGTACCGTGCCTTGTCGCCCGCGAACGGGTAGCCGCGCAACTTGAACTGTCGTGTCTCACCGCGGGAGCCATCGCTGATCCGGTTGCTGTTGAGCGCCTCAGGCGTGCGGCGAGCGTCGCCACCGCTGATCGTCTCCCACACCTCCCACGCGTTGCCCGTCCTGCTGAGCCGCAAGATCTCCCAACCGCCCGCCATCGCGGGCGTGGACGGGCTGCCACTCGTCACCGCGTCTGGCCACCCCCAGAAGAAACCCCCGTAGTAGCCGAGGTTGCTCGGGGTGCCGCTCGCGAGTGTGACGCGGCAGACATCGGACTGTGAGGGCTTCTTGGGCGTCGGCATCGCAAGCCGGTACCGGCTCGTGAGGGTCCGGTCCTCGGACGCCCACGTCGCAGGCGCCTCGGATCGCTGGTTGACGACGGTGGTGATGTCGAGGGCTCGGCCGGCATGGTTGAGCAGCGCGTCACGCTGCGCACTTCCTCCCGCGTAGTCGAGCGCGACGACGGGACACAGCGTCTTCTTCTGGCCGGGGGTCAACGTGGCACCAGGGACCTTGTCCTGCGGCGATCGGGTGTAGGTGGTGCCCCCGACGATCTGTCCGGAAGCACGCGCACTCCACAGGGCCGAGGTCCCGCTCGCGCACGAGTCGTCACCGTAGCGGTAGTCGATCTTCGCCTTCTGCAGGATGGCGTTGCCGTCGTTGGCCACGACCGTGTCCAGGCGTGTGCTGCGCACGTTGATCCAGCTCGAGTGACTGCTCGACTGGTTCGTCAGGTCGATCCTGGGCGAGTTGCTGATGGGGCCGCTACCCGACCACGTGGGGGCTGCGGACGCTGCGTCCGTCGCGGTCATGCCGAAGGTGCCGGACGTCGGCCCCACAGCGGGGACCGTGGCACTGTCCCGCCAGCGGGCGGCGCTGCCGTCGGAGGGAGAGAGGCTGAGCACCATGGTGCCGGCGACGGCCACGGCAGTGGCCACGCCCAGGACACGACGGCGTCGCATGGTCTCTCCCTCAGTTCGTCTGGGTGAAGGTGAACGTGTACGCGCCGTCATAGAGGCGCTGGGACCACAGCGAGGTCCCCCAGTCCGCGCTCCCGTTGGCCGGGGGCGTCGTGATCGCCGACTGGATGGTGTAGGTCCCCGTCCCGGACTGGGTCCGGGCGGAGACCGGAAAGCTGGCCGAGGTCCCGGCGCTCCCGCCGGGCGGGGTGATTCGCGTCGTCGTGGTCGCGCTGCCGCTGAAGGCGGATACCGCCGAACTCGTCAGCGCGCCGGCGTCGATGACGAAGGTGCCCTGGAGGTTGCTCCCCTTCGCCGTGAGGGTCACCTTCTCGGTGATGACGACGCGGTCACCGGGAATGAGTGCCTCGCGGGCAACGGTGCTCGTGATGACGCGGCACTCCTTGTAGGAGGCGCCAGCCGGTGTGCACGTGGCCGAGGAATCGAACGTCCGGGAGCCGACCGGCTGCTGCGAGTGCACCTCGACGCGCGAGTCGCCCTTCGTCACGGCGGCGGCGCCGGCCCGGAGACTGCCGGGCTCTCGCTCCGCCGTGTCCGACCACACCGCACTCGTGCCGCCGGCACCGGTGAGGACGACGAGGGCGAGGCCCGTGGCCAGGGCGGCACGGCCGAGCCGTCCGGTGGTGGTGACCACGGGTCCCCCCCTTCGTCCTCGTCCTCAGTGCGCGTTCAGCCCATCGCTCACGGGTTCGTCGTCTGGACCAACGAGATCTCGAGGGTGCTCAGGTCGAGAGTCAGGTCCTCGCCACCGTTCGGGTCGGTGACGGTCCCGGCTCCGTAGGGCATCTCGACACGCACGACCGCGTCGTAGCTGGTGCCGTTGTCCGCGGGAGTCAACGTCTGGGAGGCAGCGCCCCCCAGCGTCGCCGAGGTCTCCACAAAGTCCGCCAGGTCTCCGGTCGCGGTGGAGAGGTCGCTCTCGAGCTCCGCCTCGAGGTTGTCACCCACGAGGTCGGGGGTGATCGTGGCGCGGTACTCGAGAACGTCGCCCGGGACGATGGTGAAGGTGGCGGGGTCGATCACGGCGTCGGCGTTGGCGTCATGCCACGTGCCGGCGGAGACGGTCATGTCCAGGTGACCGGCGGTGATCGTCCCACCGTCGACCGTCTCGGACTCGCTCCACTGGGCGAAGGTCCCGCCCGCCGCGGTGAGCAGGAGGATGCCGGCACCGACGGCGGCGACTGACTTGGTGGTACGAGACATCGACATTGGGGTATCCGTTCTGTGGCGGAGGGCTGCGGCGCCCTGGTGTGGATCCGGGACTGGTCGGACGCTCACGCGCACTGTCCGGGACATGTGTCGGAATCAGGAACTGTGGGGTCGACAGGCGAGGGCGCCGAAGATCGTGTTGTGCCAGCCCGCATCTGCTGGTGATATTCCGAATGCAACCACACTCGACAGGACGATGCAGTGTGAGCGGACGTGGGTGGGCGAGTTCACCTCACGCCATGGGCACCGGGACGTGGGCGAGCGCCGGCTCGACCAAGCTGCCCAGCCAGACGCGCCCGTGGTGCTCGCGCACGCCGGTCGCCATGTGCCAGTCGGCAGCAGCGGCCTGGAGGTCGTGGACGAGCGCGCCGCGGTCGTCGTGGGCGGTCACGCGCACGGTCCGGCGCGGTGACGGCTTGAGCGCATCCGGCAGGCGCAGGGCAAGACCGCGAAGGACGTCGTTGCTGCGCTGCAGCACTCCGAGCACCGGGTCCGGCGGGGAGGCGATCGCCGACCAGATGAGCCCATCCGACCCCCGAGCGATGTTGTCGGGGTATCCGGGCAGCGCCTCCACGAAGATCTGCTCCGGCGGGACCTGCGGGCTCTCCCCCTCGCGGCCCGCGTCCTGACCGGCCACCGGGTGCCCGTCCACCAGCTCGACCCGGCGGATGCGCCGCAAGGCCGTCTCTGCCACGAGGACGGCACTCTCGTCGGCGAGCAGGGCGACGCCGTTGGCGAAGGCCAGTCCCTCGAGGACCGTGGTCACCGTGCCGTCGACGGCACGGCGCAGGAGTCGCCCGCTGCGCGTGTGCGCGACGAGCTCCGACGTCCACTCGTGCACGCCCCAGTGGCGTGAGGAGTCGCTGAACCAGATCGTCCCGTCGGCGGCGACCGCAGCGTTGTTCGTGAAGACCATGCGTCGCCCGTCCACGTGGGTGACCAGCTCCTCGATCTCCCCACCGCCGAGCACGTCGGCGGCGAGCAACCCGCGCTCGGCGTCGCACACGAGCATCCGGCCATCGGGCAGCCACTCCAGACCGAGTGGCCGTCCGCCGGTCTCGACGACCCGCTCCGCGACGCGGCCGTCCGGCGTGACGACGATGAGCGCCCCGTCGACCGTCCCGGTCCAGACGCGACCGTCCACCCCGACGAGGACGTCCTCGGCCCCACTGCCCGGCACGGGCACCTGCGTCAACGGCGGCGTGTTCATGGCCCCACGCTAGGCGCGGGGCGGCGAGAGGGGAAGGGTCACGACCCCCCTTCGCCGGTCCGTATGCTGGCGGGCGTGTCCATCCGCAGCCAGTCCCACGAGACCGTCACCGTCCTGACCATCGAGCGACCACACCGGCGCAACGCCTTGGACCTGACGACCCTGGAGGACCTGCACACCGCCGTGGTCACCGCCGTCGACGGGGGCGCCCGCGCGATCGTCCTCACCGGCGCGGAGGGACACTTCTGCGCCGGTGCCGACCTGACCGAGCTCGAGGACGTCTCCTTCACCCGACGGTTGGCCGAGGTGCTCCAGCACCTGGCGGCCGTGCCCGTGACGACCATCGCGGCGATCTCCGGCTCGTGCATGGGACTGGGCATGCAGCTCGCCGTGGCCTGCGACCTGCGGGTGGTCGCCGACGATGCCCGGTTCGCCGTCCCGGTCGCCAAGCTCGGCCTCATGGTCGACGCGTGGACGCTCGAGAGGGTCTCGCGCTTCTGGGGCGAGGGCGCCGCCCGCCACATGGTGCTCACGGCGGCCGTCCTCGACGCCGACGACGCCTGGCGACTGGGCTTCGCGCAGGAGCGTGGTGACCTCGACGCCGCGCGGGACCTTGCCCGCAGGGCCGGTGCCCTGGCTCCGCTCTCGCAGTCGGGGTCGAAGGTCGGCATGCGCTCCGCGGCGGAGTCGGACCCCCCGTACGACGAGGCCTTCGCCCGGGCCTGGGCGAGCCGCGACCTTGCCGAGGGCCGGCGCGCCTTCACCGAGCGCCGCTCCCCCGTCTTCGAGGGACGCTGATGCCCTCCGCCGACGCCAGCGTGCGCAGCGCGGCCGTCAACGACGCCCCGGCCGTCGGGCAGGTCCAGGCCCTCGTCTGGCAGGAGGCCTATGACGGCATCGTCCCCGCGCAGGTGCACGCGGCCTTCGACCCGCAGGCCTTCGCCGGTGCCTGGCGGGACGCCCTTCGCACCCCGCCCGAAGGGGTACACCGCCTCCTCGTGGCGTGCGCGGCGGACCAGGTGGTCGGCTTCGTCGCCATCGGCCCCAGCCAGGACCCGGACGCGGGCCAGACGACCGGGGAGGTCACCGCCCTGGGTGTCCATCCGCACCACCGTCGCCAAGGGCACGGCTCCCGCCTGCTCAACGCCGCCGTGGACGTCCTCCGCGAAGCCGGCGCCGAGCACGTCGCCGCGTGGTGCCTCGTCGAGCACGAGGGCGTGCGCGCCTTCCTCACCGGGTCCGGCCTCATGCCCGACGGCGCCTTCCGCGACCGCGTCATCTCCCCCGAGGAGGACACCGCCCGGGAGGTCCGCCTCGTGGCGACACTGACCGAGGGGGCGACCCCACCCGAGTCCCCGGAATGAGGGAGGCGCTCGCGGCGGAGACCGCGATCGCGCGCAAGCAGGGTCTGTCGATCGGCATCGCCAGCGGCGCGTACGGGATCAGCTTCGGGGCGCTGTCCATCGCCGCGGGGCTCGACCTGTGGCAGACGATGGCCCTGTCGCTGCTGCTCTTCACCGGCGGCTCCCAGTTCGCCCTCGTCGGGATCATCGGCTCCGGCGGCAACCCCCTCACCGCGGTGGCGACCTCGACACTGCTCGGGATCCGCAACGGACTCTATGGCCTGCAGACCTCGCGCGTGCTCGGTCTGCAGGGATGGCGTCGGGCCGGCGCCGCACACCTGACCATCGACGAGTCCACGGCGATCTCGCTCGCCCAGAGCACTCCTCGGGGCCAGCGCCAGGGATTCTGGGCGGGCGGGGTATCGGTCTTCGTCTTCTGGAACCTCTCCACGCTGCTCGGGGCCGGGCTCGGCAATGCCCTCGGCGACCCGCGGACGTGGGGTCTGGATGCGGCCGCGGCCGCGGCCTTCGTCGCTCTCATCTGGCCGCGCCTGCAGGACCGGACGGGCCGGGCCACGGCCGTCCTGGCTGCCGCCATCGCGCTCATCAGCTTCGCCCCCGCCCCGGCGGGGGTCCCCGTGCTCCTCGCCGCGGTCGCGGCCGTGGTGGTCGGCCTCATCGACACCACTCCCAGCCGGGCCCGCGACATCGAGCAGCCGGAAGGGGATCTGCTGTGAGCACGGCCGCCCTGTGGATCACCGTGCTCGCGGCCTGCCTCCTCGGCTTCGTCACCAAGTACCTCGGCTACCTCGTGCCGGAGTCCCTCGTCGACGGTCCGCGTCGCTCGCGCGTCATCGGGCTGCTGCCCGTCGCCCTGCTCGCCGGACTCCTCGTGACACAGACCGTCGGTGGGGACGAGGGGATCACCCTGGACGCCCGGATCGCCGCAGTCGCGCTCGCCGTGGTGCTCATGTGGCTGCGCGCCAACTTCGTCCTCGTCATCCTCGGCGCAGCGGCACTGGCTGCGGGTCTGCGCGCCCTCGGATGGGCCGCCTGACAGCGCACCCCGGACGGGCGGGGACTCAGATCCCGAGGACGTGCTCCAGGCCGACGGTGACCCCCGGGTGCTGCGAGATCTGCCGGACACCGGTGAGGACGCCGGGCATGAAGGAGACCCGGTCGAAGGAGTCGTGCCGGATCGTCAGCATCTCGCCCTCGTTGCCGAGCAGGACCTCCTGGTGGGCCACGAGTCCACGCAACCGCACCGCGTGCACCGGGACGCCCTCGACCTCGGTCCCTCGTGCGCCCCCCGGGTCCTGCGTCGTCGCGTCGGGCACCGGGCCGAGGCCCGCCTCGGCGCGGGCCGCTCCGATGAGCTCCGCGGTGCGGGTCGCCGTCCCACTGGGAGCATCGACCTTGCGTGGATGGTGCAGCTCGACGACCTCGACGGACTCGTAGAAGCGGGCGGCCTGCTTGGCGAACTGCATCATCAGCACGGCGCCGATCGCGAAGTTCGGGGCAATGAGCACCCCGACACCGCCGGCGGCCTCGACCACCGTGCGCAGCTCGCCGGCCTTCTCGTCGGTCCAGCCGGAGGTGCCGACCACGACGTGGACCCCGCGCTCGACGCAGTGCCGGACGTGGCGCTCACTGGCCGAGAGGACCGTGAAGTCCACCGCCACGTCGGCCCCGCCGAGGTCGCCGAGGTCGTCCCCGTCGTCGAAGCGCGCGACGAGCTCGAGATCCTCTGCGCCCTCCACCGCCTCGCACGCCGTCGCACCCATGCGCCCCGCGGCGCCGATCACTGCCACCTTCGTCGTCATGGGGCCCAGCCTACGAGCGGCGGGGGGACGCCCGCCGCCCCCTCCGCAGGACACGCCGCGGTCGAGTTCCGTTCACCTTGAGTTCACTTTGGGGTAGAGTCGCAAGTGAACACGACATGAACAAGGGGTGTCCACCATGACCGTGACCACACTGAAGGCGCCGACCGACGCCGCGCGCACCGCCCCGCGCCTGACCTGCACCTGGGTTCCCGTCCGCGGGGAGGACGGCCGGACCCGCATGGAGATGCGCTGGGTCGCCGAGCCCCGTCGACGCGCGCGCTCCGCCGCCTGAGGGAGCCGAGCCCTCCCCGGGCATGACGAAGGGGGCCGACCTTCCCGCTGTGGGAAGGTCGGCCCCCTTCGTCATGGGGTCAACCGGTCAGGCGTCCTGCGACTCGTTGGCCGCGGTGGACTCTCCGGAGTCGGTGTCGTCGCCACGGCGACGACGACGGCGCCCGCCGTCACCGCCCCCCTCGCGACCACCGTCACGACGGCCGCCACGACCGCCCTCGTCGTCGCCCTTCGCGCCAGAGGTCATCTCGGCCTCCTGCTCGGGGGTGAGGACCGCGGCGAGGCTGAGCTTGCCGCGCGGGTCGATCTCCTTGAGCTCGACCTGGACCTTCTGGCCGATGCCGAGGATGTCCTCGACCGCGTCGATCCGCTTGCCACCGACGAGCTTGCGCACCTCGGAGATGTGCAGCAGGCCGTCCTTGCCGGGCAGCAGGGAGACGAACGCACCGAAGGTCGTCGTCTTGACGACGGTCCCGAGGAAGCGCTCCCCGAGCTCCGGCATCTGCGGGTTGGCGATCGCGTTGATCGCATTGCGCGCAGCATCGGCGGACGGGCCGTCGACCGCACCGATGAAGACGGTGCCGTCGTCCTCGATGCTGATGTCGGCACCGGTGTCGTCCTGGATCTGGTTGATCATCTTGCCCTTCGGGCCGATGACCTCGCCGATCTTGTCGACCGGGACCTGGACCGTGATGATCCGCGGAGCGGTCGGCGCCATCTCGTCCGGGGCGTCGATGGCCTCGTTCATGACGTCGAGGATGTGCATCCGCGCGTCACGGGCCTGGGTGAGCGCGCCACCGAGCACCGAGGCGGGGATGCCGTCGAGCTTGGTGTCGAGCTGGATCGCGGTGACGAACTCCCGGGTACCGGCGACCTTGAAGTCCATGTCA
Organism: Janibacter sp. GS2; assembly: GCF_051200835.1. Lineage (GTDB taxonomy): Bacteria > Actinomycetota > Actinomycetes > Actinomycetales > Dermatophilaceae > Janibacter. The sequence continues at coordinate 2,742,927 of NZ_CP195161.1, forward strand.
CCGAAGGCGTCCTCGGCTCCGAGGATGTCGGTCAGCGCCGCGTAGCGCGTCTCACCGTCGACCTCGTCGGAGACCAGACCCATGGCGATGCCGGCGACGGCGGCGCGCAGCGGCACACCGGCGTTGAGCAGCGACATCGTCGAGGCGCAGACGGAACCCATCGAGGTCGACCCGTTGGAGCTGAGCGCCTCGGAGACCTGGCGGATCGCGTACGGGAACTCCTCGCGGGAGGGCAGCACCGGCAGGAGCGCGCGCTCGGCGAGCGCTCCGTGGCCGATCTCGCGGCGCTTCGGGCTGCCCACGCGGCCGGTCTCACCGGTCGAGTAGGGCGGGAAGTTGTAGTTGTGCATGTAGCGCTTCTTGGTGACCGGGCTCAGCGAGTCGATCGTCTGCTCGAGCTTGAGCATGTTGAGCGTCGTGACACCCATGATCTGGGTCTCGCCGCGCTCGAAGAGCGCCGAACCGTGCACCCGCGGCAGGATCTCGACCTCCGCGCCGAGGGCGCGGATGTCGGCCAGACCACGGCCGTCGATGCGGACCTTGTCGCGCAGGATGCGCTGGCGGACCTGGGCCTTCTGCACCGAGCGGTACGCGGCCGAGAGCTCCTTCTCGCGACCCGCGAACTGCCCGGGGGCGTCCTCGGTGCCGGCGAGCGAGGCCTTCATCGCGTCCTTGATCTCGTCGAGGCGGGTCTCGCGCTCCGCCTTGCCGGCGATCGTCAGCGCGGTCGCGAGGTCACCGGAGGTGGCGGCCTCGACGGCGGCGTAGGCGTCGTCCTCGTAGTCGAGGAAGATCGGGAACTCCTCGACCGGCTTCGCGGCCTTGGCGGCGAGGTCGGCCTGGGCGTCGCACAGGACCTGGATGAACTTCTTCGAGGCCTCGAGACCCTCGGCGACGACCTCCTCGGTCGGGGCCTGCTTGCCCTGGTTCTGCACGAGGTCCCACGTGGCGAGGGTGGACTCCGCCTCGACCATCATCACGGCGACGTCGTCACCGCCGTCGGCGTTCTTGATGACTCGACCGGCGACGACCATGTCGAAGGTCGAGCGCTCGATGTCGCTGAAGTTGGGGAAGGCCACCCACTGACCGTCGATGAGCGAGACGCGCACCGCACCGATCGGACCCGAGAAGGGCAGACCGGAGATCTGGGTGGAGACGGACGCCGCGTTGATCGCGAGGACGTCGTACTGGTGGTCCGGGTGGACCGAGAGCACGGAGATGACGACCTGGACCTCGTTGCGCAGGCCCTTGGTGAAGGTCGGGCGCAGCGGGCGGTCGATGAGCCGGCAGGTGAGGATGGCGTCCGTGCTCGGACGACCCTCACGACGGAAGAAGCTGCCCGGGATGCGCCCAGCGGCGTACATCCGCTCCTCGACGTCCACCGTCAGGGGGAAGAAGTCGAGGTGCTCCTTGGGGTTCTTGCTCGCCGTCGTGGTCGACAGGAGCATGGTCTCACCGTCGAGGTAGGCCGAGACGGCGCCACCGGCCTGCTGGGCGAGGCGCCCGGTCTCGAACCGGACGGTGCGGGTGCCGAACTGACCATTGTCGATGGTTGCTTCGGCGGAAGTGATCTCAGGACCCTCCATCGGGTCCTCCTTTTCTCTCTACGTACCGGGCGCATCGTCGTTGTGCCCCGGCATGGTCTTGTGCTGTGACGTTCTTGGTGTCGTCACTCTTGAGTTGTCGTGCTGTTCGCCGGGCGTTGGGACAACCCCCGGATACGCGAAGAAGCGGCCCCTGTGGTTGGGACCGCTCTCCACGACGTACTTATCGGCGAAGGCCGAGGCGCTTGATCAGCGCACGGTAGCGCTCGATCTCGGAGTTCTGCAGGTAACGCAGGAGGCGACGACGCTTGCCCACGAGCAGCAGCAGACCGCGGCGGCTGTGGTGGTCGTGCTTGTGGTCCCGGGAGTGCTCGGTGAGGTCCTTGATGCGCTGCGTGAGCAGCGCGACCTGCACCTCGGGGGAGCCGGTGTCGCCTTCGGTGGTGGCGAAGTCGGCCATGATCTGCTTCTTGACGTCAGCGGTCAGCGGCATGCTGCGACACTGCTCCTTCTCTGGGTTGTTGCGCGGCGCGCCCGGGCTGGTTCACCGGGGCTCTGTGGATCCGCGGCCGATCAAACGGCAACTCCTCGAGATTACCAGCGTGCACGGCGACACCCCTAATCGAGCAGGCGCTAGCCTTGGCTGCCCCCATCCCACCCGAAGGAGCACCATGAGCACCTCGGCCACGACCGGCGCGGCAGCCCACGGCTACCACACCGCGAGAGTCATCCACCTGGCCGCGGTCGCCGCGCTCGGTGGCTTCCTGTTCGGCTTCGACACCGCGGTCATCAACGGGGCGGTGGGCGCGATGCGCTCGGACTTCGGGATGTCGGCCACGCTGACCGGCTTCGTCGTCGCGTCGGCGCTGCTCGGGTGCATGGTCGGCGCCTACGCCGCGGGGCGCCTGGCCGACCGCCTCGGGCGGATCCGGGTCATGGTCATCGCGTCACTGCTCTTCATGGTCTCCGCGATCGGGTCCGGACTCGCCTTCGGCCCCGTCGACATGGTCCTGTGGCGTGTCGTCGGGGGCTTCGGTGTCGGCGCCGCCTCGGTCATCGCGCCGGCCTACATCGCCGAGATCTCCCCCGCCGAGATCCGGGGTCGGATGGGCTCGCTGCAGCAGCTGGCGATCGTCACCGGCATCTTCATCGCGCTGCTCAGTGACTTCGCCATCGCGGGCGCGGCCGGTGGCTCCAACGAGACCCTGGCCTTCGGACTGGACGCCTGGCGCTGGATGTTCATCGCCGAGGCGCTTCCGGCCATCGCCTACGGCGTCCTCGCCGTCACCATCCCGGAGTCGCCTCGCTTCCTGATCCGGGTCGGTCAGGAGAAGAGAGCCCGCGAGGTCCTCTCGCAGGTCCTCATCGATGGCGTCGACACCCGCATCCGGGAGATCAAGCGCACGATCAACCGTGAGGCGCGCTCCTCCTTCGCCGACCTGAAGAAGCCCGGCGGGGGCCTGCTGCCCATCGTCTGGATCGGTGTCGCCCTGTCGGTCTTCCAGCAGTTCGTCGGGATCAACGTGATCTTCTACTACTCCTCGACGCTGTGGCAGTCCGTCGGCTTCACCGAGTCCGATGCCCTCGCGCAGACGGTGATCACCTCCGTGACGAACATCGTCGTCACCATCGTCGCCATCGCCCTGGTCGACCGGATCGGTCGGCGGCGCCTGCTGATCATCGGATCGCTGGGCATGACCATCAGCCTGGGCGCGCTGGCGTGGATCTTCAGCCAGGCGCCGATCATCGACAACGAGCCCGTGCTGTCCGACTCCGCCGGCCTGTCGGCCCTCATCGCGGCCAACGCCTTCGTCGTCTTCTTCGGTGCCACCTGGGGCCCGGTCGTGTGGGTCCTCCTCGGCGAGATGTTCAACAACACGATCCGGGGAACGGCGCTCGGCCTCGCGGCCGCAGCCCAGTGGCTCGCGAACTTCGCCATCTCCATGAGCTTCCCCAAGATGGCCGAGCTGGGGTTGTGGTTCGCCTACGGCTTCTACACCACGTGCGCCCTGCTCTCCCTCCTCTTCGTCCTGCGGTTCGTGCCGGAGACGAAGGGGGTCGAGCTGGAGGACATGGTCTGATCGTCCGCCCCGACGGCGGCGGCGACGTGCGACCTCGAGGTCATCGCACCGACACCGCCAGGGGGTCAGGACCGATGCCCGTCCTGCAGGAAGTGCTGCAGCTCACCCGGGGTGAACCCGGCCAACCCGAGGCGTTCCAGCGTCCGCCCCTGCGCATAGAGGTCCTTTCCGACCAGTGCTGACGCAATGCTGAGCAGGCCCGCCGCGACAGGGGTGGGGACCGCGGTCCACCGTCCGAGCGACACGAGAAGGGAGAGTCCCAGGCGGGTGTCCTCCTGCAGATAGCGGTGCTCCGTCAACTCCACCGGCTCGCGCCAGCCGTCGCTGTCCACGAGGCGCTGGTGCGCGCTGTCCCCGTACATCCACTCGTCGCCACCGGGCCGGTAGTGATCGGCGAGAGGGAAGTGCGGCCCCTCGTAGCCCAGTGCCTCGCGCAGCGCGATCCTCTCCTGGTCCAACGCGTCGGTCACCCGTCGCACCGCGGGTTGCGTGCCCTCGTTGTGGATGTCCCAGTCGTCGGAATGCTCCAGCGGTCCCGCGTTCATCATGATCAGTGGCGGATGGATGATCGGCCCCGCGTTCATCAGGGCCCCGCTGAGTCCGTCACCGCACTCCTCGATGCTCGGGTACGCCGCCCGCAGGACCGGGTACACCCGCCCGGACAGCCGCTCGGGGAACACGCCGGTGGGCAGCCGCGTGGCGTAGGCGCTCACCACGACCTCCGCACCCTGACGGCGTGCCAGATACGGCAGGGTCCCGGCCTCCGCGAAGGCCACCTCGGCGCGGTGGTCCGCCTGCGCCATGGCGCTGCCGAAGAGCACCGAGCCGAAGGTGCCGGGGGGCATGAGGACGACCTGCCCGTCGGTCAGGAGACGCACCAGACGGGGCGCCAGGTCCTCGTGCGCGGTGGCGGGCACGGCCACGACGACCAGGTGCGCCGCCGCCACCGCGTGTGCGAGGTCGGTGCAGATCTCCACCGCGCCGTCACCGTCCCCCAAGGGCACGGCGCGACTGCCCTCGCCGTCGGTCAGGGTGATGGCGCCCACGGACTGCACCTGCGAGTGAGCCCTCGCGTCGCGGCGCCACCACCGGACGGCGTGCCCGCGCGCAGCAAGGTCCGCCGCCGCGGCCCACCCACCGTGCCCGCCTCCCAGAACCGCGATCCTCACGAGATCACCCCGATCATCAGTGACGTCATGTCAACATCAGTCCCGGGAGAAACAGGACCAGGCTGGGGAAGACCGCCAGCAGAAGCAGCACCACGCAGTCGGAGGCGATCCACGGCAGAACGGACCGGTACAGCGTCCCCATGGACAGGTGCGGTGCCACTCCCTTCATGACGAACAGACTCATCCCGAACGGCGGAGTCGTGTTCGCGATCTGCAGGTTGATCAGGAGGAGCAGACTGAACCACACCGGGTTCCAACCGAAGGCGTCGACGATCGGCATGAACAACGGTGCGGTGACCAACATGATGGACACCTGGTCGATGAAGGCACCCAGGACCAGCAGCACGAGCATGATGACCACCAGCATGGCGGCGGTACCGCTCACGTGGGTCGTCACGCTCTCCACCAGCCCACGGGTGGCGCCGGAGAAGCTCATCAACTGGGCGTAGAGGGTCGACCCGAGCACGATGGCGAAGATCATCGTCGTGGTCCGAAGCGTGCCGACGCAGGTGTCGCGCAGCTCGCGCAGGCCGAAACGTCGCAAGGTGACGCCGACGAGGAGCGACGCGCTCGCGCCGATGGCCGCGGACTCGGTGGGGGTGGCGAGACCGAAGAAGATGCATCCCAGGACGATCGCGATGATCAGGCCCGGAGCCAGTGCGCGGCGCACTCCGGACCTCAGGGCCTCACCCAGGGACCGCCGACCCACGTACTCCGTGGGACCGTCACCACCTCGCCGGCTCCAGACGAGGACAACCACTGCGTACCCGGCTGTCATCAACAGGCCGGGAACGATGCCGGCGATGAGCAGCGGTCCGATCGGGACCTGGGCGATGCCGCCCCACAGGATGGCCAGTGCGCTCGGCGGCAGGATCATCGCCAGACCGCCGGAGGCCAGGATCGATCCCGCCGCCAACCGCGAGTCGTACCCCCGTGACTCCATCTGGGGAAGGAGGGTCCGTCCGAAGAGCGCGGTATTGGCCAGTGTGGAGCCCGACAGCAGACCGAACATCGCGCCCCCGCCGATGGCCACCATGGACAGCTTGCCCGGGAGTCGCCGGAGAGCGATCGAGATCTCATCCAGTGCCTCTTGGGCCACATGGCTCCTGAAGAGCACCTCACCCATGAAGATGAAGAGTGGGATGGCCGTGAAGGTGAAGCTGGTGACACTGTTCAGCACGCTCAGTGACACCTGGTTCAGCGCCGGCTCGACGCCCCCGTAGAGCACGAATGCCGCCAGGGTGCCGACCCCGAGCATGGCCCAGGCCACCGGTACCCGCAGGACCAGCAAGATGGCCAGCAGGCCGAGGAACGACCCCAGGAACGCGTACCACTCCATCTCAATCAGCATGGTCAGTCCGTCCGGTCCTCAGGTGTGTCAGGTCATGGATCGTCTTTCGCACCAGCACGATCCACACGAACGCCAGGCCCAGGGTCGCGGCACCGCTGAGCCAACTGCGTGGCAGGTCCAACTCCCCCGCCGACGTCGTTCCCGTCTGGAGGTCCGACAGGAAGGTGGTCCCCAAGGCGTAGATGACCACGCCGACGACGACGAGCTGGAAGACGTCACCGAAGATGTCCAGGCGGAGCTTTCCCCGGGGTCCGACGACGGCGTCGATGAGCTCGAGCCTGACGTGCTCATCGCGGTAGGACAACGACGAGACACCCATGACGACGAGCAACAACATCGCCACGGAGGCCAGGTCGATCAACCCGAGCACTCCCTGTCCCACCACGCGGAGCACGACACCAGTCGTCACGACGAGGACGAGCACGAGGACCACCAGGGCACCCATGGTTTCGGGCAGTCTGACCACCCACCACTCCGGACGCGCCAGGGCCTCTTGCTCAGCGGCTGACTGGTGCAGGTGACCGGCGCGGGCCACGTCCGATGCCTCTGCGCCGAGATCGTCGGGCACCCTCTCCACGGGATCCTTCTGATCGTCGCTCATGTCACTTCGTGGGCGCGGCCGCGCCACCGGGGACCGACTTCGTCAGGTCGTCGCCGTAGGCACCCTCGAACGAGTCACGGATCTCTTGGGCCTCGGGGCCCTTCGAGGAGATGCGGTCCCAGTCGAGCTCACCCCAGGCGTCCCGGTAGGCGATGTCGAGGATCTTCTGGGCGTCCTTGCCCTCGAACTTCAGCTCCTCGACACCCGCGTCGCGCCACTGCTGGGTCTCCTTGGTCGACATCTCGCTGAAGTAGTCGAAGATCTTCGGCTCCGACTCCTCCATCGTCTCGCTGATCACGTCCTGCGTCTCCTGATCGAGCGAATCCCACGTGTCCTTGTTGATCACGGTGTTCGCCAGGGACTCGTAGAAGCGCGGCGACATGTCGTAGGAGACGAGCTCGTCGATCCCCAGATCGACCGCTCCGACGGAGGTCCAGGCAGCACCGTCGATGACCCCGCGCTCCAAGGCCGTGTAGATCTCCCCTCCGGGCAGATCGACGGGGGTACCACCCAGGCTCTTGACCATGTTGGACGTGGCGGATGACACCCGGACCGACTTGCCCTTCAGGTTGGGCTCGTTGACCTCGTCCTTGAGCAGGAGCACCTGCGGGATCCCGGAGATGCTGTGGCCGACATAGTGCAATCCGGCGTCGTCGTGGATCTGCCCCCAGAGGTCGCTCACGCCCTCCTCGCGCTCTTGGCTCGGCGTGTAGGGAGTGAAGCGGGCGATCTCCAGGGACGGGACCTGCTCGACGTAGTAGTCGCCCGGGAGGTGGGCGCCATCCACGGCACCCGAGGTCACTCCCTCGATCATCACATTCGGCTCCATCGTCTCGGGGCCACCGCGATACTCGACCTCGATCCAGGGAGCCTTCTCCTCCAGCGCCTTCGTGAACATGAAGAAGCCGTCGTTCAGCGCGTGATCCTTCGGGAACGCGGTGACGAAGCTGAGTTTCACCGGGTCGTGGTCTCCGTCGGCACCCCCGCCCGTGCCGCTGCCACACGCCGCGAGCGGCGTCAGGATCGAAGCGATAGCCATGCCGGCCAGGATTCTTCTCACTGGGCTCTCCTTTGAGTCGTGTCCCCGGCCGTGGTCTCGTGGCCGTCGACTGTGGCGATGTCGCGAGGTGCATCACTCACTGACGCTGGACACTAGGTCGTGACCCGCATCACCCGGAATGAGAGATTCCTTTACTGCTCGTACAGGGCCGGATCCGACGCGACGAGGGGGATGCGCACCTCGGCGCGGGTTCCACGGCGTGATCCATCGGTTGCGTCGGGGCCGTGCGTGTCGAAGACCAGCTCGCCCCCGTGCCGCTCGACGATGCGTTCGCACAACATCAGGCCGATGCCCGCACCATCGGGCTTCGTGCCGAACCCCGGGCCGGCCAGGCCGTCCCGCGGCAGGACCAGGCCCCGGCCCTGGTCGGTGACCGAGCAGCACGCATGATCGCCATCTCGATAGGTGACCACCCGGACCCGGCTGCGTTCGGGTCCCAGGCTCGAGGCCTCCTCGATGGCATTGCCGCAGAGGTTGAGCACGACCTGACCGAGCAGGACGGGCTCGCCGAAGACCCCCAGGGGTTCCGCGCTCAGGTCCTCGACCAAGGTGACCCCGTGCTCTGCCGCGGACAGCCCCGCGAAATACAAGGTCTCGCGCACCACGTCCGTCAGATCGGCGGCGGTGCCGGCACTCTCCGTTCGCTGCACATAGCGTTTGACGCTGGCGACGATCTGCGCCGCCCGGGTCAGCTGCTTCGCCGCATTGTCCAGTCCGTAGCGCAACTCCCCTTCGTCGACCGCCCGTGAGTCCATGCGTGCCATGGCGCCCCTGAGGAAGTTGTTCGTGGCGGCCAAGGGCTGCCCCAACTCGTGGGCGATGATCATCGCGAGGTCCCCCATGGCGTTCTGCCGACTGAGACGATGGACTTCCGCGTCACGCCGGGTGGCCTCTCGCTCGAGCTCCACCCGTGCCGTGATGTCGCGGACGACCAGCATGCGCGACTCGATCCCGTCGTGTGCGACCTCCTCGAGATGGCCCGACAGCCACCGCTGGCTGCCACCCCGTGGACGCATCCGCAAGTACGTCTGTCCGGCGTGGGTGGCCAACGCGTCCTGGACGCCTTGGCCGCGCAAGGTCGGCACCACGACCACGACGTCCGACAGAAGTTGACCCAAGGCGCGTTCCGCCGGCAGTCCGAAGAGCCGGGCGGCGTACGGCGAGGTGTCGACGATCCTGTTCTCCTGGTCGAGCAGGACGATCCCGACAGAGGCGTGGGACATGATGCGCTGGAGGTAGCCCGCGGTCCGTTCGAGCTCCTCGTGGACCTCGACCTCGGCGTCGATGCTCCGGAACTGGACCATGACGACGACGCCACCCTCGAGCTCGAGGCGGGTGGCTATGGCATCGGTGAGGAACTCGCGCCCGTCGCGGCCGCGGTACTTCCACTCACGGCGACTCGTGCCGTGGGTGACCGCATCGGCCAACCAGGCCACACCCACCGATCGTCGGTACTGCTCCTCCTGGGCACTCATGTGGTGGGCCTTGAGCGGACGCAACTCATCGAGGGTGAAGCCGAACATGCGGCAGGCCGCGGGGTTGGCCCACAGGATGTTCTTGGATGCCGCCTCATGGATGAGGACGCCGGATTCGGTGTGGAGCATGATCTGCTCGAAGTCCTTGCCCGAAGGGAACACCGGGCCTCCTTGGTCGCCGGTGGCGGCATGATCTCTGGTTCGGTGCCGCTCATCCAGTTGGTGATTCCCTTACCGCCGGGGCGGGGAATCACCAATGGCGGGAGGCCGCGGGACCTTCCTATGTTTGTCGTCATCACACAACGTCCGACCAGATGGAGCGCGCGGTGACGAACAAGTTTGCGATGGCCGAGCCTGCGGGCCCCGCTCGAGACAAGGCCTTCCACGAAGCCCTCGACGTGCTGAGGGATCGTCGAGACGAGTTCAACGACCAAGGATATGTCCCTCGGGACTACGTCGAGATGCTCAAGCGTGCCGGCATCTACCGGGCGTCCACTCCGAGTGTGTTCGGCGGCGAGCCCATGCCCCCGCACGAGTTCCTCGACCAGATCGAGCGGATCTCCGCAGTCGACCCGGCCACCGGCTGGGTCGCCAGCTTCGGCTCGGCGCTGATCTACCTCAGTGCCCTGCCCCTGGAGGTCCAGAGGGAGCTCTACAAGGACGGCCCTGACGTCGTCTTCGCCGGCGCCCTGTTCCCGATGCAGGACGCAGAGCCGGTCGAGGGCGGGTTCCGCTGCAGCGGGCGCTGGCAGTTCGGCAGCGGCTCCGCCGGTGCCGACATCTTCGGCGTCGGCCTCAAGGCCCCCGACGACCCGATGGGCCGACCACGCAATGCGATCATCAACCCCGAGGATGCCGAGATCATCGAGAACTGGGACGTCTCCGGCATGCGGGCGACGGGTTCGAACGAGATCAAGCTCGACGATGTCTTCGTTCCCGAGGAGCGCACCTTCATCCGTGGCGACGCACCGAAGGTCGACGAGCCGCTCTATCACTACCCTGCCGTGGCCTACGCCGCCCAGGTGCTTGCTGTCGTCACCCTCGGGGCCGCACGAGGTGCGCTGGACTACGCCCGCGAGGTCGGCAGCCTGCGCACCAGCATCACCGGCGGCTCGCGTCGCGGTGCACGCGCCACCTACCAGATCGGGATCGCCACGGCCGAGGCCCAGCTGCGCGCGGCCCGGGCGTGGTTCTACGAAGCCACCCGCGAGGTGTGGGCCATGGCCGAAGCCGGCGACGAGATCTCCGAGGAGCACCTGGTGATGTTGCGTCTGGCCACCACCCACGCGGCACACGAGGCCCGCAAGGTCGTTCTCAGCGTCTTCGACCTTGCCGGCACCGGCGCGATCTACCGCACGCACCCGTTGCAGCGGTACCTGCAGGACAGCATGGTCCCGGCGCAGCACGCCATGCTCCAGTCCGGGACCTATGAGGCCGGTGGCGCTCTCCTGATGGGTGCACCCGCCGGTATCCCCAGCTTCCCCTGACACCTCACACTCCTCGAAAGGACGGAACGAGTCATGGTCAACGATCCCCTGCGCGTGCTCTTCTGCATGGGCATCAACCAGAATTTCTTCGACCTGCCGAAGTCCGAGATCGGCTCGGTCTGGACCGCGTTCGCGGCCATGTTGCGTGACATGGAGGACATGGACGGTGTCGACGTCCTGGGCAACATGGACGATGACGCGCATGTCGTCGGGCCGACCGATGGATGGCCGTGGACCGCCTACGTCCTGGCGGACGTGCGCGACCAGGAGACCGTCAAGGCTGCCTGCAACCTCTTTCGCACCACGATGGTCAGCGACGACCACGCGCTGTGGCGCTACGCCAAGATCGAGGCGCGCATGGGGCGATCGCTGACCATCCGCTCGGACGTCAAGACGGACTGACCATGGCAACCCTGGAGACCAGGCTGGCTGTGCTCGAAGCCCGGGACGCGGTGACGAGCTGCCTGAACCGATACCTCGACCTGTGCGACGTCCCGGGACCGCTGCAGAGTCCCGACCAGATCGGCGAGCTGTTCACCGAGAACGCCGTCTGGGAGGGCATCGGCTCGGCCCACGCGAGCAGGTTCGGGGCACAGCAGGGGCGCGCGGCCATCCAAGAGATGGTCTCGGGCTTCCTGCCACCCGTGGAGCACTTCCGGCGCAACAGCCACCACTTGGCCACGGGACACATCGAGACGCAGGGCGACACCGCCAGCGGTCGTTGGTTGATGATCCAGCTGTCCGGATACACCGACGGCACCGCGGACCTGCTCGCGGCCCGGCTCACCGTCGACTTCCACCTGCACCCGCGTACGGACGTGGGGCCGCGCGTGCTCATCTCGCACTTTCGCACGGAACGCATGTTCGACGCGAAGGTCGCGCCCTGATGACCGCCCGGCCCGCCGTCACGAATGCTCGCCCGACCACGCCGCACCAGGAGGCCACAGCATGAGCACTGTCGAACAGGACGAGACCGCCCGCACCGAACTCGCCGAGCTCGCCGAGACGGATCGGGTGGCCGGTCGGCTCTACACCGACCCCGCGATCTTCGACCTCGAGATGGAGAAGATCTTCCGCACGACGTGGGTCTGGGTTGCCCACGAGAGCGAGATCCCGGACAAGGGCTCCTTCAAGACCACGTCCGTGGGGGACCAACCCGTGATCATCACCAGGGACCGGAAGGGCAACGTCAACACGCTGCTCAACCGTTGTCGTCACCGTGGCAGCACCGTGTGCGACCAGTCCCGGGGGAAGGCCAATGGATTCACCTGCCCGTACCACAACTGGTCCTACGCGCTCGATGGTCGGCTGCGCGGCATCCCCTACCCCGACGGGTACGAGGGCATCATCGACAAGGCCGACTTCCCGCTGCAGAAGCTGCGGACCGAGAGCTACCTCGGGATGATCTGGGCGACCTTCAACGAGGACGCGCAGCCGCTCGAGGACTTCCTCGGAGACGCGAAGATCTGGATGGAGCGCTTCTTCAAGCAGAGCAACGGCTACCCCACGAAGATCACCGGCGTGCACAAGTTCAGGTTCAAGGGCAACTGGAAGATCCAGCTGGAGAACACCACCGACGGGTACCACTTCCCGATGGTGCACAAGTCGTGGATGGCGTCCGTGGACGCCGAGACGGCCGACATGATGTCGTTCATGAGCGACCCCGAGGCCGTCACCCACGACGTGGGCAACGGGCACTCGGTCGCGATCATGGCGCCCGGCAACGCGGATCTCGACATCGACGACGGGGCTCCCCTGCAATCACGCTTCGACGACACCGTCCAGGAGCTGCGAGACAGCGGCGAGTACAGCGAGGAGCAGATCCGCCGGTTCGTGCGATCGATCCACGGAGCCGGATTCAACCTCAACACCTTCCCGAACGTCTCGATGTCCATCTCCTTCCTGCGGGTGCTGATCCCGATCTCGGTGGACGAGACGGAGATCTGGCACATGTCCCTGGGGATGGACGACGGACCCGAGTGCGTCAACCGGGAGCGACTGCGCATCCATGAGCACTTCCAGGGCCCGTTCGGCTTCGGCAGCCCGGACGACTCCGAGGGCTGGGAACGAGTTCAGGTCGGAGCGGTGGGCAACCCGGAGATGCCGATCATGGTCAACCGCGGACTCAACCGTGAGACGACGAGCGACGAGGGCTGGCCGACCTCGCACGTCACCGATGAGACCGGCATGCGGGGCGCCTACGCGATGTGGAAGAAGATGATGAGCGAATGACCGAAATGATGCTTCACGACCCCCGCGTGGCGCGGGCGATCCAGGTGGTCTGGCACGAGGCCCAACTTCTGGACGACAAGGAGTACGAGGCCTGGGAGAAGCTGTACGGCACGGACGCGATGTACGTGGTCCCGATCGACCACACCACCGATGACTTCGCCAACTCCCTGAACATGGTCTACGACGATGCCCGCATGCGTCGGATGCGCGTGGACCGCATGGTCCAGGGCAATGCGCCCTCAGCCGTGGCAGCCGCCCGCACGGTGCGCACGGTGTCCAGCTTCCGGGCCACCGATGTCTCCGACACCCACGTCACCCTGACGTCCGCTCAAGTGCTCGTGTCGTACAAGCGCTCCGCCACGGACGTCCTCGGCGCCCGCGTGACGCACCGGATCTCCCTCGATGACGGCGGTGACCGGATCGAGCTGAAGGTGATCCGGCTGCTCAACAGCGACCAGCCGGTGCACGCCGCCGGCTTCCTGCTCTGAGGTGGCACCGATGAGCGCACCACACACGATGTCCGGAGTCGCCGTCGTCACGGGTGCCGCCGGCGGCATGGGATCACACATCGCCCGCAGGCTGCACCGCGACGGTTTCCGCGTCATGGTGACCGACCTGGACGACGCGGTCGTCACGGACCTGGCACGCGAGCTGTCCGCGGACGGCAGCACGTGCACCCATCGACGGCTGGACGTGAGTCGGCCCGAGGACTTCCGAGGCGCTTTGGAACAGGCCCGCTCCATCTGGGCGGAGCCAACCGTCCTGGTCAACAATGCTGCCGTGACCCGAGCCGCGGACACGATGACGCTCAGCTCGGCCGAGTTCACGGACGTGCTGTCGCTCAACTCCGCCGGAGTGTTCAACGGGTGCCAGGTCTTCGGTGAGGCCATGGCCGCCCACGGCTTCGGTCGGATCATCAACATGGCCTCGCTGGCCGGCCAGAACGGCGGTACGGCGACCGGTGCACACTATGCGGCGTCGAAGGGGGCGATCCTCACCCTGACGAAGGTGTTCGCTCGCTCCCTCGCCGCCCAGGGCGTGACCGTCAATGCCATCTCCCCCGGGCCGCACGACCTGCCGGTGGTCCACCGCACGGTCCCGGCGGACGCGCTGGAGGCGGTCACCTCCTCCATTCCCGTCGGTCGGCTCGGGGACCCCTCCTTCATCGCCGACACGGTGGCGCTGCTGGCCCAGGAGAACGCCGGTTTCGTCACCGGCGCCTGCTGGGACGTCAACGGCGGCCTGCACCTGCGCTGATCACCACCCACTCCCCCGGAGCGAAACCATGTCTCTCATTGATGTTCGAGTCACCGAGGTCATCGACGAGTCGCCGACCGTGAAGTCGCTGCGCCTCGTGCGCGCCGACGGGCGCCCACTGGGGGTCTACCAGGCCGGCGCCCACGTCGACTGCGTCGGCCCCACGGCCATCACCCGGCAGTACTCGTTGTGCAGCACACCGGAGGACCCGGACTCGTACACCATCGCGGTGAAGCGGGAGACGGACTCCCGGGGCGGCTCGGACGCGCTCCACGCGCTGAGGGTGGGTGACGTCATCCAGATCAGCGAGCCGCGCAATCTCATCGGTATCGACCCGGACGCGGGTCACCACGTCCTCGTGGCGGCGGGGATCGGGATCACCCCGATGCTCAGCATCGCTCGCTACCTCGATGTGCACGGGCACGACTTCGATCTGCACTACTTTGCTCGCACCGAGACCGATGCCGTCTTCCTGGGCCTCCTGCAGGAGAAGGTGCCACACAAGCTCCACGCACACATCAGTGTGCCGCGCACCGACCAGGCGCCGATCCTCAGGAAGGCGCTGGCGGCACTGCCCGCGAGGTCGCATCTCTACATGTGCGGCCCCGAGGAGTTCATGGACAAGGTCGCTGCCGTGGCACAGGAGGCGCTCCCGACGGAGTCGATCCACCGTGAGAACTTCCACGCCAACGAACAGCCCTCGGCCGACGAGAACACCGAGTTCGATGTCGAGTTCGAGGACGAGACGTACCACGTGCCCGCAGACCGCACCATCGTCTCGGTCCTGCAGGACGAAGCGGGCGCCGAGGTCGACACCTCCTGCGAGGAGGGGATCTGCGGCACGTGCATCATGACCGTGCTCGAAGGAGACCCGGAGCACCGGGACAACGTCCTGACGGCCGCGGAGAAAGAGGCCGGCGAGACCATCACCGTGTGTGTCTCGCGCAGCAGGTCCCCGCTGCTGCGCCTGGACTACTTCTGAGCCGACCCGGGCTCGCTCGAGATCTGGGCCTCGTAGCGCAGGACATCCCGGACGAGGGTGTTGATGCTGTCCGAGTCGGTCTTCGCCTTGATTCGTGCGCGGTGGACATCAACCGTCTTGACGCTCATTCCCAGGCGCCGGGCGATGTTCTGGCTGGGCAGTCCCTCGACGACGAGGTGGAGGATCTCCCGCTCGCGAGGTGTGAGCGCGTCGATCCTGTGCTGCACGGAGAGCCGGGTGTGGTGCTCACGAAATCGCTCCGCCGCGTGCACCATGCCCTCCTGCACCACGTCGAGCAGCTGCTGCGGGTCATAGGGTTTTTCGAGGAAGTGCAGTGCCCCGCGCTGCATGGTCCGCACGGACATGCGAATGTCACCGTGCGCCGAGACGAAGATGATGGACGCGTGGGGAGCCCGGTCCACGAGCTCCTCCTGGAGCCGGGTCCCGCTCATCCGTGGCATGCGCACGTCCAGCACCATGCACACGGGATGGCCGCCGTCGTAGTGCTCCAGGAACTCGTCGGCGCTGTGCATCACGACGGGATCGACATTGATGCTCCCGAGGAGCCACGTCACCGACTCGCACAGCTCCACATCGTCATCGAGGACGTACACGACCGGGTCGGGAACGTCCTCCTTCTCCGGGACCGTCACGACGTGTGCCGGTCCCAGGCGGCCTCGGACCGCCAGTAGTTCATCCCGGCGGCGCTGACGGCGTGGTGCCAGTCGCTGGTGCGGCGCAGGTCCGGCTCCACTCGTGCGATCGAGGCATCTGCGGCGTCGGGACCGTCCTCATCGACGGTCCAGTGCACCCAGTTGACCTCGCGGCCCTCCTCGTCCTCGACGAAGAGGTCGACGTGGTGCCACCCGTAGCCGAAGGTGTCCTCGTAACACATCAGGAACATCGTGGCGTGGTCGTGCGGACGAGGATCCATGCTTCTTCCCTTTCGATGCGGTACGGGTGACCGCTAGACGGTCGCTCCCTGCAGACGGTGTTCCAGCGCCGTCGCGACGGCGAAGATCTCCTCCTCGAGTCCCGGGAGGCCGATGACCTGGATCCCGAGGGGTCGACCATCGGCCGCTCGGATCCCGGGGACGGCGACGACGGGCAGCCCCAGTGCCTGCCACGGACGACTCAGGTCCGGCGAGCCGGTCGCCTCCAGCCCCCACGGTGCGGGCCCCGGAGCAGCCGGCCCGACGATCACGCGGCGGTCGGACAGCAGGTGCTCGAGGTCGGTGCGTGAGGCATGGCACCGCGCGATCGCCGCGCGGTAGTCGTCCTCGGTGGTCCTCCGGCCCTGATCGAGCAGCTCCCGCAGACTCTGGCTGATCAGTGGCGCCACGTCACGCAGTGCCGCGCGTTCCCGAGCGGCCTCGTAGGCCATCACCACCGGCTGATCCGCGGCCAGGGTGTGCACGTGGTCGTCCCACGGAAACTCCTCGACCCGGTGGCCTGCACCGACGAGCGCTGACGCGGCCAGGTCGACCGCCGCGGCCATCGAGGGATCGATGGCCGACAACGAGGAACCACGCCAGACGTGGATCACGGCAGGACCCGCTGCAGGCGGCGCGGCGCTGGTCCCGGCGAAGAGCCGGTGCACCAGGGCCAGATCGCGCACGCTGCGGGCCAGGACCCCCAGCGAGTCGAGTGTCGGGCTGAGCCCGGTGACCCCAGCGAGGTCCGTGCTGCCGTGGGCCATGACCAGACCGGCAACACCGCAAAAGGACGCGGGTCGAGTGGTCGAGCCCGCCGTCTGCGTGCCCAGGGCCAAGGGGACCTGGCCGCTGGCCACGCTCGCGGCCGATCCGCTGGAGGAGCCGCCGGGTGTGCATCCGGGCGCGGCGGGGTTCCTGGTGGCAGCGGGCCGGAAGTAGCCGTACTCGGTCGTGGCCGTCTTCCCGATGACGACAGCGCCCCACTGCTCCAACCGGTTCACGCAGGCGGCGTTGGCCGTCAGGGGCTCGGGGGACGTGGTCGCCTCCGAGCCGCACCGAGTCGGCAGGCCCTCGACATCGATGATGTCCTTGATCCCGACGGGCAGCCCGCGCAGGGGCAGCACCTCGGTGCTGGCGTCCACCTGCTCCGCCCGGACCAGCGGGTCGTCGACGAGATGCACCCACGCACGCACGTCACCGTCGTGCGAGACGACCCGCCCTCGTGCGGCACGAACGGTCTGCACTGCGCCAGAGGCACTCGATCGTGCCTCCTCCACAGACGCGGTGGCGTCCGGGAACGTTCTCGGTTCCACCTGTTGGGCCTCCTTCGTCGCTGCCGCAAGCCTGTCCCCATCGCCCGTGGCCCGCAAGTAAAGGTTTCCCTGCTGTCCCCGTAGTGATCGGACTCCTAGCCTCCGCTCTGTACAGCACCAATCCGGTGCCCATGACACGCGCACCTCCACGGCGCTCCTACCCGAAGTGGGGATCTCCGATGACCACAGCACCATCCTTCGATACCAAGGCCTTCAGGGACGTCCTGGGCCACTACCCCACCGGCGTCGTGATCGTCACCGCCGTCCACCCGGACGGGGAGCCACTGGCGATGATCGTCGGGACCTTCACCGCGGTGTCCATGGAACCGCCACTCGTGGCCTTCATGCCGATGAAGAGCTCCCGCACCTTCGGTCGACTCAGCGAGTGCGAGTCCCTGTGCATCAACGTCCTCACCGGAGAGCAGGAGGAGATCGGCCGGTGCATCGCCAGCCGTGGACCGGACAAGCTCCTCGGGATCGACTGGAGTCCATCGCCGTCGGGTGCCCCCCTGCTGGCCGAGTCACTGGCGTGGCTCGACGTGCGGATCGAGCAGACCATCGAGGCCGGGGATCACTGGATCGTCCTCTGCCGCATCGAGGACATGGCGGTGAACAACCCGAAGACCCCGTTGATCTTCTTCCAGGGAGGGTACGGGCGCTTCGTCGTCCCGCCGTTGCTCGCGCGGATCGACAACGACATCGTCGGGCCGGTGCAACAGGCCAGCCGATCGCGCGACCTCCTGGCGACCGTGGCGGAGCGGCTCCGGTGTGAGGTGTCGCTTCTGACGGTGGTGGACAAGGACGAGCTGGTGGCGATCGCGACGGCAGTCGGCGAGGGGGTCAACCCGGCCAAGGGACTGGGCACGAGGGTGCCGATCATTCCGCCCATCGGCGACATCTGGGCGGCGGAGCTGACCGAGGAACAGCAGCAGAGCTGGTTGTCCAAGGCCGACGTGGACGACGAGACCATGGACATCTACCGCGACCGGCTCGCCTTCGCCCAGGACCACGGCTATCTGATGTCATTCCTCCCTGCTGGTCGGGTGGACCCCTACCGGGAGATCCACGAGGCCGCGCACCGCTATGCGGACGGTGGGATCACCCCCCTGGCCCAGCGCGAGATTCAACGCAGCATCGGCAACGCGGGAGTCAGCTACGAGGTGGCGGAGCTCGACCCGGCGAAGACCTACGACGTGGGCATGCTGGTCGCGACCGTGCACGATCCCTCGGGGGCGCCGGCTCGCATGCTGCGTCTGGCGCAGTTGCCCCACCCCGCCTCGGGACGGGTCGTCCTGGAGTGGGTGGATGCCCTGCGCGAGACGGTCAGCGCTCTGGAGCAGGTGCTCTTCGAGGACAGCGACTGACCCCCACTCACGTCAGAGGTTGATCATGTGCCCCGCGACGCCCTCGACGGCCTCCTTGACCGCCTCGGACAGGGTCGGGTGCGCGAAGACGTTGCGGGCGACCTCGTCCGCGGTGAGGTCCCACTTCTGCGCCAGGGTGAGGACCGGGAGCAGCTCGGTGACGTCGGGGCCGATCATGTGGGCGCCGAGGATCTCGTGGTGCTCGGCGTCGGCGACGACCGTGACCGATCCGACCGCGTCGCCCAGGCCCATGGCCTTGCCGTTGGCGGTGAAGGGGAAGGTGGCCGTCTTGACCTCGTGGCCCTTCTCCTCGGCCTGCTCCTGGGTGTAGCCGAAGGACGCGATCTGCGGGTGGCAGTAGGTCGCACGCGGGATGAAGTCGTACTCGACCGGCATCGTCTCGGCACCGGACATGTGCTCGGCGGCGACGACACCCTGGGCCTCGGCGACGTGGGCGAGCATGAGCTTCGCCGTGCAGTCACCGACGGAGTAGACGTTCTCGACGTTGGTGCGGCAGTACTCGTCGATGGCGATGGCACCGCGCTCGGTCAGCTCGACACCGATCGACTCCAGCCCGAAGCCCTCGACGCGCGGTGAGAAGCCGATGGCGGAGAGCAGCTTGTCCGCCTCGAGGACCTGGCTGTCGCCCCCCTTCGCCGGGGTGACGGTGACCTTGACACCGGAGTCGGTGTCCTCCACGGACTCGACCTTGGTGGAGAGCATGACCTTCACGCCGAGCTTCTTGTAGTGCTTGGCCAGCTCCTTGGAGATGGCCGGGTCCTCGGTGGGGACCATCCGGTCGAGGAACTCGACGATCGTCACGTCGACACCGAAGTTCTTCATGACGTAGGCGAACTCGACACCGATCGCGCCGGACCCGGCGATGATCATCGAGCCGGGCAGGTTCTCGTCGAGGATCTGCTCCTCGTAGGTGACGACGTTGTCGCTGACCTCGACCCCGGGGAGCATCTTCGTCGTGGCCCCGCTGGCGATGACCAGCTTGTCGAAGGTCACCGACTTCTTCTCGCCGTCGTTGAGGTCGACGTCCATCGAGGTCGTGGAGGTGATCGTGCCCCAGCCGTCGATCTCGGTGATCTTGTTCTTCTTCATCAGGAAGTGGATGCCCTTGACGATGCCGTCACTCACCTGACGCGAGCGCGCGTGCGTCGGGCCGTAGGACATCGTGACGTCGCCCTCGATGCCGAACTTCTTCTTGTCGTGGGTGAGCGTGTGCGCCAGCTCGGCGTTCTTGATCAGGGCCTTGCTCGGGATGCACCCGACGTTGAGGCAGACACCGCCCCAGTACTTCTTCTCCACGACGGCCACGCTCTTTCCGAGCTGTGCGGCGCGAATCGCCGCCACGTAACCACCGGGTCCAGCACCGAGCACAACGACGTCGAAATCAGCCATGGGAGACACCCTAGCCATTGCTGCGTGGTGAGCGACAAGGAGCCCGGACCACCGGGCCCTCAGTCCTGCACACCGGCGAGCTGAGCGTGGATGTCCCGGGCGATCGGAGCCGCCGTCGCCCCGCCGGTGCCGCCCTGGGCGACGACGACGGCGACGGCGTAGCGGGGCGTGGTCGCCGGTGCGTAGGAGACGAACCAGGCCGTGTCCTCCTGGCCGTAGACCTCGGCGGTCCCCGTCTTGCCGGCCACCGGCCACTGGCGAAGGGGGAAGCCGGCGAAGGCGGAGTAGGCGGTGCCGTCCGGCTCCTCGACGACGTCACGCAGCGCCGTGCGCAGCAAGGAGCCCGACGACCCCGGGAGGTCGACGTGACCCGCGTCGGGGACCTCGAGCGCGACCCGGGCACCGTCGGCGTCGATGCTCGCCCGGCCGAGGTGCGGGCTCGGTGCACGACCACGCTGCGCGATCGTCCCGAAGACCCGGCTCATCTGGAGCACGGTCGCGGTGACGTCGCCCTGCCCGATGGACAGGTTCGCCTCGTCACCGGGGAGGAACTGGTATCCGGTCGCGCAGTTCTCCTCGGCGAGGGTGGTGAGGTACTTCGCCCGGGTCCGGTCCGCCATCTCCGGGTGGCCGCGTTCGGCCTCCCGGCAGCTCGCGTCCTTGGTGGTGCGCCACCGCTCCCGCTTCCACTCCCGGTCGGGGATGCGCCCCGTCGCCTCCCCCGGCAGGTCGATGCCCGTGGCGCTGCCCAGTCCGAGGCCGGTGGCCGCCTCGATGAGCGCGTCCCCGTCGTCGTCGTCGGCGTCCAACCCGCCCTGGGAGCGCCACACGTCCTCGGCCACCTGGTAGAAGACGGTGTCGCACGAGACGGTGATCGCGCGGCGCCAGGAGATCCGCCCGTAGGCCCGCGACTCGAAGTTGCTGAAGGTACGGTCACCGATCCGGTGCGACGACGTGCAGTTGACCGGCTCGTCCAGGTCCGTGCCCGCGGCCACGGCACCGGGCAGGGAGACGACCTTGAAGGTCGAGGCCGGCGGCTGCGCGACCGCGGTCACCCGGTCGATGAGCGGGCTGCTGTCGCTCCCGGTCAACCGCTCGTACTGCCCCTGGGTCATGCCCTTCGACCAGACCGAGGGGTCGTAGGTCGGCGCGCTGGCGGAGGCGACGACACCGCCGTCACGCAGGTCGAGGACCACCGCGGCCGCCGTGTCCGCCTCGAGACCACGCTCCCGGGCGTCGCGGACGCCATCGGCCAGGGCCTGCTCCGTGGCGCGCTGGACCGGGAGGTCGAGCGTGGTCACGAGGTCCTTGCCGGGCACGGGTTCGGTCCGCGAGATCTCCTCGACAGCGACGCCGCGGGCGTCGACGCGCACCTCCCGGTGACCGGGACGCCCCCTGAGCAGCTCGTCGTACTCGCGCTCGAGGCCCGAGGCGCCGACGAGGTCCTCGTCGGTGATCGCGCCACCGGACCCGGCGATGGTCTCGGCGTCGGGTCGGGCGAGGTATCCGGTGGTCTGCGGGGCGCCGCCGCCCTCCGTGGCGCGGGGGTAGGCGCGCACCGGCTGGCTCGTGACGCTGACACCCGGGTAGCGCTCCGGCCTCTCGGTGAGGGCCGCGGCCGCGGACGGATCGACGTCCACGGCGACCGGGACGGGCACCAGGGCCGACCCGGGCCAGCAGGACGGCGGCTCGGCGGCCCCGGGCGCACCGCAGAGGGTCGTCCTGTCCCACAGGCGCGCGAAGGGGAGGTCCAGCGCCTGCGCGAGATGGCGGACCGTCGCTCGGCCGCCGTCTGCGGCATCCGCCAGACTGGCCCGGTCGATGGTCACGTCGGTGCGCACGGCGTTGTCGACGAGGGCGCGACCGTCGCGATCGAGGATGCGACCGCGCAGGGCCGGCAGGGCGACCCGTGCCCGGCCCGGCGTGCTGGCCCCGGTCTCCCCCGCCGGGTGGTCGCTCAGCTGGAGCTGCCCGAGCCGACCGATGAGCACGCCGGCGAGCAGGGTGAGCACGGCGAGCGAGGCGAGCATCCGCGCCTGCATCCGCGGCCCGCGGCGGCTCATGCCCGCCCCCGGCGGACGAGGGTCGCCTCGAGCCGCTCGACGAGACCGACGAGCACCAGACCGAGGGTGGCGGTGGCGATCACCTGCCACGCGAGGGACCCCCAGGCGACCGGACGGGCGCTGGCCAGGTCGATCAGGACGGGGACGAGGCGCGAGACCAGCCCGGCCGCGGCGATGACGGGGACCGGCCACCACCACGGGTGCCCGGCGCGACGTCGGGCCCGTCCGGCGACCCACCCGGCCGCTGCGTACCCCAGCGCCGAGACACCGAGGGGGTCGGCCACGGGTGGGGCGAGATCGAGCAACCACCCACCGACGAGCCCGAGGAGGGCCCCGGCGGAGGACCCGGCGGTCAGGGCGACGGCCACGACGACGATGAGCACGAGGTCGGGCAGCGCGACCACCCCGCGGGCCCCGAGGGCGAGCATGCAGACGAGTGCTGTGGCCAGGAGCAGCAGCCGCACGGGCCAGCGCAGTCCGCTCACCGGGAGGCGCTCCCTCGGCTGGCCGGAGCGGTGACGACGGCGACGACGTCGAGGGTGGCGAGGTCGACGGCGGGCTCCACCAGTGCGGTGTCGGTGAGTCGTCCCGGGGCGCGATCGAGTGAGGTGACCGTGCCGACCGTGACCCCCGGCGGATAGGGGCGCTGGCCCGGGCTGCCCAGGGTCACGACCTCGTCCCCCACTGCGGCGCGGTCCCGTCCCAGCTGCGTCACGACGAGCTCGTCGGCCCCGTGGGAGGTCGTGGGGTCCGACCCCGTCAGGGTGCCGATCACTCGCTTCGTCCCGGTGCGCACGCCGACACCGGCGTGGGGCGAGCCGATGACCTCGATGTCCGAGGTCCACTCCGCGACATCGACGACGCGGCCGACGAGTCCGCCGGGGGCGATGACCGCCCGATCGGCACGGATCCCGTCGCGGCGGCCCACGTCCACGGTGATCCGCTCCGGCCCCGAGGCGCCCGACCGGTCGAGGGCGACGACACGGGCGGGGACCGTCCGCAGGCCGCCGGTGGGCAGCTCGTCGGTCTGGGCCGAGGTCCGGCGCTCCTCCTCGAGCCGGCGCACGCGCTCGTCGAGCCGGATGTTCTCCTCCTCGAGGGCCGAGGACTCGTCGTCCCGGGGGGCGAGGAGTCTCTCGACCGGGCCGAGGACGGCTGACCCGGCCCCCCGCAGCGGGCCGAGGGGAGCGCCGGCGACGTCGGCGAGGAGGACGGCCAGGGTCAGCACCAGGACCACGGGCAGGACACGGCGGCGCATCAGAAGCGGTGACCGTCGACGAGGACCGGCTGCAGCGCGGCGAAGTCGTCCACGCACCGTCCGGCCCCGCGGGCGACGGCGCGAAGGGGGGAATAGGCCACGACGACCGGGACCCCGAGCTCGTGCCGCATGCGGGCGTCGAGCCCCTGCAGCAGGGCCCCGCCGCCGGTGAGGGTGACACCACGCTCGAGGACGTCACCGGCCAGCTCCGGTGGGCAGCGGTCGAGGACGTCCCGGACGAGGCCGACGATCTCCCCGACCGGGGCGGCGACCGCGCGACGGATCTCGGACGACCCGACGTCGACGGTCTTGGGCAGACCGGTCACCAGGTCGCGGCCACGCACGCGAGTGGTCACCTCGGTGGCGAGGGGGAAGGCGGAGCCGACCTGGACCTTGATGTCCTCCGCGCTGCGCTCACCGAGGAGCAGGGAGAGGTTGCGTCGCACGTGGGCCACGATCGCGTCGTCGATGGCGTCGCCGGCCGTCCGGGTGCTGCGCGAGGCGACGATGCCGCCCAGGGCGATCACCGCGACATCCGTGGACCCGCCCCCGATGTCGACGACCATCGAGGCCTGCGTCTCGGTCACCGGCAGGCCGGCGCCGATCGCCGCGACCATCGGCTCCTCGACGAGGTAGACCCGCCGGGCGCCGACGCGCAGGGCGGCCTCCTCGACGGCCCGGCGCTCGACACCGGTGATGTCGCTCGGGATGCACACGACGACGCGGGGCCGGACGACGCTCGACATGCCGACCCGGTCGGTGAACCAGCGCAGCATCTGCTCCGCGGCATCCGGCTCGCTGATGACCCCGGCACGCAGCGGACGGACGGCCCGCACGGCTCCCGGGGTGCGCCCGAGCATCTCCTTGGCCGCACTGCCGGCAGCCACGAGCTCACCGGTCTCGACGCTCACGGCGACGACGCTCGGCTCGTCGAGGACGATGCCCCGGCCCTGGTGGTGGATCAGCGTGTTGGCGGTCCCGAGATCGATCGCGAGGTCACGCGACCAGCCCTGGAGGACGCGACGCGCTCCTCGAGTCCGCCGGGCCACGTCAGAGGCCGGGGAACCAGATGCCGATCTCGCGCGCGGCCGACTCCGGGGAGTCGGAGCCGTGCACGATGTTCTCGTCGACCGTGCCGGCCCACTTGCGCCCGAGGTCCCCCCGGATCGTGCCCGGAGCCGCCTCGGTCGGCTTGGTCGCGCCGGCGAGCGAGCGGAATCCCGCGATGCACTCCTGGCCCTCGATGACGACGGCCGCAGCCGGTCCGGAGGACATGAACGTCAGGAGCGGCTCGTAGAAGGGCTTGCCCTCGTGCTCGGCGTAGTGCGCCGCCAGCTGCTCCCGGGTCGGGGTGACGACCGCGAGCGCGGCGAGGGTGTACCCCTTCGCCTCGATCCGCCGGATCACCTCACCGGTGAGTCCGCGGCGGAAGCCGTCGGGCTTGATCAGGACGAGGGAACGTTCGGTCTGCACAGTCTCGGTCACGGGCCCCAGCGTAGTCACGCCGCGATGGTGCCCGTACCCAGCAGGGCGAACAGGACGAGTGCGAGGAGGATCCGGTAGATCATGAAGGGGGTGAAGGTGTGGGTGGTGATGTACTTCATGAACCACGCGATGACCGCATAGCCGACGACGAAGGCGATCCCGGTGGCCACCCAGATCGGCCCCCACGCGGTGCCGGACCCCTCCGCCTGCCCGCCGACGACCTTGACGACCTGGAGTCCGCCGGAGGCGAGGACGGCCGGGATCGCCAGGAGGAAGGAGTACCTCGCCGCCGCCGCACGCGTGAAGCCCATGAAGAGGCCACCGGCGATGGTGCCGCCGCTGCGGGAGACGCCGGGGATGAGCGCGAGCGCCTGCCACAGCCCGAAGGAGACACCGCTGCGCCAGGTGAGATCGGTCAGCTCCCGCTGCTGCCGGCCCGCGCGCTCGGCGGCCATGATGACGAGGGCGAAGACGAGGAGCATCGTCGCCGTGAGCCACAGGCTGCGCAACGAGGTCTCGATCCGGTCCTGGAAGATCAGGCCGAGCACGGCGATCGGGATCGACCCGATGATGACGAACCACCCCATCCGCACGTCCGGGTCCTTGCGCTCGACCCTGCCGGCGAGGGAGAGGCACCATTTGCGGATGATCGTGACGATGTCGCGCCAGAAGTAGATGAGGACGGCGGCCTCGGTGCCCAGCTGGGTGATCGCGGTGAACGCCGCCCCCGGGTCGTCCTCGCCGATGGCGCGACCGACGATCGAGACGTGCGCGCTGGAGGAGATCGGGAGGAACTCGGTCAGCCCCTGGACGAGGCCGAGGACGATGGCGGTGACGTAGTCCATCAGCTGCCGTCCTGCTCGAGGGCCCGCGCGGCCTGCTCGCGGTCGACGCGCCGCCCCACGCGCTGGCAGTAGCCGTAGAGGATCGCGAAGACGATCCCGACGACGAACATCATCGTCACCCAGACCCCGGAGAGGATCGCCAGCGCCTGCACCACCCAGCCCAGCGCCGGGCCGAAGGGCCGGCGGACGAGGCCGGCGGCGACGACCGCGAGGACCGCGAGGAGGCACATGAGCACGAAGGGGGTCAGGCCGGCGACGACGGGCTCCTGGTCCGGGTCGAGCCCCCGCCCCGTGAGGGCACCGAAGAAGATGACCAGCCCCTGACCGCCGAGGACGGTGGCGAGCATGCGCCACATGAACTTGCCCTGCGGGCGCGGCTGGTGGTCAGAAGTCACGCAGGACAGGGTAAGCGCCCCGCGCCTATTCCTCGTCGTCGAGGTCGATCGGCACCTCCACGGGCGGCGGTACCGGCTTCTCGACATCCGTCAGCCCGAGCAGCAGGCGCACCTCGGCGACGGTGACGATCGAGCCGGTGACCACGACGCCGCCGGAGACTCCCCCTTCGTCCGCCAGCTCGGCCGCCCGGTCCAGGGCGTCGGGCAGCTCGTCGACGACGGTGACCCGGTGGTCGCCGAAGACCTCGCCGGCGATCTCCCCGAGCCGGGCCGGGCGCATCGCCCGCGGGGAGGTGCTGCGGGTGACGACCACCTCGTCGAGAGCCGGCTCGAGCGCCTCGAGGATGCCGACGACGTCCTTGTCGGAGAAGACCGAGAGGACCCCGACGAGGTGGGTGAAGGTGAAGGAGTCCTTGAGCGCCTCGGCAAGGACAGCGGCGCCCTGGGGGTTGTGCGCGGCATCGACGATGACGGTGGGGCTGCGGCGGACGATCTCCAGTCGGCCCGGTGACGTCGCACCGGCCAGGCCCGCGGAGAGGACCTCCTCGGCCAGCGGCTGCTCTCCCCCGCCGAGGAAGGCCTCGACGGCGGCGACGGCGAGGGCGGCATTGCTCGCCTGGTGCTGACCGTGGAGGTTGAGCAGCAGGTCGGGGTGGTCACCGGCGAGCCCGCGCAGCGACACCATCTGCCCCCCGATCGCCACGTCGCGCTCGAGGACACCGAAGTCGACCCCCTCGACGGCCAGCCGGGCACCGACCTCCTCGGCCCGCTCGGCGAGGAGGTCGGCGACCTCCGGGTCCTGGGGGGCGGAGACGGCGATGGTGCCGGGGTGGATGATCCCGGCCTTCTCCCCCGCGATGTCGAGGAGCGAGTCCCCGAGGAAGTGCTGGTGGTCGATGCCGATCGGCGTGACGACGGCGACATCGGCCTCGACGACGTTGGTGGCATCCCAGGACCCACCCATGCCGACCTCGACGATCGCGACGTCCACGGGCGCGTCGGCGAAGGCCGCATAGGCCAGGGCGACGAGCACCTCGAAGTAGGTCATCCGCGGCCCGTCCTCGGAGACCGAGCGGGTGTCGACGGCGTCGACGAAGGCCGCGATGTCCGCCCACGCGTCGAGGAAGGCCTCCCGGGTGATCAGCTCACCGCCGATGGTGATCCGCTCCCGGATGTCCTGCAGGTGCGGAGAGGTGAAGCGACCGGTCTTCAGCCCTGCCTCCCGCAGGATCGACTCGATGATCCGCGCGGTGGAGGTCTTGCCGTTGGTGCCGGTGATGTGGATGACCGGGAAGGTGCGCTGTGGCTCGCCGAGCAGGTCCATGACCGCGCGGATGCGGTCGAGGCTGGGCTCGAGATCGTGCTCGGGGGCGCGGGCGAGGATGGCGTCCTCGACGTGGCGCATCCGCTTGCGCAGCTCGAGCGCTTCGGCGGCCTGGCGCTGTGTGGCATCGGGGGCGGGACTCATGAGGGCGATTGTCGCAGAGCAGGCAGACGGCGCTGCCCGCCCGCTCCCCCGCCGTCAGGCAACCCGTCGCGCTCGCAGGACGACGTCGTGCACGTGGTGGGTGGAGACGGCTCCCGCCGGGCGCTGCCGGCGCTCACGCACCTCGACGACCCAGTCGGGACGCTGCGCGATCGCGGCCACGAGCTCGTCGGTCCGGACGAAGGCCTCGTGGTCGAAGGGTCGGGTCTGCTCGGGATCGGCCTGCGCCGGTGCCGCGCTCATGTCCTGCGGGTCGTGGTTGATGACCACGAGCCGGCCGCCGGGCGCCACCGCGTCGAGCACGTTGGTCACACCACGCCCGTCGGGGGTCCGGGGCACGGACGCGTACGCCGCGGTGACGAGGTCGTGCCGGACACCGCGGAAGGGGTCCGCGGCATTGGCGTCGGCCTGCAGCAGGCCGACCGCGAGGCCGCGGTCCCGCGCGGCCGCCCCGATCCGCTCCAGGGCCAGGGCCGAGATGTCGCTGGCCGTCACCTGCCACCCCTGCTCAGCCAACCAGATGGCATCGCCCCCTTCGCCGGCCCCCACGTCGAGGACGGAGCCCGGGGTCATTCCGGCGACCTCGGCGACGAGTGAGCCGTTGGGGTTGCCGCTCCACTGCAGGTCGTGCCTGTATCTCCCGTCCCAGTCCGCGGCGTGGGCGCTGGGTCGGGCCGCCGCGCCCAGGTCCTCCTGGGCCAGATCGAAGCTGATCATGCTGCCCACCCGACTGCCCGCGGCGGCCGTGGGCAGGACCTGCAGCATCGGCTCCGCGATCGTGCCGGCGGCATAGACCCCCGGCACGCCGGTGGCCCCCGTCATCGGGTCGGCCTCGACGACGGTGGCGGCGCCGCTCGGGTGGTCCCGGACGGTCAGGCCCAGGCCGGCGAAGGGGGCAACCCGGGCGTCCAGGCGGGTGCCGACGAGGATCGTGTCGGCCTCGAGGTCGGTGCCGTCCTCGAGGCGGATACCCCGCAGCGCCCCGGCCCCGGTGCTGACGACGGCCTCGATCCGCGCCACGATGACCGGGATGCCGGCGTCCCGGAGAGTCTGCAACTGCGGCGCGTCGGCGGCCACGCCCTCGTGGACGAGCACCGTGAGGTGGCGCGTGAGCTGGCGCAGCAGGGGGATCGGGTGCAGACCCTCAGGAGAGGTCACGAGCGCGACGATGCGCTGGTCGCGTGCCTCGTACCCGTGGCAGAAGGGGCAGTGGATCACCGCACCTCCCCAGTGATCGGCCAGCCCGGGGATGGCGGGGAGCTCGTCGCTCAGGCCCGTCGCAGCGACGAGTCGGCGGGCGTGCACGATGTGCCCCCCGGCGAGCTCGACGCGAAGACCACCGCCCTCCTCGCGCGTCACGCCGATGGCCCGACCGGTGAGCACCTCGGCGCCGTACGAGCGCACCTCCTCGCGGGCGACCCGCAGGAAGTCGGCCGGCGAGCGCCCTTCGTGCCCGAGGTAGCTGTGCATCGCGCCAGCCGGGGCATTGCGGGGCTCACCCGAGTCGATGACGATGACCGATCGGCGCTGGCGGGACAGCTGCAGGGTCGCGGCGAGGCCGGCAGCGGATCCTCCGACGACGGCCACGTCGGCGTGCCTCTCGATGACCGACGACGGGGGGCGGGAGTGGTGGTGCGCTGCGCTCATGCCGCCACCGTAGACCGATCTCGCGTATAGTGCATAGCCTCTTGCAGTATTCGCAAACATCAGCCTCCGGGAGCGCCCATGAGCGAGATCGAGCAGACCGTCCGCACCCGACTGCGCGGCCTCCGGAAGGCACAGTCGCTCTCCCTCGACGACCTGGCAGAGCACTCGCACCTGAGCGCGTCGACGATCAGCCGCATCGAGACGGGCAAGCGGACGATCAGCCTCGACGTCCTCCTCCCCCTGGCTCGCGCCCTGCGCACGGATGTCGAGACGCTGCTCGCCGAGGACGTCGACGAGGACGTCGTCATCCGCCCGACGCCCAGCCGCGAGGACGACCGCACCACGTGGATGCTGACCAAGGCCACCGGCGCGACGACGGCGATGAAGGTGCGCCTCGAGCCGAGCGCCACCGCACCGGAACAACGGGTACACCCCGGGCGCGACTGGTTCTTCGTCCTCGAAGGACGGGTAGAGCTCTCGCTCGGCGAGCGGGTCGTCGTCGTGGAGGCCGGCGAGGCGGCCGAGTTCGAGACCATGACCCCTCACTCCTTCGCCGCCACGGGGGGACCCGCCGAGGTCATCATGATTTTCGACCGGGACGGCAACCGGGCCCACCGCGACGACGGCCGCGACTGACCCGACGCACCCCCGCGGCGAGCTCAAGGTAAGGTACGGCTTGCCTTACTTTTGGGGGCGATCGCTCCCTCTGCCGTGCACCCGATCCCGAAGGAACGACGATGTCCACGATTGGCCTGCGCACCACCGGTGCAGCCACCCTGATGACCGCGGCCCTGGCCCTGAGCGCCTGCGGCAGCTCCTCCGACGCGAACTCCGCCGACGAGGGCTCCGGCGACGCGGCCTTCCCCGTGACCATCGACAGCTCCCTCGGCGAGGCCACGATCGAGGAGAAGCCCGAGAAGGTCGTCACCCTCGGGCAGGGGTCCACCGAGACCGCCATCGCCCTGGGCACCACCCCCGTCGGGATGGAGGAGTACGAGTGGGCCGCTGACGAGACCGGCTACCTGCCCTGGATCCACGAGGCGGTGAAGGAGGAGGGCGAGACGCTGCCGACCTTCGTCGGCGCCGGCGAGAAGCTCGACATGGAGCAGATCGTCGAGCTCGAACCCGACGTCATCCTCGCTCCGTGGTCCGGCCTGACCCAGGAGCAGTTCGACTCCCTGAGCGCGATCGCCCCGACGGTCGGCTACCCCGACAAGGCCTGGAGCGTGGACTGGGACCAGCAGATCGAGATCATCGGCACGGCTCTCGGTGAGGAGAAGGAGGCCACGGGCCTGATCACGGATCTCGAGGAGCAGCTCGCGACCGAGGCGAAGAAGCACCCGGAGTGGGCCGAGCACACCTTCTCCTACGTCTACACGACCCCCGACACCCTCGGCGTCTTCCTGCCCGACGAGCAGCGCGCGGCGATCGTGCGCAAGCTCGGTCTGACCATCGACCCGGCCGTGACGACGATGAAGGAGACCGAGGGGACCGACTCCGCCGTCATCGGCTACGAGAATGCCGACAAGCTCAACGACAGCGACCTGATCTTCACCTTCTACAGCGACCCCAAGGCGAAGGAGCAGGCCATGGGCAACGAGCTCTACGCCCAGATCCCGGCCATCAAGAAGGGCGCTGTCGTCGCCAGCACCGACAACGCCTTCGTCACCGCCTCCTCGATGATCAACCCCCTCACCGTCCCCTACACGCTCGAGCGGTACGGTCCGATGATCGATGAGGCCGTCGCCGAGGCAGCGAAGTGATCCACGACTGGTGACCACCAGCAGCACCGCGACGCGGGGCGCCGGGACGACCCCCGGCGCCCCGCGCCCCGCACGCCATGGCACCCCACGGACGGTCGGCGTCCTCGTGGGGTGCGTCGTCGTGCTCCTGCTCATCTGCCTCGCCTCGCTCGCCCTCGGGTCGAAGGTCACCTCCCTCGACGAGGTCATCGCCGCCCTGACCAGCGAGCCCGACCCCTACCTCGCGACGGTCCTCGACGCCCGGATCGAGCGCACCCTCCTCGCCGTCGGCGTCGGGGCGGCACTCGCGCTCTCGGGCGCGCTCATGCAGGGCGTGACCAACAACCCCCTGGCCGACCCGGGACTCCTCGGGATCAATGCCGGTGCCGCCGCGTCCATGGTCACCGCGACCGCCTTCTTCGGGGTGGCCACCGGGACGACCGCCTCGGCCTGGGTCGCCCTCCTCGGCGGAGGGCTCGCCGCCGTCGCCGTGCACACCGTCGGCACCGCGGGGGGCGCCGGAGCGAGCATGGTCCGGCTCGTCCTCGCCGGAGCCGTCGTGGCCGCGGTCCTCACGGCCTACGTCCAGGCCATCGCGTTGGGCATGCCGACGCACTTCGACAACTACCGCTTCTGGGTCGTCGGCTCCCTCGGGGACGGTGGCCTCGACCAGCTCCGGGCCGTCCTCCCCTTCCTCCTCGTGGGTCTCCTCCTCGCGGCCCTCACCGCGGGCGGTCTCGATGCCGTCGCCCTCGGCACCGAGGCGGCGACCGGCCTCGGAGTCAACACGGCCCTCGTGCGCTCCGGCGCACTCGGGGCCGCCACCCTGCTGTGCGCCGCCGCCACCGCGGCGGTCGGACCGATCGCCTTCGTCGGCCTCGCCGTCCCGCACATCGTGCGCGGGCTCGTCGGTCTCGACATGCGCCGCCAGCTGCTCACCTGCCTGCTCGTCGGGCCGATCGTCCTGCTCGGCGCGGACATCATCGGCCGGGTCGTCCTGCGCCCCCAGGAGCTCATGGTCGGGGTGGTCACCGCCTTCGTCGGCGCGCCGGTGCTGCTCATCGCGGTCCGCCGCCTCGGGAAGCGGGCCGCGTGAGCACCGCGTGGACGACGACGGAGCCGGTCCTGCGCCTGGGTCGGCACGTGGAGCTCCCCGTGCGACGAAGGGTGGCGCTCCTGGGCGTCGTCCTGCTCACCCTCGTGCTCGGCACCGTCCTCGCGACCCTGTCGCTCGGCAGCCTCGGCATCCCGGTCCTCGAGCTGCCCTCGGCGGTCACCGGCGTCATCGCGGGAGAGGCGGGTGGCAAGGCGGGCTTCGTCCTCGCACACCTGCGCGGACCCCGTCTGGTCGTCGCCCTCGGTGCCGGCGCCGCGCTCGGTGCCTCCGGGGCGCTCTTCCAGTCGGTGACCCGCAACCCCCTCGGCAGCCCCGACGTCATCGGTGTCAGTGCCGGCGCCGGGGCAGGTGCCGCCTTCGTCGGTCTCGTCATGCCGGGCACGACGTCGATCGTCCTCGGTTCCGTCGCGGGGGCGGCCCTGGCCATCGGCCTGGTCGCCGTGAGCACGGGCACCGGGCTGGCCGACCCGATGCGGATGATCCTCGCGGGCATCGGGGTCTCCGCGATGGCCTATGCCTTCACCCAGTACGTCGTCTACGTCGTCGCCCGCGACAAGGCGAGCGTGCTCGCCGCCTACATCAACGGCAGCACCGAGGCCCGTGGCTGGGACCACGCGGCGACCATCTGGATCGTCCTCGCGCTGGCCGCGCTCCCGCTCGCCCTGGTCTCCGGCCCCCTCGGCCTGACGGAGATGGGCGACGAGGTCGCCGCCTCACTCGGCGTGCACGCGGGGAGCACCCGCCGATGGGCCGTCCTGCTGTCCGTGCTGCTCGCCGGTGGGGCCGTCGCGGTGGCCGGTCCCATCGCCTTCATCGCGCTGACCGCCCCGCACATCACCCGCCGACTCGCTCGCAGCGCTCGCCCCCTGCTCGCGTTGTCCGCGGTGACCGGTGCGCTCCTGCTCTCCCTCGCGGACCTGGCCACCGAGCAGGTCCCGCTCTTCGACGGGCTGCCCGTGGGCATCCTGACCCTGGCGATCGGCGGGGTCTACCTCGGTGGCCTGCTCATCGGTGAATGGAGGAAATCGTGAGTCCCGAGACCCATCCCCACGACGGACCGGTGCTGCTGTCGGCCCGCGAGATCACCGTCGGCTACGGCGGCGAGCCGGTCATCCCTTCGCTCAGCCTGGACATCGCGCAGGGCGATTTCATGGTCATCGTCGGACCGAACGGGTGCGGCAAGTCGACGCTGCTGAAGACCTTCGCCCGCGTCAACCGCCCCTCCGGCGGGCGAGTCGAGCTCGACGGGCAGGACGTGCGCCGGCTGCGAGGGCGCAGCGTCGCCCGCCGCGTCTCCCTGCTGCCGCAGAGTGCCTCCGCCCCGGAGGGCATCACGGTCGCCGAGATCGTCGCCCGGGGACGCCATCCGCACCACACCCTGCTGCGGCAGTGGTCGGCGGCCGACGAGCACGCGGTGGCCGCGGCTCTGGAGCGCACCCATCTCGTCGAGCTCTCGGACACCCCGGTCTCGAGTCTCTCCGGCGGTCAGCGCCAGCGGGCCTGGGTGGCCATGGTCCTCGCGCAGGACACCGAGGTGATCCTCCTCGACGAGCCGACGACCTTCCTCGACATCGCCCACCAGTACGAGCTGCTCGAGCTCTTCGCCGACCTCAACGCGGAGGGTCGCACCATCGTCGCCGTGCTCCACGACCTCAACCAGGCGGCCCGCTTCGCCTCGCGCCTCGTGGTCATGCGCGGGGGCCGGGTGCACGGTGACGGACCGCCGGCGTCGGTGCTCACGGGTGAGCTCGTCAGGGAGGTCTTCGCCCTCGGCGCCGACGTCGTCGACGACCCCCAGTCGGGGACCCCGATGGTCGTGCCCCACGTCCGTGCCCCCGCAGGACGGGTCACGGTCCCGGAGTAGCCCTCGCGGATCGGATTCCCGCCCTTCGTTGATAGGTGACCAAACGGTCACCTATCTTTGACGGGTGACCGATGACGACCTCGTGTTCAAGGCCTTGGCGGACCCGACCCGCCGGGTGCTCCTGGACGCGCTCTTCGAGCGGGACGGACGCAGCCAGTCCGAGCTCGAGGAGGTCGTGCGCGAGCACGCCGAGATGACGAGGTTCGGGGTGGCCAAGCACCTGCGGCTGCTCGAAGAAGCCAACCTCGTCGTCTCCCGCAAGCAGGGGCGGAGCAAGCAGCACTTCCTCAACGCCGTCCCCATCCGGGCGATCCACGACCGCTGGATCGGCAAGTACACGGCAGCACGGACGTCCGCGCTGCTCGATCTCAAGAGAGCACTGGAGGACGAGTCATGAGTGAGTCACGCGCAGAGCAAACGACCCAGATCCACCGCATCTTCATCAACGCCACCCCGGAGAAGGTCTGGGAGGCGATCACCACCCCCGAGTTCAGCCGGCTCTACGGCTACACGGGTGACGTCTCCTACGACCTGCGGCCAGGTGGCGCGTACGCACACCGGGCGAGCGCGGAGATGCTGTCCATGGGACTGCCCGAGATCGTCGTCACCGGGGAGGTCCTCGAGTCGAACCCCCCGCGTCGGCTCGTCCAGACCTGGGCGCCCGTCTGGATCGAGGACGAGAGCCCCGGCACGCTGACCTGGGACATCGAGCCCACCGGGGAGGGCGCCACCCGCCTCACCCTGACCCACGACCTCACCGGTCGCCCGCAGACCGCTGCCCAGGTGGCGGGCAACCCCGACCCCTCCGCGATGGGCGGCGGCGGCTGGCCCTGGGTCCTCTCCGGCCTCAAGACCGTCCTGGAGACCGGCACACCGATGGAGCCCACGGGCTGAGTCCGGCTCGGCGAAGGGGGCTCAGGCCGGGGCGGCCGCCGGGTCGAGCATGAGGAGCTGGAAGACCGCGTCGCTCACGGCGCGGACCTCGTGCGGCACGTGGGTGTCGAGGTTGGCGACCGCCCCCGGGCCGAGCACGAGCGACTCCTGCCCCACGACGAACTCGACGCTCCCGCTCAGGCACTGCACGAGGATCGGGAAGGCCGCCGTGTGCTCGGCGAGCACCTGCCCGGCGGTGAAGCGAAACATCACCACGCGGACCCCGTGCCCGACGAGGGCCTTCTTCACGCCGGGTCGACCCCCTTCCCGCTCGGGAGCGAGGTCGAGCAGTCCGTCGGCGTGCAGCAGGGTCGTGGCCATGACCCCACGCTAGGGCGCATCGCTGACCTGTCGAGACCAGCGACAGCCACGGTCGCCGATCGCCCCGACCCGCTAGCGTGGACCGCATGCCCATCACGCTTGAAAACATCGGCATCGCCGTCCGCGACCTCGAGGAGGCGATCGCCTTCTTCACCGACCTCGGGATGGTCGTCCTCGGCCGTGACACGGTCCGCGGAGAGTGGACCGAGACCGCGGTCGGCCTCGACGGCAACCACGCCACCATCGCCATGCTCCAGACGCCGGACGGCAACGGCCGCCTCGAGCTCCTCGAGTACATCCACCCGGAGGCGATCGAGACCAACCCCACCCTGCCCCACGAGATCGGCATGCACCGGGTCGCCTTCTCGGTCGACGACATCGATGAGGCCCTGAAGATCGCCGCGACGCACGGCTGCCACCCGCTGCGCGGTGTGGCGACCTACCAGGACGTCTACAAGCTCACCTACGTCCGGGGCCCCAGCGGCATCATCGTGATGTTCGCCGAGGATCTGACGAAGAGCTGACACCGACCCCGTCCGTCGACGACATCGCCCGCATCGCCGCCGCGACCTGATCCACCGCCGTCTCGGGGATCGTGGTCGCGGCGTCGTCGAGCGCCAGCAGCCGGGCCCCGGGGATCTCTCGCGCGCACGCCTCACCGTTGCCGATCGGGAAGAACGGGTCGCGTCTGCCGTGCACGACGAGCGTGGGGATCGTCAGGTCAGACAGCCGCTCTCGCCAGCGCGGGGCGCAGTCGAGCTGGGTGAAGACCGTGCCCATCTGGTTGGCCATCTGGACCGCGGGCTCCGTGCTCGGCGTGCGGTCCCAGATGCGTTCGGCCGTCGCCCGGGCGACGGCAGGGTCATCACCGAGGACGCCGGCGCCGGCGGCGGCGAACTCCCCCACCGCCGCACGGTCGCTCCAGTCCGGCGGCGAGAGCGCGAAGAGCCGGCCCATGGTCGGCCCGTCGTGGTCGGGCAGGTCGTCGTCGACGGGGCCAGGGGCAACGGGCCGGGTCCCCACGAGGGTGAGCGCCCTGAACGCGTGCGGGTGGTCGAGCGCGGCGACCTGGGCGACCATGCCGCCGACACCGATGCCGGCCACGTGCGCCGGCTCGGAGTCGAGCTCCACGGCGAGTGACGCGGCGTCTGCAGCCAGGTCGCGCAGGGTGTAGTCGGGCGCCTCGGGATCCACGGTGCTCGACTCCCCGCAGTCGCGCAGGTCATAGCGCACGACGTGACACCCGCCGCGCGCGAGTGCCGCACACAGCGAGGTGGGCCACGAGAGCAGGGTTGGTCCGCCCACGAGCAGGACCAGGGGTTGCGCCGGGTCGCCGAAGCGCTCGACCCCCAGGCTGACATCCGTCAGGTCGACCGTGCTCATGACGCCTCCAGGCTGCGTAGTCACCGACCGGGCAGGGGTGTACGGGCGGTGATGACCAGCAGGATCTCCTTGGCGGTCAGGCGCACGGGATCCCCCTCGCCGAGCTGCCAGTCGGTGTCCGTGGCCTGGAGCCTGTGGCCGTGCAGGTCCACACCGAAGAACTTCAGGTTGCGCGGGCCCGCACCGTCCAGGACGTGGCGGATGGTGGCCACGGGTGGGCCCTCGAGAGCCAGGGGCTCGGTGATGTCCAGGCCGTGGATCACGTCATGGGACAACGCGCCGACGGGCCCGCCGCCCGGTGGACGCCATGGATGCTCGACGTTGCTCGCCAGTGCCTGCAGCAGCTGCGCGTCGCTGAGCACCGCGGCGTCGGATCTCGCCGCTCGGTCCGCGAAGCGGGCGAAGCTCCCGCGGGCTCCCAGGAGCCCGCGGGCCACAGCCCACCCGGAGTAGCGGTAGGGCAGGCTCAGGTGGGCGACGACCTCCCGCACCCGCCAGCCGGCGCACAGGGACGCGGCGTCCCAGTCAGCGGGCGTGATCCCTTCCAGCGTGGCGACGAGGCGGCGTCGCTCGGCGCGGGTCGCGGCCCACACGGTGTCGGTGTTCATGGTGGTCATCAGCACACTCCTTGGATCGGGCCCCTGTCACCGTCTCCTACGTCAGTGGTGCGCCGAACTCATCGGTGGCCCCGTCCCCGAGCGCCGGAAGGGTGGTGGGGAGGTCGAACTCGGCGAAGCGGTCGGTGGTGCCCAGGAAGGTCACCACGTGACTCACGGCCCCCTCGCGGAGCTCGACCACCACGATGCCGAACGGGCGGAGCACCCCGTGAGGATCCGGCCGGTACTGCCCGAAGCCCGGGGAACCGTTGACTGCGGTCGCGACGAGCCGGGCACCATCGCAGGCCCCGCTGGTCATCAGGCCCGCCAAGACGTCGCGGCCTCGGACCCACCACGCGAACGGCGGCATCGAGGTGTGGGCGTCCTCGCGCAGCACGGCCCTCAGCTCGTCGACATCGTGCCGCTCGAAGGCCTGCACATACCGGTCGAGCAGGGCACGCTGCCGCTCGTCGCCCTCGTCGAGAGCGTCCGTCGGCGCCGGGTCGCACCGGGCCAACGTCGCTCGCGCCCGTTGCAACGCGCTGTTGACCCCCGCCGTGGAGGTGTCGAGGATGTCGGCGGTCTCACGGGCCGGATACTGCAGGACATCGCGGAGGATGAGCACAGCACGCTGCGTGGGCGGAAGGTGCTGCAACGCCGCGACGAAGGCCAGGCGCAGCGTCTCGCGTTCGACCACGACCGCTGCCGGATCAGTGGCCGCGATCACCCGGGTGTCCGGCATGGGTTCGATCCAGCGGTCCGCAGGAAGGGGTGCACCCAGCGGTGCGCCGGCCTCGGCGGCGGGCCCGAGATCCATCGCCACCGCTCGGCGACCTCGGCTGCGCAGCATGTCGATGCACACGTTGGTCGCGATGCGGAAGATCCACGGATCCACCGGTCCGCGCGCGGAGTCGTAGCGATCAGCGTGTTGCGTGACCCGGATCATGGTCTCCTGGACCGCGTCCTCCGCGTCCGCCGACGAACCCAGCATGCGGTAGCACAACCCCACCAAGGGCCTTCGCCGCTCCTCGAGCACGGCCAGCACGTCCTCCACCCAGCCGATGTTGTCATGCTCCGGACCCCGCCGGTGAGAACCACCGAGGATCCGTGCACCGGTGTCCCGGTGGTGGCGTGGCGTCAGTTGATGATCTCCCCACGACCGCTCGTGAGGAGCGCCGAGAGGCGCTCGCGCCACGTCTGCAGCTGCTCCGGTGTCAGTCGGGTCCACTCCGGGACCTCGCTGAGGATCCGGAGTGGGGCGCTGCTGCGGTACGACCGAGTGGGGTTGCCGGGGAACTTCTTGTCGGTCACGTTCGGGTCGTTCTCGAACACCCCGGTCGGCTCGACCGCGTACACCCGCGGCGTCGCGTGACCCCCGACGAGCTCGGCAGCCAGCTCCGCGGCGAGACCGGCACCATCGACGAGAGCGGTGAAGTAGATGTGGTTCATCACGATCTCGGGACGGTAGTTCGATGGGCGACCTGCCGTCAGGAGGTCGCCCACGCCCAGCGTGGCGATGGTGCCGTGGAAGAACGGGCCCTCATCGAGCGGTGTCGGCAGCACGCCGTCTGGAGCCACCACGTCACACCAGCACGAGGACGACGGGCACGAGCACGCTGGTCACCAATGCGGTCAGCCCCATCGCCAGACCGGCAAAGGCTCCCTCGACGGCATCATCGTGCAGCGAGCGGGAGGTGCCGATCCCGTGGGAGGACGCGCCCACCGCCAGTCCGCGGATCCTGGGGTCGCGGACACGCAACCGGTCGAGCAGAGCGGGTCCGAAGACGGCGCCGAGCATGCCGGCCACGATCGTGAAGACCGCGACGAGCGCCGGGATGCCACCCACCTGGTCGGTGACGGCGATCGCCACCGGCGTCGTCGCGGCCTTGGGCGCCATCGTGCGCTCCAGGGCCTGACTGCCTCCGAGGGCGCGCACGGTGAGCGCCGCGGAGCCGACCGAGACGAGCGCCCCCACGGGAATCGCGACGAGCAGCGGAAGGAGCATCTCGCGCAGATGGTGGGCCTGGCGGTACAGGGGTACGGCGAGGGCCACGGTCGCCGGACCCAGGACCAGGTGGATCAGCGCGCCGCCGCCCATGTAGGTCTCGTAGTCGACACCGAGGACGAGCAGGAGCGCCACGAGGAGCCCGGCCGCCAGGACGACCGGTTGCGCGAGCGGGTGCCCGCCGGTGCGGGTCTTCACCCACAGCCCGGCCCGGTAGGCGAGCAGGGTCACGAAGATCCACGTCAGCGGGGAGTCCCGCAGCTGATCGAGTGCGGCGCTCATGCCCTCCCTCCCGAGGCGCGGTCACGCAGCAGCAGCGAGGCGACGACCGCGACGGTCACCAGGCCGGCGGCCCAGGAGAGCACGAGCCCACCGGTGGCGGGCAGCCACTGCTGCCGGATCGCCCCGGCGTGCACCATGATCCCGACGGAGACCGGCACGAAGAGCAGCTGGAGGTGCCCCAGCAACCCGTCGGCCACCCGCAGGGTCCCCGACCCCGGGCCCGGGCGACGCACGCACAGGGTCGCGAAGAGTAGCACCATCCCCACGACCGGGCCGGGGACCGACAGCCCGAGGGAACCGACGATCACCTCGCCGACCAGTTGGCAGCCGAGGATCCACAGGACTCCGTTGATCATCGTTCCTCAGAGACGGGTGACCTTGACGCGCACCAGCTCGCTGCCGGAGAGGTCGGCTTCGACCACCCCGTTGCCCAGCGGCAGCGCCTCGAGCTGCGGCGCGGAGCCGAACTGCCCGGCGAGGGTCTCCTCGACGATGAGGTTCTGGTGGGTGGCCGTGGCCTCCCACACCTTCTGACTGCCGGTGATCGTCAGGCTGATCCGGTCGGAGACCTCCAGACCCGCCTGCTTGCGGGCGTCCTGGACGGCGCGGACGACGTCGCGGGCCAGGCCCTCCGAGGCGAGCTCGTCGGTGACCTGGGTGTCGAGGACGATGAAGCCACC
This sequence comes from Janibacter sp. GS2, assembly GCF_051200835.1. Taxonomy (GTDB): domain Bacteria; phylum Actinomycetota; class Actinomycetes; order Actinomycetales; family Dermatophilaceae; genus Janibacter. The sequence goes on from NZ_CP195161.1 coordinate 2,783,290, forward strand.
GATGGAGGCGGGCAGCATCGCCGTGGCGCGCTGGCTCCCTTCGTCATCGGCCGCGACCGTCTCGAGGGTGTACTCCCCCTCGACCAACGCGATGCCGCCGGAGGTGACGGTGCCGTCCTCGGCCACCGACCAGTCGCCGGACTTCGAGCCCTTGATCGCGCTCTGGACCTCCTTGCCCAGGCGCGGACCGGCCGCGCGGGCATTGACGATGAGCTTTCGGCTCACGCCGAACTCCAGCGCCGCGGGGTCGCCGATGTCGAGCAGGCTCACCTGACGCACGTTGACCTCGTCGGCGATGATCGCGCCGAAGTCGGCCAGGGCGGCCGCGTCGGGCACCACGACGGTGAGATCCTGCAACGGCAGGCGGTTGCGCAGCTTGTTCGCCTTGCGCAGCCCGCTGGCGCTCGAGCAGACGGCCCGGGCGGTGTCCATCGCCACGACGAGGTCGTGGTCGGCGGGCAGCAGGTCGGCGTCGGGCCAATCGGCCAGGTGCACCGACCGCCCCCCCGTCAGCCCGCGCCAGACCTCCTCGGTCGTCAACGGGAGAAGGGGGGCCGCCACCCGGCAGAGCACCTCCAGGGCCGTGTAGAGGGTGTCGCAGGCCCGCTGGGCATCCGCCGTCGCGGCGTCGTCGTCGCCGGTGGCCCAGAACCGCTCGCGGCTGCGCCGGATGTACCAGTTCGTCAGGACGTCGGTGAAGCTGCGCGTCGTGTCGCAGGCGCCGGCGATGTCGTAGGTGTCCATGCGCCCGGTCGCGTCCTCGACGAACTCACGCAGCTTGGCCAGCAGGTAGCGGTCCAGCGGGTCGGTGGAGTCGGTCGACCATGTCGCCTCGTACCCCTCCCCCAGCGCATTGGCGTACAACGAGAAGAAGGACCACGAGTTCCACAGCGGGATGAGGACCTGGCGCACCCCCTCGCGGATGCCCTGCTCCGTGACGACGAGGTTGCCCCCGCGCAGGATCGGGCTGGACATGAGGAACCAGCGCATCGCATCGGCGCCGTCGCGGTCGAAGACCTCGCTGACGTCCGGGTAGTTGCGCAGCGACTTCGACATCTTCTGCCCGTCATTGCCCAGGACGATGCCGTGGCTGATGACCGAGGAGAAGGCCGGCCGGTCGAAGAGCGCCGTGGCGAGCACGTGCAGGGTGTAGAACCAGCCGCGCGTCTGCCCGATGTACTCGACGATGAAGTCGCCCGGGAAGTGGTGCTCGAACCACTCCGCGTTCTCGAAGGGGTAGTGCACCTGGGCGTAGCTCATCGAGCCCGAGTCGAACCACACGTCGAGCACGTCCTCGACGCGGCGCATCGTGCTCCGGCCGCTCGGGTCGTCGGGGTTGGGGCGGGTGAGGTCGTCGACGAAGGGCCGGTGCAGGTCCGGCTCGCCGTCGGCGCCGAGCGGAAGGCGTCCGAAGTCGCGCTCGATCTCCTCGAAGGAGCCGTAGACGTCGAGGCGGGGGTACTGCGGGTCGTCGGACTTCCACACCGGCACCGGGCTGCCCCAGAAGCGGTTGCGGGTGATCGACCAGTCGCGCGCGTTCTCGAGCCACTTGCCGAACTGGCCGTGCTTGACGTGCTCGGGAACCCAGGTGATCTGCTCGTTGTTCGCGAGCATCCTGTCCTTGATCGCCGTGACCTCGACGAACCAGGACTCCACGCCCTTGTAGATCAACGGTTGCCGGCAGCGCCAGCAGTGCGGGTAGGAGTGCTCATAGGACTCGCGGCGCAGCAGGATCGTGCCGGGGCTGACCGAGTCGGTCTGCTCGCCGCGGGTGGTCGCCTTGAGCGCGTCGATGATCGGGCCGTTGGCGTCGAAGACGAGCAGGCCCGCGTAGTCGGTGACGGGCGCGGTGAAGGCGCCGTCCTTGCCGACCGGCATGACGGCCTCGATGCCCTCCCGGTCGGTGACCTCCTTGTCGACCTCTCCGAAGGCACCGGCCGTGTGGACCAGGCCCGATCCGTCCGTGGTGGTCACGGCGTCGTCGGCGGTGACGACGCGGAAGGCGCCCTCGTGGCCGGCGTAGTACGACATCGGTGGGGTGTACGTCCGGCCGACGAGCTGGGCGCCGGTGTAGCGGCCCACGATCGTCGGCTCCTCGCCGAGCTCACGCGCGTAGTGGCCCAGCCGGGCCTCGGCCAGGACGTAGCGAGCGGACTCCCCTTCGACGCCGGGGACGGGCGCCTCGACGACGACGTAGTCGATCTGCGAGCCGACCATCACGGCGAGGTGGCTCGGCAGGGTCCAGGGGGTCGTCGTCCACACGAGCAGGCGCGCTCCGTCGAGCACGGGGTCCTCGCCGGTGGTGTCCATCGTCAGGCCGACCGTGACCGAGGGGTCCTGGCGCTGCTGGTAGACCTCGTCGTCCATCCGCAGCTCGTGGTTGGACAGCGGCGTCTCGTCCTGCCAGCAGTAGGGCAGCACGCGGAAGCCCTCGTAGACCAGGCCCTTGTCGTACATCGACTTGAAGGCCCAGATGACCGACTCCATGAAGCCGGGGTTGAGCGTGCGGTAGTCGTTGTCGAAGTCGACCCACCGGGCCTGGCGGGTGACGTAGTCGCGCCACTCGCCGGTGTACTTCAGCACCGACTCGCGACAGGCCTCGTTGAACTTCTCGATGCCCAGCTCGCGGATCTCGTCCGTGGTCTTCAGCCCGAGCTGGCGCATCGCCTCGAGCTCGGCCGGCAGCCCGTGGGTGTCCCAGCCGAAGCGCCGCTCGACCTTGTGTCCGCGCATCGTCTGGTACCGCGGGACGACGTCCTTGACGTAGCCGGTGAGCAGGTGACCGTAGTGCGGCAGACCGTTGGCGAAGGGGGGCCCGTCGTAGAAGACGAACTCGTTGGCCCCGTCCTCGCCGGTGTCACGGGCGTCGATGGACGCCTGGAAGGTGCCGTCGGCGTCCCAGTAGTCCAGGACGTGCTTCTCGACCTCGGGGAAGCTGGGGGAAGCGGCGACGGTGGTCGCGTCGGTGGTGGAGACCTTGGGGTAGGTCATCGCGGCGGCTCCGGGGGTACTCGGCGTGGTCAACTCGTCCGTGCCACGAGGACGATGTCGTGGCCTTGCGCACACGCACCGCGGTACCACCCCGCTTGTCCACCCCCTTCGGACGAAGGGAGGAGACCGCTCTTGGTCGATCGGTCGTGACGTGACCACCCGTCCGGGTCTAGTGAGGTGCGGTGCACCCGTTCTTCCGGAAGGCTCGCCGCTGATGACGGCTCGAACGCCTGTGCTCCAGTGTAGGGGCAGGACGACGGGGGCTCACGCCACCCCGGCGACGCGAGTAGCATGGTCCCAGCACTGCCGCCAGGCAGTCGCGTGCCCGAGGGGAAGCCGGTGCGAGTCCGGCGCTGTCCCGCAACCGTGAGCCGTCACCGGCGAGCCGGAGCACCTGGGGCGACGCGAGGCTCCGTCACCACCCGTCGAGGACAACGGGTCGAGCCCGACGCACAGAGCGCCCGGGTCAACGGCCCCGGTCCCAGCCCGAAAGGTCGCTCCCGTGCGCTCCCTCCCCACCCTGGCCCTCACGGCCACCCTCGGCGTCGTGGGCATCGCTGCGGCGCCGGCCGCCTCGGCCGCCTCCCCGGACGACTCCGTCGCCTACCTCGCCGCGCAGCTCGCGGCCGGCGACGGGCGTCTGACCACCGAGTCCGGGGGCCAGACCTTCGACGACCTCGGCCTGACGATCGACGCCGTCCTCGGCATGAGCGCGGTCGGCTCCGGCGGCGACGCCTCGGCCACCGCCACCGACTACCTCCTGGCGAACGCGAGCACCTACTACGGCTCCGGTGACGAGCTCTACTCTGCCGCCACGGCCAAGATGCTCACCTTCGCCAGCGCACGCGGCCTCGACCCGACGGACGTCAACGGGGTCGACCTCGTCGCCCAGCTGCGCTCGCTCGAGCAGGACGGCGGTCGGTTCGCCGATCAGTCCGAGTTCGGCGACTACTCCAACGCCCTCGGCCAGTCCTTCGGCCTCATCGGTCTCAAGCGAGCGGGCGAGACCCCCTCGACCGCCTCGGTCGACGTCCTGCTCGACCAGCAGTGCCCGGACGGCGGCTTCGCTCTCGAGTTCACCACGGGATGCATCTCCGACCCGGACGCCACCGCCACGGCCGTCCAGGCCCTCGACGCCGTCGGCGGGAAGGGCGACGCCGTCCAGGAGGCGGCCGGCTACCTCGAGAGCCGTCAGGACGCCGACGGCGGCGTCGGTGGCGGCGCGACCACGGAGGGCGCCAACGCCAACAGCACCGGCCTCGCCGCCGTCGCCTTCCGCCTCGCCGGACGCGATGCGGCCCGCGCCGATGCCCTCGGCTACCTCGAGGCACTGACCTTCGACTGCGAGACGCCGGCCCTCGCCGGAGGCGTCGCCTACAACCAGGACGACTTCGACGCGGCGACGGCGCAGGGCGAGCAGGCCGGCCCGGACGGCACCATCACGCGCGCGACTGCCCAGGCGATGCTCGGGCTGACCGAGGAGTCCTACGCCACGGTCTCCGCCGCCGGCCAGTCCGCGGCGGCTCCGGCCACCGACTGCGACGCCCCGGGGCCGAGCGACGGCACGGGCGACGGCGCGAGCGACGGCACGGGCGACGACGTCACCGGTGCCGGCGACGGTGCCGGTGCACCTGGTGCCGGTACCGGCGCAACCGGCGACTCCGGCACCTCGGCCGGCTCCGACGGCGCGAGCACGCCGGAGATCCCGGCCGTCGTGCAGACCGACGATGAGACCTCCGGCGCCCCCTTGGGGCTGCTCGCCCTCGGCGCCGGCGGCCTGGCCGCTGCCGTGGTCATCGCGGCCCGGGTCGCGGGGCAGCGTCGCTGATGCCCCATGTGCTCGCCCGTCTCGGCATGGCCGCCCTCCTCGCGGGGGGAGGGCTCGCCGCTGCCTCCCCGGCGCAGGCTGCCGCGTGCACCGGGAGCAGCGGGGTGACCGTGGTCGTGCAGGGCGGAGCGTCCGCCGACGTGCGCTGCGCCTCCGGCGACCCCGGGAGTGCCGGCGCCGCACTCACCGCCGCCGGCTTCTCGGTCGAGCAGGTGCAGACCCAGCCCGGCGCGGTGTGCACGATCAACGGTGCCCCCACCACCTCCTGCGTCCGGATGCCCCCGAGCAGTCGGTACTGGGCCTTCCACCACGCCGCGGCGGGCGGCTCCTGGAGCTACGCCAGCACCGGCGTCTACGCCTTCGACCCGAAGCCGGGGACCGTCGTCGGGTTCCGCCTCGGCTCCGGAGCAGCACCGAGCGTCGCCCCACCGACGGCCGCTCCCGCCACGACGACCAGGCCCCAGCCCGCCACGACTCCCCCGCCCACATCCTCCGCGAGGCCGACGCCGAGCTCCACCGACGCTCCCTCGACCTCCGCGCCTCGCAGCAGCGCCGCCCCCACCGGATCGACCGGCGGCGGATCCCCCTCCTCGGCCGCCGGGTCCCCGGCCGGGGCACCGCCCTCGAGCGGCGCCCCCACGGGCACGCAGCGGGACTCCCCCACCGCGTCGCCCAGCGCCTCGTCGGCGCCGTCGGTCACGCAGCAGCAGGGTGAGGAGAGCACCCGGGACGAGGCCACCACGCGGCAGGACGAGACCACCCGGGACGACGCGACGAAGGACAGCTCCACGCAGGACGGCACGACGTCGAGCACGACCACGTCGAGCTCATCCACCTCGTCCACGTCGGCCGCACCGAGCTCCAGCGATGACGACGCCACCGCGGCTCCCCGGGACACCGGGAGCGGAGGTGGTGGCGGCTCGGTCATCCCGGCAGCGATCGGTGGCGGGCTGCTCCTCGTGCTCGGCAGCAGCGCCGTCGCCGTGGCTCGCATGAGGAGGGACTGACCCCCTTCGTGCCCTCCTCGACCCCCCGCGCGGTCCACCCGGGCGCCTGGTGGCTGTGGGCCGTCGGGCTCGCGGTGGCGGTCTCCCAGACGACGAACCCGCTCGTGCTGCTCCTCGCGGCGAGCGCGGTGACCTTCGTCGTCATGGCCCGGCGCAGCAGCTCACCGTGGGCCCGGGCCTTCCGGCTGTACGCGATCCTCGGGGCCGCCATCATCGTGCTGCGGATCGTGCTGCACGTCCTCGTCGGCCTCAAGTGGGGCGAGATCATCGTGCTCCCGCTGCCGACGATCGAGCTGCCGAGCTGGGCGGCCGGCATCAACCTGCTCGGCGACGTGCGGCTCGAGGGTCTGCTCGCGGCGATCTTCGAGGGCATGCGCCTGGCGACGATGATCCTCTGTGTCGGCGCGGCGAATGCCCTCGCCGACCCGAAGCGGCTGCTCGCGGCGCTGCCCGGTGCCCTGCAGGAGATCGGTACCGCGATCATCGTCGCCATCAGCGTCGCGCCCCAGCTCGCCGAGTCGGTCCGCCGGGTGCACCGGGCCCGCCTGCTGCGGGGGGACGGGGCCCGTGGGGTGCGCGCCTTCCGCCGGGTGGCGATGCCGGTCCTCGAGGACACCCTCGAGCGGTCCATGGCGCTCGCCGCGTCGATGGACTCGCGTGGATACGGCCGCCGCGATGAGACCACTCCGGCCCGGCACCGGCTCACCGGGATGCTCACGCTCGGCGGCCTCCTGGGCATCTCGGTCGGCAGCTACGGCCTCCTCGACGCCACGAGCCCGGACTGGATCGGCCTCCCGCTCCTCCTCGTCGGCGTCCTCCTCGGCGCCCTCGGGCTGGCCAGCGGCTCGACCTCGGTGACGCGCACCACCTACCGCCCCTCCCCCTGGCGCCTGCCGGAGACCCTGACCGCGGGGTGCGGGATCGTCGCCGCGGCCACGGCCTTCGCGAGCGCCGCCTGGGAGCCGAGCACCCTGACGATGCCGCTCGCCCCGATCGCTCCCCCGCCCCTGCCGTGGCTGCTCACTCTCGGGCTGCTCGTCGCCACGCTGCCCGGCCTGATCACCCCCGAGCCGCCTCGCCCCCGGGAGCGCGACCGGCGCGGGCGCATCACGGCGACCGGGCCGACCACCGAGACCGTCCCGACCGAAGGGAGCCACCCGTGAGCTGGGCACCCGAACCGGCTGTCGTCTTCGAGGACGTGACGATCACCTATGACGGGGTCGACACCCCCGCACTGCGGCGGGTCGACCTGACGATCGAGGAGGGCGAGCTCGCGCTCGTCGTCGGCCGGACCGGGTCGGGCAAGTCCACGCTGCTCGGCGCCGTCAACGGCCTCGTCCCGCACTTCACCGGGGGCCACCTGCAGGGCCGGGTCCTCGTCGCCGGCCGCGACACCGCAACCCACCAGCCGCGGGACCTCGCCGATGTCGTCGGTGTCGTCGGGCAGGACCCCCTCGCCGGCTTCGTCACCGAGACCGTCGAGTCCGAGCTCGCCTACGGCATGGAGCAGCTCGGTCTGCCGCCCGCGACCATGCGACGTCGGGTCGAGGAGGCCCTCGACGTCATGGACATCGCCGACCTGCGGGACGTCCCGCTGCGCGATCTCTCCGGCGGTCAGCAGCAACGGGTGGCCATCGGCGCGGTGCTCACCCAGCACCCGCAGGTCATCGTCCTCGACGAGCCGACCTCGGCCCTGGACCCGACGGCCGCCGAGGACGTCCTCGGCGCGATCTCCCGCCTCGTGCACGACCTGTCGACGACGGTCATCGTCGCCGAGCACCGCATCGAGCGCGTCATCCACCACGCGGACTCGCTCGTCCACGTCGTCGACGGCCGGGTCGAGCACGGACCCCCCGCCACGGTCATGATCGGGGCGAGCGTCGCGCCGCCCGTCGTCGAGCTCGGCCGGTGGGCGGGCTGGACACCGCTCCCGCTGTCCGTGCGCGATGCCCGCCGGGCGGCCGGCCCCCTTCGTCGCGCTCTCGGGGAGGTGCCGGCGCCGACCCCACCGGCACCGCAGGCCGGGGGTCTCGAGGCGAAGGGCGTCCGCGTCACCCACGGCCGCCTCATCGCGGTCGACGACGTCGACCTCACCCTGCGTCCGGGCACCGTCACCGCACTCATGGGCCGCAACGGCTGCGGCAAGTCCTCGCTGCTGTGGGCGCTGCAGGGCTCGGGTACCCGCGCCCGCGGCGCGATCCGGGTCACCACCGCCGACGGCGAGGTCGACCCGGCCCAGCTGAAGCCGGCGGCCCGCCGTCGCGCCGTGGGACTCGTCCCGCAGACCCCCGCCGACCTGCTCTACCTCGACACGGTCGGCGCCGAGTGCCACCGCGCGGACGTCGATGCGCAGGCCGAGCCGGGGACCTGCGCGAGCACGCTGGAGAGCATCGCCCCGGGCGTCTCCCCCGACACGCACCCGCGCGACCTCTCCGAGGGCCAGCGGCTCTCCCTCGTGCTGGCCGTCCAGCTCACCGCGGACCCGCCCGTGCTCCTCCTCGACGAGCCGACCCGGGGGCTGGACTACACGGCCAAGGCGGCGCTGTGCCGGGCCCTGCACGCCCTCGTCCACCGCGGCCGCACGGTCCTGCTGTCCACGCACGACGTCGAGTTCGTCGCCGAGGCGAGCGACCGGGTCGTCATCATGGCCGACGGCGAGGTCATCGCCGACGGGCCGGCCGCGGAGGTCATCATGTCCTCGCCCGCCTTCGCGCCCCAGGTGGCGAAGGTCCTCGCGCCCGCTCCCCTCCTGACGGTCGCGGCGGCGCAGGCGGCCGCGGGCGAGGTGCCCTCGTGACGCGAACGGCCGTCCAGCTGCGTCCGCGGGCGATCATCGCGATCGGCCTCACGTCGGTCGCCGGGCTGTTCGCCTTCCTCTGGCCGCTCCTGATCTCCCCCGACACCGGGCTGTCCCACTCCGGTGACGCTCCCCTCGTCTTCGCGGCGATCCTCATCGGGGTGCTCGCCGTCGTCCTCGCCGAGGTCAGCGACGGTGGCCTCGACACCAAGGCGGTGGCGATGCTCGGGGTCCTCTCCGCGGTCGGCGCAGCCCTGCGTCCCCTCGGGGCCGGCGCCGCCGGGCTGGAGACGGTCTTCTTCCTGCTCATCCTCGCCGGACGCGTCTTCGGTCCCGGCTTCGGCTTCATCCTCGGTGCGACGACGCT